>DAIOET010000122.1:0-10306 GCA_036746135.1 Cupriavidus sp.
GGCCGCCGGCCTGGAAGGCCATCATGAACGGTTGCCCGGTGGTATGCATGACCGCATGAGCCATTTCGAAACTGCTGCGGTTCAGGCGGGTCAGGATTTCCAGTGCCACGCCCACCCATGCGGTCGGGCCGGCGGCGCGCCACGCGGGCGCGGCGCTTTCGATCGCGGCAAACAGCGCGTCGAGGTCCGGACGCGGATAGGTCACGCCGAGCTTTTCGCCATAGGGAGAGACTTCCTGGCCCGCCAGGCCGGTCGTGCCCGGTTGCTCGATCGGGAAAGGCTTACCCAGCCGCGCATCGAACGCGGCCTTGCCTTCATCCGCGGCAGTTTCACCATAGACCCTGGGGCTGGGCATTTCGGAGAAGGGGCTCCAGTAGCCGCGTTGGTCGATGGCGTTGAGCGCCTGGTCGAGCAGGGCCTGGTGGCGGGTAAACAATGCGTGGGTCACGGGTGTCTCCATTTCTATATCTATGTCTGTCACGCCGAAGCGTTGGGGGCGTTGTTCTGTGCGAGGGAAAAAAGGCCAGCCGGACCGCTCAGGTTTCCTGGTCGAAATCGAGCAGCAGCGTGTCGCTGACCGCATAGCTCTGGCAACTGAGGATGAAGCCGCGCGCCACCTCGTAGTCTTCGAGCGCAAAATTCACGTCCATGTCCACGTCGCCCGATACGCGCTTGCAGCGGCAGGTCGAGCAGACACCGCCCTTGCAGGCATAGGGCAGTTCGATGCCCTGTTCGAGCGCCGCGTCGAGCACGGTCTGGCTGTTCTTGGCGACGGTAAAGCTGCGCGAGCGGCCGTCGTGGATCACCGTCACTTCGCAATCCTGCTTGCCGACCACGCGGTGCTGCGGCCGGGGCGCGGCGTTCGCGGGCACGGTGGTGCCAAACAGCTCGCGCTTGATACGGGACGCATCCACGCCGTTCTGCATCAGCGCACCGGACACTTCTTCCATCATCGATTGCGGACCGCAGATGAAAGCGACGTCGATGCTGGCGGGGTCCACCCATTGCTTGAGCAGTGCGTCGGTCTTGGCGCCATCCAGGCGGCCATTGAACAGGTCGATGTCGAGCGTTTCGCGGCTCAGAATGAACACCAGGTTCAGCCGGTGCAAATAGGTGTCCTTCAGGTCTTCGAGCGCTTCCTTGAAAATCACCGTCGACGAGGCGCGATTGCCGTAGAACAGCGTGAAGCGGCTTTCCGGCTCGGCGCGCAGCGTGGTTTCGATGATCGACAGCAGCGGGGTGATGCCGCTTCCGGCGGCAAAGCCGACGTAGTGCTTGCGATGGCTGGCATCGAGCGGAACATGAAAGTGTCCCGACGGCGGCATGACATCGAGCGTCTGCCCGGCGCCCAGGTGCGCGTTGGCCCAGGTCGAGAACAGGCCGCCGTCCACGCGCTTGATGGCGATGCGCAGGCGCTGGTCCTGGGCGGCCGCGCAGATCGAATAGGAGCGGCGCACTTCATGGCCGTCGATGGTGGTGCGCAGCGTCAGATGCTGGCCGGGCTGATAGCGGTAGGTATCCGCAAGCTCCGGAGGCACCGCGAAGGTCACGGCGATGGCGTCGCGCGTTTCGCTGGTGACGTCGCTCACGCGCAGGGCATGGAACTGGCTCATCTCTGTCTCTTCCAGTCGGTGGCGTCAGTGCGCCTTGAAGTAATCGAACGGCTCGCGGCATTCGTCGCACCGGTACAGCGCCTTGCAGGCCGTGGAGCCGAACTGGCTGACCACATGCGTATGCGCCGATCCGCAATGGGGGCAGGGCACTTGCGGCGCGGTGCGGCGGCGCGTGATGCCGCTGATGTCGATGACGTTCTGTGCGGGCGGCGCGATGCCGTAGGACGACAGTTGCTGCTTGCCGCGAGCGGTCATCCAGTCGGTGGTCCATGCCGGCGCAAGCTGCAGCCGCACGTCGACGTCGGCAATGCCGTGTTCGCCAAGCACGTGGCCAATCTGTTCGCGGATCAGCGTGACCGCCGGGCAGCCCGAGTAGGTTGGCGTGATCGTCACCACGCAGGTTTCGCGCTCCCAGTGCACGTCACGGACGATGCCGAGGTCGATCACCGAAATCACCGGAATCTCCGGGTCGGGAACGCTGTCGAGCCACGACCAGACGGCGGCCGTCGTCGCGCTCGGAATGGAGATCGTCTGTGCCTGCATGGCGCTCACCACGTGGCGCCCGGATAGGCGCGCTGCAGAAACTGCATCTCGGCCAGCAGAAAGCCAAGATGCTCGGAGTGGCGGCCAGTGTGGCTGCCGCGCTGCATCCAGCCATCGGCCGGCATGGCCAGCGTGGCCTCTTCCAGAACGTCGGCCACCTGCTGGCGCCACGGTGCATGCAGCAACGCCGGGTCGCATGCCACTTCCGCAGCAATCAGGTTCGCATCGACGGCGTCGCTGTCGAAGAGTTCTCCCGTATACGTCCACAGACGATCGATGGCTTCCTGCATGCGGCGGTGGCTTTCCGCCGTACCGTCGCCAAGCCGCACGACCAGATCGGCGCTGCGGCGCGCGTGGTAGGCCACTTCCTTGATCGCCTTGGCCGCAATGCCCGCGATGCGTGCGTCGCTGGACGCCTGCAGCGCTTCAAGGTGGTAGTAGTGCCAGGTGTCGAACAGGAACTGACGGGCCAGCGTATCCGCGTAGCTGCCGTTGGGCTGTTCCACCAGCAGCGGATTGCGGAACTGGTGCGCATCGCGCAGGTAGGCCAGCTGGTCTTCGGTGCGGCCATTGCCTTCCACTTCACCGGCGTAAGAGAGCCAGAGGCGTGCCTGACCGATCAGATCCAGCGCGACATTGGTCAGCGCGATGTCCTCTTCCAGTGCCGGGCCCTTGCCGCACCATTCCGACAGACGCTGCCCCAGCACGAGCGGAGCATCGCCCAGGCGGAGCAGGTAGTCGAACGTTGCCTGATTGCTGACTGCCATGATGTGCCTCAGATGTGCTTGACCGCTTCCGGCATCGGGAAGAAGGTGGGATGGCGATAGACCTTGCTGTGCGCCGGCTCGAACAGCGGCCCTTTGTCCGTCGGGCTGCTGGCGGCGATGTGCTGTGCGGGAACGGCCCAGATGCTGACGCCTTCATTGCGGCGGGTGTAGACGTCGCGTGCATTGTTGATGGCCATCGTGGCGTCGGCCGCGTGCAGGCTGCCGACGTGCTTGTGGGCGAGACCGTGCTGGCTACGGATAAAGATTTCCCAAAGGGGCCATTCCTTCATGCTGCCTCCTGCTTGCTGGATCTTGTGGGGAATTCGGGTGTGGCCGTCTCAGGCCACCTGACGCGCCGGAGCGTGGCGCGTGGCCTGCTTGTCGGCATTGGCCACCAGTGCGTCGCGGAACCAGGCACCGTCCTGCCACGCCTGGACTCGGGCGCCCAGGCGTTCGCGGTTGCAGGGGCCGTTGCCCTGGATCACGCTGTAGAACTCGTCCCAATCGATGGCGCCGAAATCGTAGTGGCCGGTTTCGTCATTCCACTTGAGATCGGGGTCGGGGATCGTCAGGCCCAGAAACTCGGCCTGCGGAACGGTCTGGTCCACCATCTTCTGGCGCAGCGCGTCGTTCGAAAACAGCTTGATGCGCCATTGGGCGGATTGGGCGCTGTGCAGCGAATCCGCGTCGGGCGGACCAAACATCATCAGCGCGGGCCACCACCAGCGATCGAGTGCATCCTGGGCCATCTGCTTCTGCTCGGGTGTGCCATTGCAGAGCTTGAGCAGGATGTCGTAGCCCTGGCGCTGGTGAAACGACTCTTCCTTGCACACGCGCACCATCGCCCGCGCATACGGACCATAGGAGCAGCGGCACAGCGGCACCTGATTGATGATCGCGGAGCCGTCCACGAGCCAGCCGATGGCGCCAATGTCGGCCCAGCTCAGCGTCGGATAGTTGAAGATGCTCGAATACTTGGCCTTGCCGCTGTGCAGGTCGCCCAGCATCTCGTCGCGCGAGACGCCAAGCGTTTCCGCCGCGCTATAGAGATAGAGGCCGTGCCCGGCTTCGTCCTGGATCTTGGCCAGCAGCACCGCCTTGCGTTCCAGCGTGGGCGCACGGGTGACCCAGTTGCCTTCCGGCAGCTGGCCGACGATTTCCGAATGAGCGTGCTGCGAAATCTGGCGCACCAGCGTGCGGCGATAAGCCTCGGGCATCCAGTCCTTTGCTTCGATGCGAATACCGTCATCCACACGTTGCTGAAAGGCGCGTTCCTCCGCACTCATGTTCTCAGAGGACCGGACCTGTGTGACACCGGTATCGACCAGTTGCGCGTACATGCATGTCTCCGTTGACTGGTGCAGTCCCTTAGCGGGTCTGCGAAAGCTGACATTGAGCCAAATCATAGTGATACGATTTGACTCATTCAATCGGTTCGTGTGTATCACTTTGGGGGCGGAGGCTCATGGGTGACGGAGTGAAGGCGGAGGCGGTATCGGCGCCGGTGGCGCGGCTGGCCAAGGGACTGAAGCTTGGCGCGGGCTCGTTGCTGGTGACGATGTACGGAGATGTGATTGCGCCGAGGCCTCAGGCGCCGTGGCTGGGCAGCCTGATCGATCTCTCGGCGCCGTTCGGTCTCAGCAACCGGCTTGTGCGCACGGCCATCTTCCGTCTGGCGGCCGACGACTGGCTCGATGCGAAGAAGGTCGGCCGCAAGAGTTTCTATGGGTTATCCGACGCCGGGCTGCTGCGCGTGCAACATGCGGGCAAGCGCATCTACGCCGGGGTATCGCCGCCGTGGGACGGCAAATGGACGCTGGTCATGCTGCGCAACGACACCAAGGCGTCGATGCGGCAGCACTTGCGACGCGAACTGCTATGGGAGGGATTCGGCCCGGTGGCGCCGGGTGTCTTCGCGCATCCCAACGCCGACCAGGACTCGCTGGCGGAAATCATCGGTGCCGCATCGGCAGCGGAGCACGCGGCCGTGATGCTGGCCGAATCCGTGGCGGCGTTTTCGCGGCGGCCATTGGAACTGCTGATTCACCAGACCTACCGGCTCAAGGAAGTTGCGCAGGCGTGGCAGGCCTATGTCAGGCGATTCTCGCCGTGGATCGATGCGGCGGACGGGCTATCGCCGGCCGATGCGTTCTTCGTGCGTATCCTGCTGATCCACGAATACCGCCGCGTGCTGTTGCGTGACCCCGGCCTGCCCGACGAACTGCTGCCCGCGGACTGGCCAGGGCGCGAGGCCCGTACCGGTACGGGTGCGCTTTACGCGGCGCTGCTGCCGGCGAGTGAAGCCTTTCTGCGCGAGCATATGGAGACCGAAGCCGGCGCCTTCCACTCACCTGGGCGCGTGCTGAAAGACCGTTTTACGGCGCGGATCCACGAGTGACCGGCGCGCGGCGGGTCATCGAATCTCGGGATAGCCGTTGCCGTTGGCCGCGCCTTGCGCCAATGGCGCGTAGGCCGACGGATCGGGGCGGACAAAGCGCTCGACAAGCACGGCATCGAGTAACGGCACGTAGACGCTTTCGCGGTGCAGACTGCCAAGGCGCTCAACGAGTTGCTCGCGCTCGGCGGGGTCCAGCGTTGTCGATGCAACCAGCAAGGGATTCGGCGTCCAGGGCGTGGTGGCGACCGTTTGCAGCCCTTCAAGCAAGGCAGGCTCATGCCGCCGGACGAGGTCCAGGAAATAGCTGTCGAGTGCCGTGACGTCGATCGTTCCCTCGCGCAGTGCGGAGAGCGCTCGCATAGGGGTATCGAGCGGGCCAACGGATTCCGTAAAAAGCTCGCCACGGTCCCTGGCATACGGCGCCAGCAGATGTCGCGCGGCGTGATAGCCAGACTGGGAATGCTGCGCCATCCAGCCAAATCGATGGCCGAATGTGTCCTCGATCTTGTGCCAGCCACGGTCGGCGCGGACCAGTAGTTCGCTGCGATAGCGCGCCTGTCCGCCATACGTGGCAGGCGACGGTACAGGCGCCACCAGCGGGGCCACTGGCGCGATCCCTTGCGAAAACGGCAGCCCGCACATGAAGCCGCAAACCAGATCGGGCCGTTCCCATAACGAGGGAAGGGGAGCCGGCCACGCAAACGGCACGATTTCCACCTGCCACGACAGATCGGCAAATACGCGCGCAAACAGGGCCTGCCACGCGGCCGTCACGGCCGGCGTGGCGTTGTACATCCGGAATGATGCGATGCCGGCGGCCATCTCACGCAAACCGTAACGTCTGACCCAGCCCCTTGGCGCGAGCCTTGGTCAGCATCGCGTGGCCTAGGGCGATATCGGTGGTGGAAAGGCCGCGGTGCCAGAAGAGGATCGTCTCGTCGTCGCGTTCGCGGCCCGGTTTCAGGCCGGCCACGATCTGGCCAAGCTCCGCGTGCAGGTTTTCCTCGTTCAGCCGCCCGCTGTCCACGTGCTGGCGCAGCGCGCCGAACGGCAGGCCCTTGCGGCACTGGCCCCAATCGTCGACCACCATCTTGCTCATGATGTCCGTCAGCGACAGCTCCACCGCGCTCATGGTGCCGTATGGAATCACCAGCGCGCCCGGCTTGACCCATTCGGTCAGCAGCATCGGCTGCGGCTTGGGCAGCCGGGACGCCTCGACCACGATATCGGCGCCCCGTACGCAGGACTCCCAGTCTTCCGTCACGATCACGCGCTTGCCCAGGTCGCGTGACAGCCTTGCGGCGAATGCATCGCGGCTTTCCGGCCGGCGCGAGTGCACGCGGATTTCGTCGAAGTCGAACAAGGAATCGAGCAGACGCACATTCCAGTACGACGTGCCGCGCGCTCCCACGTGCCCCAGCACCTTGCTGCCCTTGCGCGCCAGGTGCTTGGCGCCGAGCGCGGTCACCGCACCGGTGCGCATGTCGGTGATCGCGGTGGCGTCGATCACGGCCAGCGGCACGCCGTTGTCGGGATCGAACAGGTTGAGCAACGCCATTTCGGACGGCAGCCCCTGCTTGTAGTTGTCAACGTAGTCCGACACCACTTTCACGCCTGCCACGTGCAGCGGCTTGATAAAGCCGCGCAGGACATTGAAGTGCCCCTTGTCCGACGATTCCGGCACCAGGTGCACGCGCGGTTCGATCACGGTTTCCGCGCGTCCCTGCGCGGCGAGCGCGGCTTCCACGGCGGACAGGATCTCGGCATCGGTCAGTGCCAGCTCGGCCACGTCGGGGCCGTTCAGGTAGGTCAGGTACAGCTCTTTCACGGGGGTCTCCTTACTGCAGCTGCGGAATATTGGCGCGATGCACGATGGCGCGCCATTTTGTCGTTTCGGTGGCGATGGTCTCGCCGAATGCCTTGCTGGTGCTGCCTACCGGCTCAAGGCCCAGGCCATCGAGCTTTTGCCGCACGTCAGGATCGCGCAGCACGGTGGCGACGTCTGCCTGCCACTTGCGCACCACGCTGTCGGGCGTGCCCTTGGGCGCGACCAGTCCGTACCACGACGTTACGTCGAATCCTGGATAACCCGATTCCGCCACCGTCGGCACGTTTGGCAACTGCGGCAGGCGATGCGGACCGGCTACGGCCAGCGCCACCAGCTTGCCGGTGCGGACGTGCTGAAGCACCGTGGAAATACCGCCGAACATCATCTGGACCTGACCGCCGAGCACATCGTTGAGCGCGGTGGCCATGCCGTTGTACGGTACGTGAACGGTCTTCACACCGGCTTCGAGATTCAGCAGTTCGCCGGCCAGATGGGCACCGCTGCCATTACCCGGCGACGCGAAATTGAGCTCGCCCGGATGCGCCCGCGCATACGTGACCAGGTCCTTGAGCGAACGCGCGGGAACCGACGGATTCACGACAAGCACATTGGGCGATGCGGCCAGCATCGTGACGGGAACAAAGTCGCGTGTCTCGAAGTTGAGCTTGCGAAACAGGATCGGGTTGACGGTCAGGTTGCCAGCGGGCGCCAGGCCCAGCGTGTAGCCGTCAGGCGCGGCGCGTGCCACGGTCTCCATGCCGATATTGCCGGCGGCGCCGGGCTTGTTGTCGATGACGACAGGCTTGCCCCAGCGCTCCGACAGCTTTTGACCGACCAATCGTGGCAGGGCATCGGCCACGCCGCCGGCGGCAAACGGCACGACGATGCGCACCGGCCGGGAAGGATATTCGTCCGGTTGCGCCCACGCGGGACGCGGCTGGAACGCCAATGCCGAGATCACGGCCGGGACGGCCAGCAAGAGCCGCCACTTCAGCGCCGGCCTGTTTACGCAACGGTTCACGCAACACTCCCCGTTATTTCATTTGGATCGATGACCCTGTCAATTCGCTGGCGGCCCTTGTGCTGGCGGCCGACTTGTATAGACTGATCTTAATGAAGCTGTCTGATACTGTATAGACAACTTTTCGCATATGGGAAAGCGGATTTCTCATAAGATGCGGATCGGCACGCGCACGGTGCCGATTGGCACAAGCGCTGTGCACGCCGAAGCAATGGGTGCGGCGCTTTTCACCGTTGTGGAACGTGCGCGGCCCACTTCATTCACGCCGGTCCGCGGATCGGGGAACCCGCATGCCAACACGTCCATCCGTCCAAACCGCTGACCCGGCCGCGCCGGCCTTCCAGCGCATCAAGGACTATGTGCAGGCGCAGATAGAAGCCGGCGTCTGGCGCGAGGGCGACGCCATCCCGCCCGAGCTGCGGCTCGCGGAAACGTTCGCGGTGTCGCGCATGACCGTCAACCGCGCGCTCAACGAACTGGAAGCCGAGCAGATTCTGGTGCGACGCAAAGGCGCCGGCACGTTCGTGGCACAGCAGCGCTACCAGGCGACCGTGGTGGAGATCCGCAGTGTTGCCGAGGAAATCCGCGCACGGGGCCATCGTCATCGCAGCAGCCTGTACCGATTGGAGCGCCAGCGTGCCACCCGCAGCCTGGCCAGCCAGTTTGGCGTGGCCGAACGCAGCACGCTGTTCCATTCGGTCATTCTTCACTACGAGAACGATGCGCCGATCCAGGTGGAAGATCGCTGGGTCAATCCCGCGCTGGCGCCCGACTATATGGAAGCCGATTTCGGCACCATCACACCGAACGAGCACCTGATGCGCGTGGCGCCACTGCAGCGTGCCGAGTATCAGATCGAAGCACTGCTGCCCAGTGCCGAGGTGGCGGAGATGCTGGCGATTGCGCAGACGGAGCCGGCGCTGGTGCTGCGGCGGCGCACGTTTTCACACGGCGCGGTGGCGTCGGTGGTGGTGCTCTGGCATCCCGGTAATCGCTATCGGTTTGGCGGTGCGCTGGGTCAGGCGCTCTAACGCACGGCGGGCGAGGACAGACTTGTCTGCCAACGAATAAGCAATAGAATCAAAGAGCTGAAAGCACGTGCAGACGGGCACGCCTTGCAGGGCAGGCGGGAGACGGAAATGGGTGCCATACGTGGAAAGCTGGCGGGGACACTGACCGGGTTTGCCCTGATGCTGGGCGGATGCGTGGCATATCCGGGCTATGACACTGGCTATGGCGGTTATGCCGGCAGCTACTCCACCAGTGACTACGGCAGCTATCCGATCAATGCCTACGGCACTTTCTATAGCGGATACCCGGCCTATCCGGCGTACTACTACGGCAACTACTACGGTGGCTATCCGTACGGATATCCATATGGATACGCGGGCTGGCCGGTCTACAGCAGCATATGGATTGGCTACGGCTGCTGCGGGTATCGGGGTTACTACGGATATCGTGGCTACTACGGGTATCGGGGATACGGCTACCGTGGCTACTACGGCTACCGGGGCGGGTATCACGGCGGATACTACGGGGGCTATCACGGTGGCTACCAGGGCTACGGCTACGGTGGCGGGTACCGTGGATATGGTGGCTACAGCGGTGGCTACAGTGGTGGATATGGCGGAGGCTACGGCGGAAGCCGGGGCGGCTATCGCGGCGGTGGACGAGGCGGCGGCAGGGGCCGCTAGCAGGCGGCCCCCTGGTGTTATGGCAACTGGCGCAACTGGCCGATCACTGACATCAGCCGACCGTGTGCCACGGTCACCGATGCCTCATCCTGCAGCGCTTCCTGATAGCGCTTGCGAAACAGTTCGTCGCCGTGCTCACTGAACAGCTTCTGCGTGGCACCGGCCACGGCGCGGCAGGTTTCGTCGTGATGTTCGTCGCCGTCGAGTTCCTCGTCGATCTCGATGATCAGACGTGACAGCGGATCGAGCCAGCGGAAGAATGATTCCTCTGTCACTAACTGCACAAACTGTCCCGCGGGTATCGGGCCATGCAGTCTTTCATATTGGCCACGGTCATAACCGATGACCTCCTTGTGGACCTGGAGCAGCGCCGCCCGCAAGGCACGTAGCCCCGAGCGGCGGGTTTCCTGGGTAGCAAGGAACTGTTCGCTGGGCATGCCCA
>DAIOET010000123.1:0-10290 GCA_036746135.1 Cupriavidus sp.
TCGACATCATGGGCAAGGGCCTGGCCAATCCGGTCGGCACGTTCTGGTCGGTGGTGATGCTGCTTGAACATCTGGGCGAGAACGACGCCGCCCAGCGCGTAATGGCCGCCATCGAGGCCGTGACCGCCAACCCGGCGCTGCATACCGGCGACCTCGGCGGCAAGGCGAAGACCGTCGATGTAACCAAGGCCGTCTGCGACTTCCTGACCGCCGGCAAGCAGGCCAAGGCCGCCTGACGCGCCAACCCTGAAAGCACCCTTCGCGCCCGGCCAACCGCCGGGCTGCCCGCAGGCGCGCCGCCGCGTGCGCGCCTGCCCCCTTGCGTCGTCAGATAACGGCCACCAGAGCCGACCGACCGCAAGCGACTCACCTCGAATCAGCAGGAGACAGCCATGATTCAACGGCTATTGGGCAAGCTGTACGTGCAGGTATTGCTGGGCGTATCCGCCGGCATCGCGCTCGGCGTGTTCTATCCCGACCTCGGCAGCAACCTCAAGCCATTCGGCGACGTATTCATCAAGCTCATCAAGATGGTCTTTGCACCGATCATCTTCGCCACCGTGGTGCTCGGCATCGCGCGTATGGAAAACATGAAGGAGCTGGGCCGCGTCGGCGTGCGCGCACTGCTCTATTTCGAAATCCTTTCGACGTTTGCACTGGCGCTCGGCCTGATCGTCGTGAATCTCGTGCAGCCGGGCACGGGCATGAACGTCGACCCCGCGCATCTCGATACCAAGGCCATCGCCAGCTACACCCACGCGGCGGAGAAACCGCACTCGTTCATCGACTTCCTGATGAACATGGTGCCCACCAGCGTCATCGATTCGCTGGCCCGCAACGACATTCTCCAGATCCTGGTATTTGCCACGCTGTTCGGCATTGCCCTGTCGCATATCGGTCCGCGCGCCCGGCCCGTAGTCGACTTTCTCGATTCGTTCACCCACGGCATCTTCTCGGTCGTCGGCATGATCATGCGCCTGGCCCCGCTGGCCGCGTTCGGCGCGATGGCCTTCACCGTCGGCAAATACGGCCTGGGGTCCGTCGTCTCGCTGGGCAAGCTGATGGGAACGATGTACGTCACGTGCTTCCTGTTCGTGGCGATCGTGCTCGGCGGCGTGGCGAAGCTGGCGGGATTCAGCCTCTGGAAGTTCCTGCGCTATATCCGCGACGAACTGTTCACGGTGCTCGGTACCAGCTCGTCGGAATCGGTGGTGCCGCAACTGATGCGCAAGCTGGAAAACGCCGGGGTATCCAAGCCCGTCGTGGGCCTGGTGGTGCCGTCCGGCCTCACGTTCAATCCCGACGGCCAGTGCATCTACTACACGATGGCCGCCATCTTCATCGCCCAGGCGACGAACACCCCGCTGACGCTGACCGACCAGCTCGTGGTACTTGGCGTGCTGCTGCTGACGTCCAAGGGTTCCGCGGGTGTGACCGGGTCCGGCTTTATCACGCTGGCCGCCACGCTGGCGTCGATGGGCAAGATTCCCGTCGCCGGGATGGTGCTGCTGCTCGGCGTGGACCGCTTCATGTCCGAGGCACGCGCCATCACCAACACCATCGGCAATGCCGTGGGCACGCTGGCCATCGCGCGCTGGGTTGGCGCGATCGACCAGAAGCGGCTGGAAGATGCGCTCGACGGCAAGATCGTGGACGACCCCGAAGCGCTGGTTGATACCGTGGAAAGTCCTTCGATCGGCGTTCGCCTGTCTCGCGCCGCCGACGCGCATGCCGGCCTGATGCACTGAGGTAGCCCGACATGACCATCGATACCAATCAGGCCCGCGCATTGCTCCGCCGCATGTTCGATGCCGCCATCGCCGCCGCGCAACCATCGCTGACGCTGGTCCGTCATCTGCCGGAGCGTCCCAGCGGACGCACGATCGTGATCGGTGCCGGCAAGGCCTCGGCGGCGATGGCCCAGGCGTTCGAGGCCGCCTGGCCGTGGCCGCTGGAAGGCCTGGTGGTGACGCGTTACGGCCATGCCGTGCCGTGCGAACGCATCGAGATCATCGAAGCCTCGCATCCGGTGCCCGACGCCGCCGGGCATGAAGCCGCGCGCCGCATGCTGGAACTGGTGTCCGGCCTGACCGAAGACGACCTCGTCGTCAGCCTGATCTCCGGCGGCGGCTCCTCGCTGCTGCCGCTGCCGCTTGCCGGCATCTCGCTCGACGACAAGCAGGCCATCAATCGTGCGCTGCTCAAGTCGGGCGCCACGATCACGGAAATGAACTGCGTGCGCCGCCACCTGTCGGCCATCAAGGGCGGCCGCCTTGCCGCGGCGTGCCACCCGGCTCGCGTCTGCAACCTGCTGCTGTCCGATGTGCCGGGCGACGACCCCGTCGATATCGCCTCGGGTCCCACAGTGGCTGACCGCACCACGCGGCACGACGCGCTGGACATCATCCGCCGCTACGGCCTGGAGATTCCGGCGCACGTCATGCGCGTGCTGGACTCCAGCGCGGCGGAGTCGATCAAGCCCGGCGATTCGCGTCTGCCGCGCATCGACACCAGGCTGATCGCCACGCCGCGCATGGCATTGCAAGCGGCTGCCGCCGTGGCGCGCGAAGCGGGAGTGCCCGTGCACCTGCTGGGCGATGCCATCGAAGGCGAAGCACGCGATGTCGGCCTGGTTCTCGGTTCGATCGCGCTGGAGACCGCTGACCATCAACTGTTTCCCACGCCATGCGTGCTGCTGTCCGGCGGCGAGGCCACCGTGACGGTGCGCGGCCAGGGGCGCGGCGGCCGCAATGTCGAATTTCTGCTCGCGCTGGCCCTGACCCTGCGCGGCCACGCGGGCATTCACGCGCTGGCCGGCGACACCGATGGCGTCGATGGCCTGGAAGAGATTGCCGGTGCCGTCATCACGCCGGACACGCTGCGGCGGGCCTGGGCACTTGGCATCCGGCCGCAGGACGCATTGGCCAACAACGACGGGCATGGCTTCTTCGAAGCGCTGGGCGATGCCGTGATCACCGGCCCGACCCTTACCAACGTCAACGATTTCCGCGCGATTCTGATCGCGCCCTGAGGGAGCAATACCATGAGACGCCTTCGCAACGCGAAGATCGTGGCCACGCTTGGCCCCGCCAGCACTTCGCCCGAGATCATCAATGCGCTGTTCGAAGCGGGCGCCGATGTATTCCGCCTGAACTTCAGCCACGGTACCCATGACGACCACCGGCAACGGCTCGACACGCTCCGGGCGATCGAGCAGCAGCGTGGCCGCCCCATTGGCGTGCTGCTGGACCTGCAGGGTCCGAAGCTGCGCATCGGCACGTTTTCCGACGGACCGGTCGAGCTTGCGGCAGGGGCATCGTTCCGCCTCGATCTCGACAAGGAAGCACCGGGCTCCGCCGCGCGCGTGAGCCTGCCGCACCCCGAGATTTTCGCCGCGCTTAGCGAAGGCACCGAGCTGCTGCTCGATGACGGCAAGATCCGTCTGCGCGTGGATCGTTGCGGCAGCGACTTTGCCGAGACCACGGTCATCAACGGTGGCGTGCTGTCAGACCGCAAGGGCGTGAACGTGCCCGGCGTGGTACTGCCGCTGTCCGCCATGACCGAGAAGGACCGGTGCGATCTTGAATTCGGCCTGACACTCGGCGTGGACTGGATCGCGCTCTCGTTCGTGCAGCGCCCCGAAGACATCCAGGAAATCAAGGCCATCGTGCAGGGCCGCGCCGGCATCGTCGCCAAGCTGGAAAAACCTGCCGCAATCCAGAGCCTGGACGCGATCGTCGCGGAAGCCGACGCGGTGATGGTGGCGCGTGGGGACCTTGGCGTGGAAATGCCGGCGGAACAGGTGCCATCGCTGCAGAAGCAGATCGTCCGTGCGTGCCGCAAGGCGGGCAAGCCGGTGATCGTGGCCACGCAGATGCTGGAGTCGATGATCTCGGCACCGGTACCCACGCGCGCCGAAGCGTCCGATGTGGCCACGGCCGTCTACGACGGCGCGGATGCGGTCATGCTGTCGGCCGAATCGGCATCGGGCCGCTATCCAGTGGAGGCCGTGAAGATGATGGACAGCATCATCACGCGCACCGAATCCGATCCGCTCTATCACGACGCGATCCAGGCGTCCCACACGCCGCCGCGCGCGGACGCCGCCGACGCCATCGGCTATGCGGTACGCCATGTGGCCGGGCTGCTCAAGGTGCCGGCCACTGTGGCCTACACAAGCTCCGGCTACTCGGCGCTGCGCATGGCGCGCGAGCGGCCCGAGGTGCCGATCCTGGGCATGACGCCGCGCGTGGCCACCGCACGCCGACTGGCGCTGGCCTGGGGCGTCCACGCGGTGCTGTGCCACGAGGTGGTCGATGTCCTCGAAATGACCGAGCTGGCCAGCCGCACCGTCATCAAGGAGCGGTTCGGCGAGCGCGGCCAATCGATCGTGATCTCCGCCGGGCTGCCCTTCACCGTGGCCGGCACCACCAATCTGCTGCGCATCGCGCAGGTGCAATGAGGCAGCCATCATGTCAGTGATTCAGGAAGTGCGCGGCTACGAAATTCTCGACTCGCGCGGCAATCCCACCGTGGCGGCACAAGTGCTGCTGGCGGACGGCAGCGAAGGATTCGCAGCCGCGCCGTCGGGTGCGTCCACCGGCTCGCGCGAAGCCATCGAGCTACGCGATGGCGACCGTCATCGCTACGCCGGCAAAGGTGTGCGCAAAGCCGTCGGTCATATCAACGTCGATATCGCGCGCACGCTGGCCGGCATGCGAGCAGCGGACCAGGCAGCGATCGACGAATGCCTGATCCGGCTCGACGGCACTACGGACAAGTCGCGCCTGGGTGCCAACGCATTGCTGGCGGTATCGCTGGCTACCGCGCGCGCCGCGGCCGCATCGGCGGACGTGCCACTCTATCGCTCAATCGGCGGCCAGGGTGGCGACAACGACATGCGGCTGCCCATGCCGATGATGAACATCGTCAATGGCGGCGCGCATGCCGACAACAGCATCGACATGCAGGAATTCATGATCCTGCCGGTAGGCGCGCCGTCATTCGCGGAAGCGGTGCGCTGGGGCGCGGAAGTTTTCCACACGCTCAAGGCGCTGCTCAAGCAACGCGGCTTCTCCACCGCCGTCGGCGACGAAGGTGGCTTTGCGCCCGACCTGAAGTCCAACGAGCAGGCGCTGGAAGTCATCATGCAGGCCATCGACGCCGCCGGTTTCTACGCAGGCCGCGATATCGCACTGGGCCTGGACGTGGCCAGCTCCGAGTTCTATCGCGATGGCAGGTACGTGCTGCATTCCGAAAACCGCAGCTACGACGCAACGGGCTTTATCGACCTGCTGGCGGGCTGGGTGTCGCAATACCCGATCGTCACGATCGAGGACGGCATGGCCGAAGGCGACTGGCAGGGCTGGAAGCTCCTGACCGAGCGCCTGGGCAGCCAGGTGCAACTGGTGGGCGACGATCTGTTCGTTACCAACACCGCCATCCTCAAGGAAGGCATCGACTGCGGCGTCGCCAACGCCATCCTGATCAAGCCGAACCAGATCGGCACGCTGACCGAGACGCTGGCCGCCATCGACATGGCCCGCCAGGCCGGCTATGCGTCGGTGATGTCGCACCGTTCGGGCGAGACCGAGGACACCACGATTGCCGACCTCAGCGTCTGCACGGCGGCCACGCAGATCAAGACCGGTTCGCTGTCGCGCTCCGACCGCGTGGCCAAGTACAACCGCCTGCTCCGCATCGAGGCGGAACTCGGCTGCGCGGCCACGTTCGCGGGCCGCGCCGCGTTCTCCGTATCGGTCTAGCCATTCACGTCACGCATTTCCCAACCACTACAACCAGAGGAGACAAACATGCGTACCTTCCACACTCAATCGATCCGCCGGTTCTGCGGCCTGTCGATGTTCGCCATTGCGCTTGGCGGCGCATCGTCAGCCTTCGCTCAGGAATGGCCAGCCAAGCCGATCAGCCTGGTGGTGCCGTTCCCGTCGGGCGGCACCACCGATATCCTGGCGCGCGCGCTGGGCGATCAGTTGTCGAAGAACCTCGGTCAACCGGTGATCGTCGAGAATCGCCCCGGCGCGGGCGCCACGGTCGGCGCCGACTATGTGGCCAAGGCCAAGCCCGATGGCTACACGCTGCTGATGGGTGCCGTGCATCATACGATCGCCACCAGCGTCTATCGCAAGCTGCCATACAGCTTCCAGAAGGACCTGGTGCCGGTCTCCACGCTTGCGATGGTGCCTAACGTCCTGGTCATCAACAGCGCGAAGACACCGGCGAAGAACGTGGCGGAGCTGGTGACGCTGGCCAAGAAGGCTTCGCCGGAACTGTCGTATGGCTCGAACGGGAATGGCACCGCGCAACACCTGATCGGTACGCAATTCCAGGCCGCCACCGGTACCCAGTTGCTGCATGTGCCGTACAAGGGCAGCGGCCCGCTGACCACGGACCTGCTGGGCGGGCAGGTGACGATGTCCTTCGACACGTTGACGACGGTGCTGCCGCATATCAAGGCAGGCAAACTCAAGGCACTGGCCGTCACCACGGCAAAGCGCTCCAGCGTGTTGCCCGAGGTGCCCACGATGGAAGAAGCCGGACTGAAAGGCTTCGATATCGGCACCTGGTTTGGCGTGCTCGCGCCGGCCGCCACGCCAAAGCCCGTGGTCACGCGCCTCAATGCCGAGATCGTCAGGATCGTGAATTCGCCGGACTTCCAGCAACGCATGATCGCGGCCGGTGCCGAGCCGATGGCAAGCACTCCCGAAGCGTTCGCCAAACGCATTCACGACGAGACCGGCAAGTTCGCCGTGCTCGTGAAAGAAGGCAAGGTGACGATCGAGTAACCGCAAGACGCACCCGCTGCGGGGTTTTCCCGCACTGTCCCGTCAAGCAAAATAGTTGTCCCGGATAGTCAAACCGTAAGCCGTCATTACCCGATACTTCGCTCGTCGCGGCCCCGCCCATTGCGGGGTCGAGTCATCGAGGAGATGGTTTGATGTCCGGGGTTCCCTTCACGCAACCTATTACCGCCACCGCAGGCAATGCGCGTCGTTCGCGCCTGTATCCGTGGCTGGTTTTTGCATTGAGTTTTGGCCTGCTGCTGTCCGACTACATGTCGCGCCAGGTGCTCAATGCGCTGTTTCCGCTGCTGAAGGCGGAATGGTCGCTCAGCGACGCCAGCCTGGGCGCGCTCGGTGGCGTTGTCGCGCTGATGGTCGGCCTGCTTACGGTGCCGCTGTCGATCCTGGCGGACCGCTGGGGCCGCGTGCGCAGCCTGACGCTGATGGCCGTGCTGTGGAGCGTCGCCACCCTCGGTTGCGCCCTCGCCAATTCCTACGGTGCAATGCTGGCGGCGCGGCTGTGCGTCGGCATCGGCGAAGCCGCCTACGGCAGCGTTGGCATCGCCCTGGTGCTATCGGTGTTTCCGCGCCACATGCGTGCCGGCCTGAGCGCCGCGTTCATCGCAGGCGGCGCCTTTGGCTCCGTGCTCGGCATGGCACTCGGCGGCGTGATTTCCGCGCACTTCGGCTGGCGTTTCGCGTTTGCCGGCATGGCGCTGTTCGGGCTCGTCATGGTCGGCTTCTACCGGCTGGTCGTTACCGAATCGCGCCTGAAGGCGCACCGCCAGTCGATCGGTGAAGTGGCCGGCGCGGCCGCGCACCAACCCATGATGTCGCTGCGGGAGCTGGGTCGCGCACTGTTCGCTTCACGTTCGCTCCTGTGCGCCTATGTTGGCAGCGCGCTGCAACTGCTGGTCATGGGATCGCTGCTGTCCTGGATGCCGAGCTACCTGGGCCGCTACTACAACATGAGCACACAGCACGCCGGCCTGGGCGCCGCATGCTTCGTGCTGGCTGGCGGCGCCGGGATGATCCTCTGCGGCGCGCTGACCGACCGCGTGGCCCGTACCGCACCGGCACGCAAGTGGCTGATGGCGGTGACATATAGCCTGCTCTGCTTTGCGCTGCTGGGCACCGCGTTCCATCTGCAGCCTGGCGTCGCCCAACTGGCGCTGATTGCCGGCGGCATGCTGCTGGCCGGCGGCAGCGCCGGTCCCGCCAGCGCCGCCGTGGCCAATCTGACCGACCCGAGCATCCATGCCAGTGCCTTTGCCACGCTGACGCTGGCGAACAACCTGCTGGGCCTGGCACCCGGGCCGTTCATCACAGGCCTGCTGGCCGATCACATCGGGCTGGCCGGCGCACTGCAGTGGCTGCCTCTGACCGGACTGTTTGCCGCCTTCTGCTTTATCGCGGGGCGCCGCACTTATGCCGCGGACCTGCAACGGCTGGCGCAAAAGCGCCCGGCTCAGTAAGGCGCGTCACGTCACCCCAATTTCCGCAAGAGCGATACACGATGTACCTGTCCCCAGAAACCACCTTGCTGCTGGTGCCCGGCCTGCGCGATCACGTTGCAGAGCACTGGCAAACCCTGTTGCAGGCCGAGTTGCAGACAACGCAGCAAAAGGTCGCTTCGGTCGCGCCGCTCGAACACGACAAGCTCAGTTGCGCGGCGCGCATGGACGCACTCGACAAGGCACTGGCCGAGATCGATGGCCCCGTGATGCTGGCCGCGCATAGCGCGGGCGTGATGATCACCGTGCATTGGGCACGTCACCTGTTTCACAAGGTACCGCGCGGCAAGATCCGTGGCGCGCTGCTGGCCACACCGGCCGATCTCGAAACACCGATGCCGGCCGGCTACCCCGATCGCGCCACGCTCGAAGTACGGGGCTGGCTGCCGATCCCGCGAGAGCCGCTGCCCTTCCCGACGATCCTGGCCGCCAGCCGCAACGATCCGCTCGCTACGTTCGAGCGTGCGGCCGAGATGGCATGCGACTGGGGCAGCGATCTCGTCGACCTGGGCAAGGTCGGCCATCTGAATCCTGCCGCGGGCTATGGCCCGTGGCCGCGCGCGAAAGAACTGCTCGCGCAACTGCAGCGCCGCTAAAGCGCCTGCCAACCATTCAGCAGTTCACGTAGTACCCATTCCGACGGGAAAACCCCCACAACACAAGACAAAGCGAGGAGATCGTTTCATGAAGCTCAAGGGCATGGCCACGGCCGCATTGCTTACCTGCGCGGGCAGCGCATTCGCGCAGACAAGCGTCACGCTGTACGGCGTTGCGGATATCAACGTGGAATACGTCAATCATGTTGGCAATGTTCCGTCCGCGGCCAACGGATTCAACCCCGGCCCGGCCAACAACGTGTATCGCATGGATTCCGGCGGCCTGGCAGGTTCGCGTTGGGGCCTGCGCGGCACCGAGGATCTGGGTGCCGGCACCAAGGCCGTGTTCGTGCTCGAAAGCGGCTTCGGCCTCGACAACGGCACGCTGCAGCAAAGCGGCCGCCTGTTCGGCCGCCAGGCATTCATCGGCCTGTCCAAAAACGGCATCGGGCAGATCAGCCTGGGCCGCCAGTACACGTCGATGTTCGAGGCACTGGCGAACTTCTCGCCCACGGCCTACGCGACGCAATATGAACCCGTGGTGCTGCAGTCCGGCGCAAACTTCCGCGAAGACAACACGATCAAGTATTCGGGCCAGTTCGGTCCCGTGACAGCGCTGGCGCACTGGTCGTTCGGTACCGGCCTGGCCTTGCCGCCGTCCGTGGGCTTTCCCACGCCGATCGGCGGCAACGGCGAAGTGCCGGGCGCGTTCCGCCGCGATACCGCGTACGGCGCGGCGGTGGCGTATGCGAGTGGCCCGTTTGGCGTGACCGTCGGCTACGACCAGTGGAACCCGACCATCGGCGCCAGCAGCGGCACGATGCGCAAAGCCGTGGTCGGCGCCAGCTATACGATCAGCAGCGTCGCCAAGATCATGGGCGGCTATCGCTGGGGACAAAACAAGAACGCGGCCGGCACCATCATCCAACGTGACGACTTCTACTGGATCGGCGCCAACTACCAGGTGACGCCGTCGGTGGGCCTGACGCTCGCATACAACTACGACGACATGAAGAACCTGTTCGGCACCAACGCGCCGAACCCGTGGCAGATTGCTTTCGTGGCCAACTATACGTTCTCCAAGCGCACGGACGTCTACCTGTCCACCGCCTACGCCAAGAACGCCGCGCTGATGCTCGAATCGCTGGGCACCTTCTACGCGAACAGCCTGTCGCTGGGCAACAGCTACGCGCTGGCCAACGGCCAGAGCAACATGCTCGGCGTGGCCATCGGCATTCGCCACAAGTTCTGATCGTTCCGATCATGTAGGGAATCGGTGCGGCCGGCCGGATCATGCTTACCCCGCCCGTAACCGGCTGTATCGATGCTTCGTTCGGCCACACCGGCGCTTAAGCGCCGGTGTGGCCTTTTTTATTG
>DAIOET010000124.1:0-10285 GCA_036746135.1 Cupriavidus sp.
CGCTGATCTACTTCGTCTGCTGCGGCGTCAGCCGGCTGGCGCGCTTCAACGTCACGGCCGAGACACTGGCCGAAGGCTCGGCGCAAGGCAAGGTCAAATACTTCGAAGGCACGCCGATTCCTACCAGCGTGGTGCTGACCGGCATTCTGGCCTGGTGCGCATCGCGCGGCCTGATCGGCGATGCGCTGCCCGGCGGCGCGATCGAACTCGGTGCCGGCACCTTCCATCCCCTGGTGCTGCTGTTCGTGCTGAGCGGGTCCCTGATGATCAGCAAGACGCTGCGGATTCCCAAGTTCTAAGCCTTCTCGAATTCTTTTGATTCGGCGTGGAAAGCCTTCGCCAGCGAGCAGACGCGCGCGAAGAATGCCGATGGATTCACGCGCGATATTCGATATTCCATGACGTAGGCAGGGTCAACGGGGTTTTTCGGCGACGACTACAATCGTCGGGACGTTGTCCGCATCCGTGATGCACCACAAGGAATATCCCCATGTCTCATCTCTTCGATCCGTACAAGATCGGCAACCTTGCGCTCTCGAACCGCATTGCCATCGCGCCGATGTGCCAATACTCGGCGGAGGACGGCTCGGCCACCGACTGGCACATGATCCACCTTGGCAGCATGGCGCTGTCCGGTGCGGGCTTGATGATCGTGGAGGCCACGGCGGTGTCGCCGGAGGGCCGCATCTCGCCGGCCGACCTCGGTCTCTATAGCGATGCCAATGAAGCCGCGTTGGGCCGTGTGCTCGACGCCATACGCAAGTACTCGCCAATTGCGGTGGCGGTGCAACTGGGCCACGCGGGCCGCAAGGCATCGAGCCGTGCACCGTGGGAGGGCGGCGCGCAGATCCGCCCGGATGAGCCGACTGGCTGGCAAACCGTGGCGCCATCCGCCGTGCCGCATGCCGCTGAAGAGGTTCCTCCCGTCGCGCTCGATGCAGCCGGCCTGCGCAAGGTCCGCGATGATTTTGTCGCCGCTGCAAAGCGCGCGGCGCGGCTGGGGGTCGACGGCATCGAAGTGCACGGCGCGCATGGCTACCTGTTGCATCAGTTTCTGTCGCCGATCGCCAATCATCGCACCGACGAATATGGCGGCAGCCTGGAAAACCGCATGCGTTTTCCGCTGGAAGTATTCGACGCCGTGCGCGAAGCCTTTCCGGCCGACCGGCCCGTCTGGATGCGCGTGTCAGCCACGGACTGGGTGCCGAATGGCTGGGACATCGATGGCACGATCGCGCTGTCGCAGGCATTGAAGGCGCGTGGCTGCGCCGCTGTGCATGTGAGCACCGGAGGCGTATCGCCACAGCAGGCCATCAAGCTCGGGCCGGGCTATCAGGTGCCGTATGCCCAGCGCGTGAAGGCCGAGGTAGGACTGCCGACGCTGGCAGTCGGCCTGATCACTGAACCCGAACAGGCCGAAGCGATCATCGCCAACAACGAGGCCGACATGATCTCGATTGCCCGCGCCATGCTGTATGACCCGCGCTGGCCGTGGCATGCGGCAGCCAAGCTGGGCGCGCAAGTCGATGCACCGAAGCAGTACTGGCGTTCGCAGCCGCGCGGCCTGGAGCAGTTGTTCCGGAGCGCGCATTTCGGGCAGCGGTAACGCATCGCGGTTGTTTTCGTCCCCGTCCCCCCTGCGGGACGGGGACAGCCACATTGGCAGTTTTCCTCCTTGACATCCCCAGCCGCGCAAAGCGGTGTCCCATTCGCGGTAGATCCCGCGCTGCAGCATCAATCAAACGCCAGAAACGAAGGGATTACCATGATTGCCGCGCCCGTTTGATGGCGCGACCATCGGCGCAAATAGATTGCAGTGGGCAGCACCACGGGCGCCCCCAAATACGCCCGTCATCACAGAAGTAGTCGAAGAACGCACTCTGGGAGACATCCATGCAAGTCTATGACGGCCTCGTCTTTGCATGCGCGATGGTATTGGTCTGCATGTACGCCTATCTGGGCGTGCAATCGCAGAGTCTTGCGCTGAAGTACGTGTCGCCTGCCATCGTTGGCGTGCTCACGCTCGTTTATGCGTTGCTGCCGATGCGCATGATCGGTTGACGCTTTCCGCGCGCAGCCATCAAACGAAAACCCCGCCACGTCAGGGCGGGGTGTGGAAGTTCGCGCCAGTGTCACTGGCGCGGCGCTAGCGCAGTGACAGCCAGATCGCCTTCGGTTCCGTGAAGTTCTCGATGGCGGCGTCGCCATGCTCGCGGCCCAGGCCCGAGTCTCCCGAGCCTCCCCACGGCAGGCGTACATCGGTGTAGCCATAGGTGTTGATCCACACGGTGCCGGCGCGCAGTTCGCCAGCCACCTTGTGCACGCGCTGGATGTCGGCACTCCACACGCCAGCGGCCAGGCTGAACGCGGTGCCGTTGGCAATGCGCACCGCGTCGTCTTCATCGTCGAACGGAATCACGCTGGCCACCGGGCCGAAGATTTCCTCCTGCGAAATCCGCATTTCATGCGCGACGTTGGCAAACACGGTGGGCTCCACGAAGAAGCCGCGCTCGCCGATGCGCAAGCCACCGGTCACGGCGCTGGCGCCTTCCTGCTTGCCGATGTCGACGTAGTCGAGCACGGTCTTGAGCTGCGCGGCCGAGACGACCGGACCCATCGTCGTATCGGGTGCGGCGGGGTCTCCCACGCGAACGGCCTTGGCGCGTGCGGCCAGCCGTTCCACCACTTCGTCGTACACCTGGCGCTGCGCCAGGATGCGTGAACCGGCGGAACACACCTGGCCAGCATTGAAGAAGATGCCCGATGCCGCGGCACGCGTGGCGGCGTCGAGGTTGGCGTCGGCAAAGATCACGTTGGCGGATTTGCCGCCCAGTTCCAGCGTCACGCGCTTGAAATTGGCCGCCGCGCCCTGCATGATGCCGCGCCCGACACCGGGCGACCCGGTAAAGGTCACCTTGTCGATCCCGGGGTGTGCCACCAGGGCATTGCCCACCACGCTGCCCTTGCCCGTGACGACGTTGAAGACGCCCGGTGGCACACCGGCTTCCAGCGCCAGTTCGGCCACGCGCAGGGCCGTCAGCGGCGTGATTTCAGCGGGCTTCACGATCAGCGTGCAGCCGCAGGCCAGCGCCGGGGCAATCTTCCACATGCCGATCATCAGCGGGAAATTCCAGGGCACGATGGCCGCCACCACGCCAACCGGTTCGCGCACCGTGTAGGTCAGCGCGTCGGGACGGGCCGGAATCACGCTGCCGTGAATCTTGTCGCACCAGCCCGCGTAATAGCGCACGGTATCGATCACGGCCGGCATGTCCTGCCGGCGCACGGAGGCCAGCGGCTTGCCCGCGTCCAGGCTTTCCAGTGCCACCAGTTCCTCGGCATTGGCTTCGAGCAGGTCGGCAAAGCGGTAGAGGATGCGGCCGCGGTCGGCCGCGCGCATGCCAGCCCAGCCCTTGAGTGCCGTGCGCGCCGCCTTGACCGCCGTGTCGACGTCGGCGGCGCTCCCCTGGGCCACCAGCGCGATCGGTTCTTCGTTGGCCGGGTTGATGTCGGTGGTGTACGCGCCGGTGCCCGGCGGCAGGCGCTTGCCGTCGATCAGCAGGTCATGTTTCGGCAGATCCGAACGTGAGGCGGTCATGGAAAGGCTCCTCGCTTAGGTCATGGTTCTGGAATGACACGCGCGTTGGCCGTGGAATCAGGCCCGCTTTGCCTTGCAGTGTGGGCGGGTGTCAGACCTAAGTCCAATTAATAGGAATGATCCATTCATACGATGCATGCATGAATGAGGGCCATGCTTATCGTTCGGAGCGGTTCCATTCAGGTGCCTCATTGGCACTGTATTCGGGGTCGTGCAGCAGGGCGCTGATGGCGGCGTGGAGTTCGCCGGGCACCACTGGCTTGTGCAGCAGTGCGGTGCCGCCGGCGTGGACATTGCGTAGCTGGTCGGCGGCGGTGTCGCCGGTGATCAGGATGGCCGGCAGGTCGCGCCCCACGCGCTCGCGGATGGCGGCGATCGCTTCCAGCCCTGTGCGATGGCCGCGCAGCCGGAGGTCGGCCAGGATCAGATCCGGGGTGAAATCGCCGATCAGTCCCAGCGCTTCGTCCTCGGTCTCGGCGGTGCGGCTCCAGCAGTTCCAGACCGTCAGCAGGCCGGCCATTGCTTCACGGATGGCGGGGTCGTCGTCGATCACCAGCACGCGCAGGCCATCGAGCCGCATTGCCACGCCGGGCTGGATCGCTTCCTCCGGAGCGGTCCAGGCGAGAGGCAGGCGCAGCCGGAACACCGAGCCGCGATCGGGTATGGAGCGCAGCGTCACCGATGTCTGCATGGTCCGCGCCAGGCCATCGACGATGGCCAGTCCCAGGCCCAGTCCCTTGCGCTGGTCGCGCTCGGGATTGCCGAGTTGATGGAACTCCCGAAAGATCGCGCGGTGCTGGGTGATGGGGATGCCGATGCCGGTGTCCCAGACCTCGATCGACACATGGAAGCGGCGCACCCGGCAGGCCACCAGCACGCCGCCAGCGTGCGTGTAGCGGATGGCGTTGGCAATCAGGTTCCGAAGGATCAGCTCGGCCAGCGTGGGGTCGCCAAACACCGTGACCGTCGTATCGCGGGTGCGATACACCAGCCCGCGCGCATTGGCCTGGGGCGCGAATTCGTTCTCCAGTTTGTGCAGCAGCGGCTGCAACCGGAAGGGCCGGGGGCTGGCCGTGACCACGCCGGCGTCGAGCTTGGAAAAATCGAGCAGCGTGTTCAGCATTTCGCGTGCCGCGCCGGACGACGCCTCGATATGGTCAAGCAACTGGCGCTGCCGCGCATCGAGCGGCGTGCGGGCCAGCGACACCAGGAACAGCCCCAGCGCATGCAGCGGCTGGCGCAGGTCATGGCTGGCCGACGCCAGGAATACCGACTTGGCCCGATTGGCCTCCTCGGCCTCGTGCTGAGCCTTGCCGGCGCGCGCGGTCTGGTCGCGTAGCTGCGAGATCAGTTCCACGTTTTCAAAGCGCAGCGCCAGCGAGTGGCGTGCCATCCGCGAATAGTTGCGGGCGAACACGATCAGCACGAAGAGATAAAGCGGGGTGCCCAGGAACATCGGCAGATAGGCGATATCGT
Organism: Cupriavidus sp.; assembly: GCA_036746135.1. Lineage (GTDB taxonomy): Bacteria > Pseudomonadota > Gammaproteobacteria > Burkholderiales > Burkholderiaceae > Cupriavidus. Next base: position 5,075 of record DAIOET010000124.1, read on the forward strand.
GCGTGGCGATGAAGACCGCCCATACCGGCACGATCGCCGGGATGAAGAACCCCACCGCCACGGGCAGGCAGGCCGAGAACACGGCCAGTGCCGCCGCGCTCATGCCGGCGATCAGCGACAGCACGCAGATCACCAGGGCCGGGGACCGGATATCGAGATAGAGCCAGCCGGCCAGACCCCACAGGCCGCCGATCAGCACCAGCATGGCCGTCATGCCGCGCGCGTACAGGCCGGAGCGTGCCTCGGTCAGCCGGTCGGGCATGGCCAGCCGGCCAAAGTGGGCAATGGCGCAGAGCACGATCATCGCCGTGGCCCAGGGCAGTGCGCCAGGGTGGCCGTCGGTCAGGCTCAGGCCGGTGCCCAGGATGATCGCGGCCAGCGCGCAGCCCAGCATGGCCATGCCGAAGCTCTGGTCGATCAGCTCCATCTGCGCCGACAGCAGGCGCGGTTCGTCGTAGTGCGGGAGAAAGGGCAACGCCATGATCGCGGCGGGGCGGGCTTGCGGCGCTTAGCGCTGGGTTTGCACCAGCCCGCGGCGCTGCGCTTCGAGGATGGCCTCGACGCGGCTGACCACGCCCAGGTGGTCCAGGATCGCAGCCACGTGCACGCGGACCGTGTTCTCGGACAAGCCTAGGTGGTAGGCGATCACCTTGTTCGATCTTCCCAGACTCAGTTGCGTCAGCACTTCGAGCTGGCGCGGCGTGAGCTGGCTTGGCTCGTAGACCGGGGCATCGGCGCCGCCGTTCGCGGGCGCCATGCCGCAGCCGCAGGCGTCCGCCGGAAAATGCGTGCCGCCGGCCAGGCAACTGGCGATGGCTTTCTCGATGTCGAGCGCATCGGCCGATTTCGGCAGGAATCCGGCGATATCGCGGCGGGACTCGGCCGGAATCGCGTCGATGTGGGAGGTGCCCGAGACGATCACGATGCGCGCGGCGGCAAAGTGACGGCGCAATACCTTGATGCCTTCGATGCCGTTCAGGCCCGGCATCTGGATGTCCAGCAGCAGGATATCCACCGGCTGGCTGCCGTGCGCTTCCACGGCCTCCATGACCGACCCCGCCTCGATGATCGACGCCACGCTGGGGCTGTCGGCCAGCAGCAGCTTCAGCCCCGTGCGGAACAGGGTGTGGTCATCGATCAGCAGAAGTCGGGCACGCGGCATAAGGGAACGCACAATGTGCGGGGGGCGGCATTGGGGTCGATTGGACTGGATTCCGTGCGCCTTGTCCATTGCCAGCTGTGGGGGCGCGACGCCATTTGCCGTATATCGGCCATGCCGAGGAAATAAGAAGTAGTCCGGAAAGATTATTGGCAGCGTAGTGGTGCGGTGCCAGCATTTTCCCGTGGACGAATTCCGCGACTTGTCCATACCACTTCTCATACCCGCTCCTCCCGGCTGCGGGTATTTTTTTGCCTGCCGCGCGGCGAGCTTCAGGCCGGCACGGTCAGCGGGCCGGCAGGGACGTCCCAGGTCCGGGTGCCCAGGAACCAGCGCGCGGTGTGGGCGCCGTGCAATACGTGCCGATCGCCGGACACGCGCACCCAGTCGCCTTCGGGCAAGCCCAGCACGGGCGTGTCCGGCGACAGCGTGGTGAACTCCGTGAGCCGCTGGTCGCGCGTTTCACCCCGGAAGCCCTCGATTTCCACGTTGTAGTAGTGCGGATTGATCTGGAATGGCACCAGGTTCAACGCATCGAAACCGCCTGGGTCCACCACGGGCATGTCGTTGGTGGTGCGGATCGTCGGCGTGGCCAGGTTGGAGCCGGCGCTCCAGCCGATATAGCGCGCGGCGCCGCTGCGCACCCGCGCGGCCATCGGCGCGAGCAGGCCCTGCTGGCGCAACACCTGCAGCAGCCGGAAGGTATTGCCGCCGCCCACCACGAACAGGGAGGCGGCGTTGACGGCGGCCAGCGCGTCGGCTTCACGATGCAGGGACCTGACCGCGATGCCAGTGGGCGCAAAGGCGTCGCGTACCTGGTCGGCATAGCTGTCCCAATCGCGCGTTACCCCGGCGTAAGGCACGAACAGGGCGTCGGTGCGCCCATCGGCCAGTTCCTGGATGGCATGGGCGGCGTGGACGAGGTAGCCCTCGTCCGAAGTTGAATTGCTGAGCAGAAGCAGGTCCATAGCGGGGTGCTGCGATGTTCCGACTGGCGGAACATCGGTCCGGGAATCGAAGGAAACCGGAGATGGTACCGCAATGCCACTTGCCATGCGGCGCAAAGGGCCGCAAAGACCGGCAAAGGCGCGCAAAGGCCGTCAGTCGATCAGTTTGCCGTTGGCGTCGAAGAACGGATGCCGTGCGCCGTAATCGCCGATGGCCGCCAGATGGGTGACCAGACCGTGGTCGGGGTGCCACCAGTGCAGCAGGTAGCCGGGCGGCTCCATGCGGAAGCACGAGGCCGCGTTCGGGGCCAGATCCAGTGCCACCTGATGCGCGGGGCCCGGTGCCGTCATGGCGATCGTTCCACCGAAACGGCGCGTGATCTGCCGGTGCAGGTGGCCGCAGATCACCCGCTCGACGTGCGGATGGCGGGCGATCACGGCTTCGAGGGCGGCGGCATTGTCCAGCCCCTGGACGTCCATATGGCCGATACCGGTGTGAAACGGCGGATGGTGCAGCATGACCAGCGTTGGCCGTCCCGGCGCCGCGCCGAGCGTGGCATCCAGCCAGGCCAGGCCATCCGGCTCGGCGCGGCCTCCCGGCTTGCCCGGTACGGTGCAGTCGAATCCAACCAGCCGCAGCGGGCCCGCATCGATCGCGTAATGCACCGGGCTTTCGGCATCGCCGTTGGCAAACAGGTAGTCGTGATCGTGAAATACGGTGCGCAGCGACGTGCGATGGTCGTGATTTCCCGGCAACAGCTTCACGGGCATCGGCAGGCGCTGCAGGATGCGGCGCAGGAACTGGTATTCGTGCTCGTGGCCAAAGTCGACCAGATCGCCGGTGACCACCACGATATCGGGCAGTTGCGGCGCGTCCAGCAGCGTGTCGATGGCCGCGTGCAGCGCGCCGGCGGTGTCCACCATGCGGTAGGACAGCTTGCCGCCGGCCTTGATGTGCAGGTCGGTCAGTTGGGCTACGAGATAGGGCGCGGTAGGTGCGAGAGTCATGCGGCTTGCGGAAGCGTGATCAGGTGATGGGTATCGATGCGCAGTCCCACGCGCGTGCCGGCCGCCCAGGCGTCGCGGCGCGCCGTGTCGACGATCAGTGGCGCGGCCGCGCCGACTTCCACCAGCAGCCGCGTGTGGTTGCCCAGGAACAGCGCCGTGACGACGGTGCCTTCCACATGCGCGTCATCGGCATGCACGAGCGCGACGTCTTCGGGGCGGAACATCAGGCGTGCCGTTGGCGACATCGGCGCATCGTCCGGCGGCCCCATCGGGACCGTGCCGCCGGGCACGCGCCACCGGCCGGCTTCGGCCGTGCCGGGCAGATGGTTCATGGTGCCGATGAAGTCGGCCACGAAGGCGTTGGCCGGCGCGCGATAGATGTCCTGCGGCGTGCCACTTTGCGCGATGCGCCCCTTGTCCATCACGATGATGCGGTCGCCCAGTGCCATCGCTTCGGCCTGGTCGTGCGTGACGTACACGGCGGTGATATGCAGGCTGCGCAGCAGCTGGTTGATATCGGCACGCAGCGCGTCGCGCAGCTTGGCATCGAGCGCGGTTAGCGGCTCGTCCAGCAGCAGCACGCGCGGCTGCACCGCGATGGCACGTGCCAGTGCCACGCGCTGGCGCTGTCCTCCGGATAGCTGATCGATGCGGCGATCCGCGAATGGTTCCAGATGCATCATCGCCAGCATCTCGTCCACGCGGCGCTTGCGCGTCCGGCCGTCCACGCGGCGCACGCGCAGCCCGTAGGCGATGTTCTCGGCCACGCTCATGTTCGGAAACAGCGCGTAGTTCTGGAACACCATGCCCACGCCGCGCTGTTCGATCGGCTGGTCCGTGACACGTGTGTCGCCAAACCAGACCTCGCCGCCGGCGTCGGGTGCTTCCAGCCCCGCGATGATGCGCAGCGTGGTGGTCTTGCCGCAGCCCGATGGCCCGAGCAACACCACGGTTTCGGCGGCGCCGATATCAAGGTCCAGCGGCTGCAGCGCCAGGGTGCCGTCTGCGAATGTCTTGGCGCATTGGCGCAGGCGGATGGGGGTGGGCTCATGCATGGCGGCTTCCGGCGACGGTTGAGGCAGGTTGGGCGGTGGGGCGCAGGGCGGCGGCAATGTCGTCCTGCGCGGTATCGGCACGCGATGCGTGACGGCGGGCGCGAGCACCAAGCGCGCTCAGCGCCTGCATGAACACCAGCAGCGGGATGATCATCACAAAGAACACGATCGTGTACGCGGACCCGATTTCGAGCCGCATCGACGCATAGCTGTCGGCCAGACCCACGGGCAGCGTCTGCGTGGTGGGCGTGTGGAGCATCCAGGTCAGGTTGAACTCGCCCACCGACAGCGTCACCACCATCAGCGCGCCGGCCAGGATGCCCTGGCGGCAGTTGGGCAGCACCACCGTGAAGAAACGCTGCATGCGCGTGGCGCCCAGGCTGGCGGCCGCGTCTTCGAGCGTGCGGATGTCGATGGCCGACAGAATCGCCAGCACCGCCCGCACCATGAATGGCAGCGTGAACACCACGTGGCCGATCAGGATGAACACCCAGCTCGTGCGTAGGCCCTGGAACCTGCCATAGAGCAGGATCAGGCCCAGCGCGGTGGCCAGGCCGGGCAGCGCCACGGGCAGCATCAGCAGTTCTTCGATCAGCCGGGTCACGCGGTTGCGCCGCAGTGCCATGTAGTACGCGGCGGGCACGCCGATCACCAGTGTGCAGGCCAGGCAGGCCAGTGCGATGCCCAGCGACAGGAAGATGGTGTTGCGATAGAGCGACCAGACTTCTTCAAGCCAGCGCGTGGTCAGCCCGCTCGACAGTCCGACGAAGATATTGTTCGTCAGGCCGGCCAGCACGGACAGCACGACGGGGATGGTCATGAAGGCGCAGACCAGCAGGGTCAGCGTCAGTTGCAGCCAGTAGCCGGCGCGGCGGGGTTGGGCGGAGCGCATGCGGCAATCCTCAGGCTGTCGCGGCGACGGCGTCGCCGGAATACCAGCGCGCCAGCGCCAGCAGGGCCCATGTGACCGCGCCCAGCAGGATCGAGAGCGCGGCGGCCATGCCGAAGTTGGCGTAGTTGGTGAATTCGTTGTAGATCGTCA
>DAIOET010000125.1:0-10282 GCA_036746135.1 Cupriavidus sp.
CCGGTGCGGACACCGCGCCGCTCGTCTCAAGCAACGTCTTCCGGAAAATCTCCACCAACGGTCGCAGATTGACCTTGTGCCACGCGGCCCATAACGGCGTGCGGTACTGGAACCACGACAGTTCGTGCAAGGCGACCCCTTGCGGCGCCTGATGCCGCAGGCTTTGCTGGATTGTGGTCACGCCCAGCCCCGCCGCAACAAGACCCAGCGCCGCCAGCGGCTCCGTGGCCTCCATCGTGATCTCCGGCGTAAATCCCGCCTTGGCGCAGGCGGCGATGAACGTGTCGTGCCGCAGCGCGCTTTCCTGATGCATGACGCCGATCCATTTCTGCCGGGCGAGGTCATCCGGCGTGATGACGGTCGCTGCTGCCAGCGGATGACCTTCGGGTAGCGCCAGCAGCATCGGGTCGTTCAGTACTTGCGCGGCTTCCAGGTCGGGATCGTCCGGCGCCGGCGGCGCGCAGACCAGCGCGATGTCGAGGCTGCGCTGGCGCAATCCTTCGAGTTGCACTTCCGATTGCTGGTTGTAGAGCGCGATATGCACCGATGGCCGGCCTTCGCGCAACTCCCGCAATGCATTGGGCAGCACGCCGGAATGCATCGCATATTCGAGATAGCCGATGCAGAGGCCGCCCTCGTCACCGCGCCCCAACCGGCGCGCGAGCGATTCCAGCCGGTTGGCATGGGTCAGAAGCGCGCGCGTTTCGGCCAGAAACGTACGGCCATCGCGGGTCAGGCGGATGCGCTGCTGCGAGCGCTCGAACAGTACCAGGCCGAGCTTTTCTTCAAGCTGGGCGATCTGCCGGCTAAGTGGCGATTGGGAGATATGAAGCCGCTCGGCGGCGCGCCCCACATGCTCGTCCTCGGCAACAGCCACGAAATAGTGCAGTTGGCGGATATCTAACATTTCAGACCTGCTGGGACTTATGTGTTTCGAATTCTGTCTTGGACAGACTTAACTTGCAACCCTAGACTGCTTTCACCGCAACCCATTCCGTACCTGGAGCAGTCATGAATCTCAAACAAACACTGGCCGGCAACGTGCTCGGCTTTGGTACCGCACCGCTTGGCAACATGTTCCGCGACATCCCCGAAGCCGAGGCGCAAGCCACGGTGGACGCGGCCTGGGCGCAAGGCGTGCGTTACTTCGACACCGCACCGTTCTATGGCGCGGGCCTCTCCGAGATCCGCCTGGGCGAGGCACTGTCGCGGCACCAGCGCGACGAATATGTGCTCAGCACGAAGGTTGGCCGTCTGATTCTGGACGAAGTCGAGGACGCCAGCGCGCGTGCACTTGGCGAAAAGAGCGGGCTGTTCGCCGCTGGCCGCCCCAACAAGCTGGTCGTCGATTACTCGGCCGACGGCACGCTGCGTTCGATCGAGGATAGTCTCAAGCGCATGAAGGCGGATCGCCTCGACATCGTCTGGATCCATGACATCGCTCAGGACTTCTACGGTGACGAATGGCTCTCGTATTTCGAGACGGCACGCAAAGGTGCGTTCCGCGCACTGACCCGCCTGCGCGAGGAAGGTGTCATCAAGGCCTGGGGCCTGGGCGTGAACCGCGTCGAACCGATCGAGCTGACGCTCGACCTGGCCGAAGCACAGCCCGATGGCTTTCTGCTGGCAGGCCGCTATTCACTGCTGGATCACGAGCGCGCGCTTCAGCGGGTGATGCCGAAGGCGGCGGAACGGAATACCGGCATCGTCGTCGGTGGCCCCTACAGCTCCGGCATCCTGGCCGGTGGCGCGCACTTCGAATACCAGAAGGCGCCGGCGGACATCATCGCCAAGGTCGAACGCATCAAGGCCATCGCGGCACGTCATGGCGTCGGCATCAAAGCGGCGGCGTTGCAGTTTGCCCTGGCCAACCCCGCCGTCGCGGCCGTGATCCCGGGTGCAAGCCGTCCGGATCGTATCGCCGAGGACGCCGCGGCGCTCAAGGAAGCCATCCCCGCCGATTTCTGGCGCGAGCTGCGCGAGCAACATCTGGTTGCCGAGCATGCGCCGCTGCCCGGCGAACGTATCTGATTCCCGCTACAAGGAGTTCAACATGGCACAAGCTTCCGCAACGATCGTGCTGCCGGTTGCAGCAGACCGCGTTTGGCAACTGATTGGCGGCTTCGATTCGCTGCCCGATTGGCTGCCGTATATCCCGCGCAGTGAGCTAAGCGAGGGCGGCCGCGTGCGCAGCCTGCGCAACCCGGACGGCGACGCCATCGTCGAACGGCTTGAAGCCTTCGATAACCAGGCGCGCAGCTATACCTACTCGATTCTGCAGGCGCCGTTTCCCGTCACGGGCTACCGCTCCACGCTGCGCGTGGTGGCGCTCGATGGCGAACAGGCATCGCGCGTCGAATGGTCTGGCCAGTTCACGCCCGCTGGCGTCAGTGACGAAGAGGCATCGCACCTGTTCGAAGGTATCTACCGGGATGGCCTCAAGGCATTGCAGGCCACGCTGATCGGAGAATCGTCGTGAAAGCCTGGATTGCGATGGCGACCGTACTTGTCCTGACGTTCGGGCTGGTGCCGATGGCCGACGCTGCGGGTAGCGTGCCTGGCCAGGGAAGGGCGCTGTACCAGTACGGCGAATAACGTCGCCAGACGCAAACGCCCGCCACATCCGCAACGGTGTGGCGGGCGTATCTTTTTTGCTGGTTTCAATCCACCTGTGCATTGGACTGCTTGACCACGGCAGTCCACTTGCGTGTTTCGGCTTCGACGAAAGCGGGCAGTTGTGTCGCGTTCAGTGCGGCCGGCTCCAGCCCTTGCACGGCGAGTTGCTTCTGCACGGCCGGGTCCTGCATCACGGCTTGCATCGTTTCCACCAGGCGCGTCCGCGCGGCGTTGTCCATGCCCGCGGGACCGGCCAGCATGAACCAGGCCGTCAGGTCGAAGCCCGGATAGCCCGATTCCGCGACGGTTGGCACATCGGGCGCTGCCACGGAGCGACGCTGGCTGCTGGCGGCCAGCGCACGCAGCTTGTGGTCCTTGAGGTAAGGCAGAACGGCCATCGGGTGATAGAACATGAAATCGACCTGTCCGCCCAGCACGGCGGTCAACGCCTGGCCGCCTTCCTTGAACGGCACGTGCGTCATGCTGACACCGGACATCGACTTCAGAAGCTCACCCGCCAGATGGCCCGAGGTGCCGCTGCCGGCCGAACCGAACGACAGCTTGTCCGGATGCGCTTTCGCGTAGGCGATCAGTTCGGCCAGCGTTTTGTAAGGCGCGTCATTGCGCACCACCAGCAGCGTGGGCGTATAACCGGGAATGCCGATAAACGAGAAATCCTTGCCGGGGTCATAAGGCAGCTTGCGATAGAGCGCCTTGTTGATCGCAAGCGTGCCGACCGTGCCCATCGTCAACGTATACCCGTCGCCCTTGGCCTTGGCGACGAAATCGGTACCGATCGAACCGCCCGCGCCGGCGCGGTTTTCCACGACGATTGGCTGCCCCAGGCGCTTGGCCAGCGCTTCACCGACGATGCGCGCGGTGATGTCGGTGGAAGTGCCGCCGCCGAATGGCACCACCATGCGTACAGGGCGCGACGGATAGGTGTCCGCCGATGCGAGGTTGGCCACCAGGGCCAGCGATGCGGCCACGGCCGCCAGTACTTTTTTCATTGTCTCCTCCGTTCTTATGGTCAGGTGCCGGTCTTGGCCGGCGCCGTCTTGTCATGCTGCAGTTGCCGCCGCACTTCTTCGTCGTGCTCGCCCAGCAACGGCGGCGGCACTACTTCAAGCGCGCGTTCCCCGTCGTACGATACCGGGCTGCGCACGGTCCGGAATTCCCCCAGCGTGGGATGCTGGCCCGATACCAGCAACTGCAGGTGGCGTGCCTGCGGGTCTTCCAGTGCTTCGCTGGTGTCGTACATCGGTGCGTGCGGCACGTCTTCCGCTTCAAGCCGCTGGCACCAGACATCGCGCGGATGCTGCCGGAACCGCTCGCCCAGCACGTCGATCAGCACTTCCTGATGCTCGATGCGGGCTTCGCGCGAGGCGAAGCGAGGGTCCTTGAACAGGTCGGGGCGCTCGATCGCGTTGGCCAGACCCTGCCAGAATTTCTCGGGCGACGACATATGCAGCGCAATCCATTTGCCATCGGCACAGGGCATCACATACGACTGCGAGACACTGGGCCGGCTGTACGGCCCCATGACTTCGCCCGCGGAATAGTAATGCGTAAAGGCATCGAGGTTGAAATGGCTCATGGCCTCCAGCATCGACACTTCAACCTTGCGGCCCAGGCCAGTGCGATTGCGTTCATGCAGCGCACCGAGGATGCCGTAGGCCGCATAGAAGCCAGTCAGCGAATCGGCGATGGCCGGGCCGACCACGCGCGGATTGGCCGGATTCACCAGCAGGTTCAGGAATCCGCTGGCTGCCTGGGCGACCGTGTCGTAGCTGGGCCGGCCCGCCGCGGGGCCGGTCGCGCCAAAGCCGCTGATGGCGCAGTAGATCAGTCGCGGATTGATCTCGCGTAGCCGCGCTTCGCCCGCATTCAGGCGTTCCGCCGCGCCAGGCCGGAAGTTCTGGATGTAGATATCGGCTTCACGCACCAGCGCATCGAACACTTCCAGGTCCTCGGCGTTCTTGGTATTGAGCGTGATGCTGCGCTTGTTGCGGTTATAGGTCTGGAAATGCGGGCTGTAGAGTCCGCCCTTGAACGCCCGGAACGGATCGCCGGTTTCCGGCTGTTCGATCTTGATGACGTCGGCGCCGAGGTCTCCCAGCAGCATGCCGGCGGCGGGGCCGGTGATGAATGTGCCTTGTTCCAGTACCTTCACGCCTTGCAGGACCTTGATCATGATCTGGCTCCTGCCGGTTCAGGCAGCGGGGTCGAAGCCAACCGGCGTCTCGCCGGCATACACGACTTCGCGCGTGGCCTGGTACGACAGCGCAAAGCCAATCGGCTGGCGCAGTTCTTCGCTCAGATGGGCAATCAGGCCGCCGGTGCGCGCCAGGATCGGCACGCCTTTCAGTGCATTGAGCGGAAAGCCAACGCCGAGCAACACGGCCGGAATGGCGGCGGAAACGTTGAGGCTCAGCGATTTCCCGACGATCTCTGGAATGACCGATTCCACGGCTTCGGCGATATCGATATAGATGGTGTCGGCGCCGGCCTGACGCGCCACGTCGAACAAGGCCGCCACGCGCGGGTCGCGCGCCTTGTGCAGCGGATGGCCGTATCCGGGAATGGCGCGACGGGCTTCGCGCCATGCGCTCACGACGGTGCGTGCGGCGTCCTCGATCGATGCGCCTGCTTCCATCCGCTCGCGGATTTCAGAGAGCATCACACCGGCGGTCTCGGAGGCGCCAAGAATCACCGAGCCGCACCCCAGAATGCCGGCGGCCACGGCGCCTTGCAGCGCATCTGGCGCGGCGGCCAATGTCATGCGGCTGGCCTGCACGCTCGGCACCAGGCCATGTTCGGCGATGGCCACCAGCGTGGCGTCCACCACGGTCAGCGCGGCCGCATTGGGGCGCTGGCCCGTCACAAGGAAATAGAAATACTCGGTGAAGCTGAGCTTGCCGATCAGGTCACGTGCCAGATCCGCACCGCGCACCACGATGGTTTCCGTGTTCGAGGTACTGATGGCAGTGCGTGGCACCGTTTCCTTGCCGATCTTCATTGCAGGTCTCCGTCTAATGATTGTCTTTTGATGGGTCCAGTCTACGGAGGGACTACAACATATGGAAATGATGAATTTCACTTCAAATGATCGATGCCATCGATGTATGATTCGCGCATCCCGCAGCAAGCGGCGATAGCCCCCGCCCCCTATGGAACTCCGACATCTGCGCTACTTCGAGGCGCTGGCCGACACGCTGAATTTCACGCGCGCCGCAGAGCGCATGCATGTGACGCAATCCACGCTGTCACATCAGATCCGCCAGCTCGAAGAGGAAATCGGCCGGCCGCTGTTCGACCGCATCGGCAAGCGCGTGTCGATGACCGAGGCCGGCGAAACCCTGCTGCTCCATATCAGCCCGGCGCTGCGCCAGGTGGATCGTGCAATGCATGCGGTGCGCGACGAAGAAGGCCCGGTGGTGGGCGAGGTCCGCGTCGGCGCCACGCACAGCTTCAATATCCAGTTGATTCCGCAGTGCCTGTCGGCGTTTCTTCGCCGGTATCCATCGGTGCGGGTGATCGTGGAAGAGTTGAGCGCAGCCGATATCACCGCGCGGATTGCCGACGGCCAGCTTGACCTCGGTGTGTCGTACCGGCCCCTGCAGGCCGAGGGGCTTTTCTTCGAGCCGCTCTATAACGAGGAACTCAAGCTGGTGGTCAGCGACAGCCATCCGTTGGCGCAGCGCAAACGCGCGCGGATGGTCGAGCTGCATGGCATGCGGATGGTGCTGCTGCCGGCGTATTTCGCCACGCGGCAATTGCTCGACGATTGCTTTCGTGCGGCGGGCGCCGAGCCGCAGGTCATTGCCGAGCTGAATTCCATCGCGCCGATGCTGGAACTGGTCAGGCAAACCGATATCGCCGCGGTGATCGGCAGCAGCGCGGAGTCATCGGGCAAGGGCCTGCATTTCATTCCGCTGGAGAGCCCGACGCCGCAGCGCACGCCGGGTCTGCTGTGGAAGCGGGGCGCGGCGCGCGCGATGCCGGTACGGTTCTTTGCGACGACCGTCCGGCGCGTGGTGGAGGCGCTGGGAGCCTAGCCCAGTTTGCCCGTGTATTCGGCCAGGCGCTTCTCGACGTCGGGATTGGTCTGCAGGCCCAGTTCCATCAACTGACCGATGCGCTGCTGTGCGCCGGGGCGCATGACAGAGCCGATGAAGCCCTCCCACTCGGCGGCGATCTGGTCGTTGGGCGGCAGACTGTTGGCATTGACCAGCCGCTTGATTTCACCGATCGATGTCTTGTCGAATTTTGCGATGCGGCGTGCCATGCCATCGACGAAGGCATCGAGTTCGCTGTCCGGCAACGCGCGGTTCACATATCCGTAGCGCTCGGCAAGATCGCCATCGATATCGTTGCCGGTCAGCAGCACCTCCAGTGCGCGGCCCCGGCCCATCAGGCGCGGCAGACGTGCCATCGGGCCGCCGCCCGGCACCAGCGCGGCGCCAATCTCCCATTGCGACAGCACCGCTTTCTCGCGGCTGGCAAATCGCATGTCACTGGCCAGGGCCAACTCGCTGCCCACGCCGGTGGCGCGTCCGCGAATCGATGCGATGGAGACCACGGGCGCTTTGCTCAGTCGCACGAGCATGTCGGGCAGCGGTGGCAGGCCGGTGGGGCCGGCCGGCAGATTCGTCGTGTCCGTGAGCGGCGGAACGAAATCGTAGTGCGTCAGGAAAAAGTCGGGGACGTCACTGTCGAACACCACCACACGGACGGCTGCGTCGGATTCCAGTGCCGCAATCACCGCGTTCAACTGCGGCATGGTCTTGGGACCGTAGATGTTGTAAGGCGGATTGTGGAACGTCACGCGCCAGTATTCGGCGGAGACCTTCGTCAGCCGAACCTGATCCGGCGCATCGGTCGCGGACTGGGGCTGAGTGGATGAAGACGTTGGTGATGGACTCATGGCGCGGCTCCAGCGGACAGGACGTCGAACACCGTTCGAATCCTAGAAGCTGGAACCACGCTTCGCAAGGAGCGCGATCAGTCCAGCGCGCGGTTCCTCGATTCGACGTTGACCGCGCCAACGGCCAATGCCGCCGCGGCCAGCATGGCCGAAATCATCGCCAGTGCGAGCGTGAAATGTGTGGACATGACCGGCGCGATGATGGCCGGTGCAAACAGCCCGCCGAAGCGCGCCACGGCACCAGCCGTTCCCATGCCCGTTGCGCGCAGGTTGGTGGGATAGACCTCGGGCGTGAACGCATACAGCGCGCCCCATGTGCCGAGTAACGAAAAACTCATCAGAAGCGTGGATCCGACGACCACCGTGGGCGAGGTGCCAAAGCTGTACATCATGCATCCGACGGCACTGAGCAGCAGAAAGCCGATCAGCGTCGGCTTGCGTCCCCAGCGCTCCACGCCATAGGCGGCCAGTGCATAGCCCGGCAGTTGCACCAGCGCCAGCACTACCAGGAAGACCTGGCCACGCATCCAGCCGAACCCCGCGCTGCTCAGCCGGATGGGCAGGTAGACGAACACCGCGTAGTAGGCAATCGAGATCAGCAGCCAGGCAAGGAGCAAACCAAGCGTGCGGCGCCGGAAACTCGCGGTGAAGAGCGTGAAGACGGACGGCTTTTCCGGGCTGTCCGACTGCAGTGGGGGGATCGTCACGTTCCTGCCGTTGGTCGCCGCCACACGCTCAAGTACCTCGCGTGCCTGTTCCGGCTTGCCGTTCCGATTGAGAAACAGCGGTGACTCCGGCACGTACATGCGCGGAATCACACCGATCAGCGCGGGGATTCCGGTCACGAAGAAGATGATGCGCCAGGCGTCGTTGCCATGCGTGCCGGCCGCCAGCGCCAGCAGCGCCAGGCAGATGGTGCCGAGCGCCCAGAACGACTCCAGCATCACGAGCCAGCGGCCGCGCCGGTCCCTTGGCAGGAATTCGGCCAGCATCGTGTAATCGACGGGCAGCGTGCCGCCGACGCCAATGCCCGTGAGAAAACGCAGCACCATCAGCCAGCCGAGACTCGGCGAAAACGCGGAAGCGACGCCGCAGGCCGCATCGATGATCACGGCCAGCATCAGCGCCGGACGGCGGCCGATGCGGTCGGCTATGCGCCCGAAGCAGAAGGCACCGACCAGCATGCCGGTGAAGAACGCGGTGCCGGTCTGCAGTGCCTGCGGCACCGTGACACCGAACGTGCTGGCGATAGACGGGGCGCTGAAGCCGATGGACAGGACCTGCATCGCGTCCGCCATCCATACGAGGCCGAAGATGACGAAGAGCCGATACTGAAATTTGCCGACACCGGCAGTCCGGATTGCATCTTCAAAGCTCATCAGCGAGGACGACATGGCTGGCAACGGTCCGTTGGACAAGTTAGGGGGCGATCCGGCAAGCGGTTACGCCCGCCGGTCTCGCGCATTTTAACTTGCCGAACGCTTCTCGCAGCCGCTCAGTGCCGGCTTGCCGATGCTGCTCCCAGGCCCGTCATCGACCGCACGTATTGCGGAAGGTAGGCTTGCCGCTCGCTGGCACCAGCCGCCGAACGGTCCAGCACGGACAGCAGCCACGCCGCGGCAAACGCCAGCGACATCGAGAACAGCGCCGGATTGGCGTAGGGGAAGATCGCCTGCTGGTGCTTGAAGATGCCGACCCATACCGTCGGCCCCAGTACCAGCAGCACGATGGCCGACACCAGCCCCATCACGCTGCCGCCTACCGCGCCGCGCGTGGTCAGGCCCTTCCAGAACATCGACAGAAACAGCACGGGGAAGTTGACCGACGCCGCGATGGCCAGCACCAGCCCCGACAGGAAGGCGATGTTCTGCTTCTCGAACAGCAGCCCAAGCAGAATCGCCACCACGCCGATGCCCAGCGTGGCGTATCTCGACACGCGGATCTCCTCGGCTTCGGTCGCGCGGCCACGGCGGATGACCGTGGCATACAGATCGTGCGATACGGCCGAAGCGCCGGACAATGCCAGACCCGCCACTACCGCAAGGATCGTCGCAAACGCCACGGCTGAGATGAAACCCAGGAACATGTTGCCACCCACCGCCTGCGCCAGATGCACGGCAACCATGTTGCTGCCGCCGATCAGCTGGCCGGCGCCGTCACGGAACGTTGCGTTGCCGCCGACCAGCACAATGGCGCCAAAGCCGACGATCAGGATCAACAGGTAGAAGTAGCCGATAAAGCCGGTGGCGTAGCAGACGGACTTGCGTGCCTCGCGTGCGTCGGCCACGGTAAAGAAGCGCATCAGAATATGAGGCAGACCGGCCGTGCCGAATATCATCCCCACCCCTAGTGATATCGCCTCCACTGGATTCGCCACCAGCCCGCCGGGCGCCATGATCGACTGGCCTTTCGGATGGACGCGGACTGCCTCCGCGAACAAGGCATCGAGGCTGAAGCCGAAATGCGCGAGCACCTCGTAGGCCATGAACGTCGTTCCACCCAGCAACAGGATTGCCTTGATGATCTGCACCCACGTGGTGGCCAGCATGCCGCCGAACATCACGTACAGCACCATCAGCACACCCACCACCAACACCGCCGACAGGTAACTGGTTCCGAACAGCAACTGAATCAGCTTGCCCGCGCCCACCATCTGCGCCACCAGGTACATGATGGAAACGGTGAGAGTGCCAAATGCCGCCGTAATGCGCACGGGGCGCTGCGAGAGGCGATAGGCCA
>DAIOET010000126.1:0-5479 GCA_036746135.1 Cupriavidus sp.
GGCACCGATGCCACGCGCGTGGCCTCGTACAACCCGTGGGTGTCGCTGTACTGGCTGACCACCGGCAAGACCGTGGGCGGCATGTCGATGTATCCGCAAGCCAACCTGCTCGACCGCGAGACAGCGCTGCGCCTGTGGACCGAAGCCAACACGTGGTTCTCGTCCGAGGAAGGCAAGAAGGGCCAGATCAAGGCGGGCCAGCTGGCTGACCTGGCCGTGCTGTCGGCCGACTACTTCGCCGTGCCGGGCGACGACATCCAGGACATCACGTCCGTGATGACGGTGCTGGACGGCAAGGTGGTCTATGGCGACAACGAGTTCAGCAAGCATTCGCCGGACATTCCGCCGGCCATGCCGGACTGGTCGCCGGCCCGTCATGGCAGCCAGTACCAGCCGCGCCCGACGGCCAAGGCAAAGCAGCTCGCGATGAACACCGCGTGCGGTTGCGCCAGTTCGTGCGGCGTGCATGGTCATGCTCACGCCAAGGCCTGGACATCGAGCGTGCCGACGTCCGACGAAAGCAGCTTCTGGGGCGCCCTCGGCTGCTCGTGCTGGGCGTTCTGACGCCGGCTGCATCTCGCCACCCGTACTGAACTGAAACCGGAGACCCGCCATGCATTCCTCGTCTTCTCCGCTGGCGGCAGCCGGCAATTCCTCCCACCTGCTGCCGCGCTGGGTGCACTGGATCGCCCTGCTGCTGCTTTGCGCGGCGTATCTGCAAGGCGGGTTGGTCAAGCTGTTCGACTTCTCCGGGGCGGTGGCCGAGATGCAGCACTTCGGCCTGTCACCGGCCGTGCCCCTGGCAGCGGCCACCATCGCGCTGGAACTGGTCGCCCCGGCCATGATCCTGTTCGGCGTGTACCGCTGGCTCGGCGCGCTGGCGCTAGCCGCGTTCACGCTGGCCGCCACGTTCATGGCCAACCGTTTCTGGAGCGCACCGCCCGAAGCGCAGTTCATGCTGATGAACGCGTTCTTCGAGCACCTGGGTCTGGTGGGCGGGTTCCTGCTGGTGGCGTGGCATGACCTGCGGAGCCGGGCATGACGCAGGCCGCCGCAACCGGTGCGAAGCCTTCGGGTTCGTTCGCACCGCTCGCCCAGCCTACTTTCGCCGTCCTCTGGGTGGCGACGATCCTCGGCAATATCGGCAGCTTCATGCGCGACGTAGCCAGCGCGTGGCTGGCTACCGATCTGTCGTCATCGCCGGCGGCCGTGGCCATGATCCAGGCCGCCGCAACACTGCCGGTCTTCCTGCTCGCGATTCCGGCTGGCGTGCTGTCGGACATTCTTGACCGCCGCCGCTTCCTGATCGTGATCCAGATCGCGCTGGCCGCGGTCAGCGGCACGCTCGCATTCCTGTCGTGGCAGAACGGACTCACGATCGAAATCCTGATTGCACTGGCTTTTGCCGGTGGTATTGGCGCAGCGATGATGGGACCGACGTGGCAGTCGATCGTCCCCGAGCTGGTGCCACCCAGCACGCTGCGTTCGGCTGTGGCACTCAACGCGCTCGGCGTGAACATCGCACGCGCCATCGGGCCGGCCACGGGTGGTCTGCTGCTTGCCGCGTTCGGTGCGGCCGCCACCTACTGCGCCGACCTGCTCAGCTATATCTTTGTCATCGCCGCGCTGATCTGGTGGAAGCGCCCCGTGCAACCGAGTGATCCGCTGCGCGAGCATTTTTTCAGCGCCTTCCGTGCCGGGCTGCGATTCACGCGCGCCCACAGCAAGCTCCATATCGTGCTGGTGCGCGCCGCCGTGCATTTCGCGTTCGGCAGCAGCGTATGGGCCTTGTTGCCGCTGGTAGCCAAGCAACTGCTGCACGGCGGAGCCGGACTCTATGGGGTCCTGCTCGGCGCCGTGGGTGCCGGTGCCATTCTTGGCGCGCTGACGATGCCGGCCCTGCAGAAGCGGCTCGACGGCGACGGCATGGTGCTGCTTTCCGCGATCGCCACCGCCGCCGTAATGGCCGCGCTCTCGTTTGCTCCGCCGGTGTGGCTGGCCCTGCCGCTGCTGCTGATTCTTGGCGCGGCCTGGATCATGGCGCTCACCACGCTGGGCGGCGCGGCCCAGGCGATCCTGCCGAACTGGGTGCGGGGCCGCGCACTGGCCGTGTACCAGATGGTCTTCAATGGCGCACTGGCCGGCGGCAGCCTGCTCTGGGGTTTCGTCGCGCAGGCACTGGGCACGCCCACTGCGCTGCTGATTGCCGGCGTTGGCCTGGTCGTTGCCGCACTGTTGCTGAACCGTATGCGCCTGCCGCGCGGCGAGGAAGACCTTGGCCCCGCGCGCCACTGGCCCGAGCCGGAAATGGCCGACGAGATCGCCCACGACCGCGGCCCGGTGATGATCCTGATCGAGTACTGCATTCCGCCCGCCAACCGCGATGCATTCCTGCGTGCCGTGCACCGGCTGTCGGAAGAACGTCTGCGCGACGGCGCCTTCAGCTGGGGCGTCATGGAAGACCCGGCCAACCCCGAACTGCTGACCGAGTGGTTCCTGGTCGAGTCGTGGGCGGAACATCTGCGCCAGCATCGGCGAGTACCCAATGCCGATGCCGACCTGCAGCGCGACGTGGCGGGTTTCCACGTCGCCAGCGAGCCGCCGCGCGTGCGGCATCTGCTTGGCGTCGGACTACCGTCCACGCCACGCTAACCCCCGATACGTATCTGCTTTCCGCGAGACCATCATGAAGATCTACCTTGTTTCCCTTGGCGCCGGCGTACTGGTCGGCATCATCTACGCACTGATGCAGGTCCGCTCCCCGGCGCCGCCCGCCGTGGCATTGATCGGCCTGCTCGGCATGCTGATCGGCGAACAGGTGGTGCCGCCGATCAAACGCATGATCGCGGGCGAGCCCGTAACCGTGGCGTGGTTCCATTCGGAATGCGTGCCCAAGATCACCGGTACGCCTGGCCCAACGCTGGCAGCGCGCGACGATGGGAAGGCAGATGCCACGCATTAAACGGTTCGCCCTGTCGGCCGCTCTGCTTGCACCGGTCTGCGCATCGGCCGCCAGCGGCGTCACCATCTACGGCCGTCTCAATACCGCCATCGAGTATTCGCGCGCCAGCACGGCCACCGACGGCACATCGCTCGGCAGCGTGGTACGCCAGACCAACTACCGGTCGGTCTGGGGCCTGCGCGGCGAGGAAGACCTCGGCGGATCGCTGAAAGCGCTCTGGCAGATCGAAAGCAACCTGTCGATCGACAACGGCCAGGGCGGCATTGCCACGCGCAACTCGCGCATCGGTCTGCAAGGTGACTACGGCCTGCTGTTCATGGGCCACTGGCACACGCCATACACCGAGTCGACGATGGCGTACGACCCGTACTATCCGACCACGGCCGGCTACATGGCACTGATCGGCAACGGGTCCACGTCCAGTTCGGACAACGTGCAGGACACCAGTTCGTTCGACCGCCGGCAGAAGAACATCCTGCAGTACCGCTCGCCGCAGCTTGCAGGCGTCAGCGTGTGGCTCGGTTGGGGACTGCCCGAGGAAAAAACCACGGTGCCGCGCAATCCGGCGCTGTATTCGGCGGCCGTGGTCTACGACAAAGGCCCGCTCAATGCGACCTTTGCCTACGAGATCCATCAGCACTATCAGGCCGCTGGCCGCAACGACGACGCCCTGAAGCTCGGCATCGCGTACCAGCTATTCCAGGGCACCCGGATCTCGGCCGTGTACGAGCACCTTCACTATCGCACCGACACCGGCGACCTTCAGCGCAACGGCTACTACGCATCGCTCGTCCAGCAACTCGGGCCGGGCAGCGTCCGCGTGGGCTTCGCACTGGCGGCCAACGGCACCGGGTCTTCCACCGACACGATCGGCTTTTTCCGCAGCGGCCCGGAGACAGGCGCCACGCAATTCACGATCGGGTACGACTATCCGCTGTCCAAGCGCACGGCACTGTTTGCCTACTACAGCCGCATCAACAACAAGAAGAACGCGATCTACGACTTCGCCATCAACGAGCTTGGCGTCAGTGCCGGCGCTGATCCGCAGACCTTTGCACTGGGCATGCGGCACAACTTCTGATCCGGATGCCACGCACGGGGCGTGACTAATACCTTGGTATGGGTTCGCTCCGATTCGTGGCGGCGGCGGCCTGAAGCGAATATCCTTGGCGGTTTCCGCGCGGAATGTGACATCAGTATGAGCGGGGGATGCCGGCGGCACGCCGGCAATACCACCGTATGATATGGAGCAACGGCCAGCGGGATTATGCTGTGAGACAAGCGGTGCCATGCCACCGTTGCCGACTACTCAAGGAATTCGTGTGACTGCCACCCCCGTGATTGCCATCGTCGATGACGACGCTTCCGTCCGGCATGCAATGGGCCGACTGGTGCGCTCCCTCGACATGGCCGCGGAACTCTACGGCGGCGGCCCGGAACTGCTGGAATCCCCGTCGATCGGCAGCATCGACTGCGTCATCACCGATGTGCAGATGCCGGTGATGAATGGCTTTGCGCTGTGCGACGCGCTGCGCGCGCGCGGCTATCGAATGCCGGTGATCTTCATGACGGCCTTCGCTCAGGAAGGCTACGAACAGCGTGCCCGTGACGTCGGCGCTGCCTGTTTCCTGCACAAGCCGTTCCAGGATACGGCTATCATCCTCTGCATTGAAAACGCCCTGCAGCTTCGTTCCGGAGGTTAGGCATTGCCTGCCCGCCGGAGTCACGCATCATGCTCACCAACGATTCCGGCCTGCCAGGTGGCCTTGACCTCTCCGCGTATCGCTTCCAGCCGTTTATCCAGGATGGCGTCGTAGCGCTGTCGCGCGGGATACATGCGCAGACCGCCACCGCCGTGATGCTGGCGCATGCCGCATCCCCTGGCGTGGAGTCCGATGCCGCGCGCCGCATCGAAACCGAATTCGCGCTGCGCGGACTGCTGCGCCCCGAATGGGCGCTCGTGCCGCGCGCAACGGCGCGCTACCGGAATGGCGTTGCGTCCGTCTATGACGATCATGTGGGCACGCCGTTGTTCTTGCTGCTGCGTGAGCGCCTGCCCGTGGCGCAAGTGCTGTCGATCGCGCTGGGTGCCAGCACCGCGTTGAAAGCCGTGCACGAATGCGGGCTGATCCATCGCGCGATTACGCCATGCAGCCTGTTCATCGACGACACCGGGCGCTGCCGGATCGGCCGCTTCGGGTTCGCGGTCCATCAGTCGCAGCCGCAAGCCGATCAGCCACCGGTCATCACCATCGCCGGCGAGGCGCCGGCATATATGTCACCCGAGCATACGGGACGCACCCGTCATGCGATCGATGCGCGCAGCGACCTCTATTCGCTGGGCGTTATCCTCTATCAGTTGCTGACTGGCCAGTTGCCGCTCGGCGTCCGCAATCCGGACGACCTCGGCGAATGGATCCACGGCCACGTTGCCGGCATGCCGCCGCCGCCCGATGCGATTGCGCCAGATGTGCCGGAGATGCTCTCGCGCATCGTGCTCAAGCTGCTGGAAAAGAG
>DAIOET010000126.1:5579-10264 GCA_036746135.1 Cupriavidus sp.
TGACCGGTGCATCGGGCACAGGCAAGAGCGCGCTCATGCAGGCCTTCGTGCAGATGCTGCGCGCACGCAACGTGTTTTGCGCCATCGGCAAGGCAGACCAGTATCGCCAGGATGTTCCGTACGCGGTGCTGGCTGACGCATTCCACGCGCTGGTGCATCAGATTCTTGGCCTGCCGGAAGATGCGGTCCGCATGTGGCAGTTGCGCCTGATCCAGACGCTGGGCAGCTACGGACAGGTGGCCGCGCGTATTGCGCCGGCACTGCGGCTGCTCGTCGACGACTTTCCTCCGGCGCCGCCGGCACAAGGCGCGGATGCCGATGTCCATATAGCACTGGCCATGCGCCAGTTGGTACAGGCATTCGCCCAACCTGATCTGCCATTCGTGCTGCTGATCGACGATACCCAGTGGCTGGACCAGCCCTCGCAGGCGCTGCTGGCATGGCTGACCGACGCCTCGGTGAAGCTGCCGCTGCTGATGGTCTGCAGCACGCGCACGCCCGACGCGCCGCCGCTGACCACGCTGCGCGAGCATGCCGCGGTGGAAGACATCGCCGTGGGCAACCTGTCCGTGGAATCCGTCGCCGCGCTGCTATCCGAAGCGTTGCACGCGCCCGACAACAGCCTGCAAGCACTGGCGCATCTGGTCCACATCAAGACGCTCGGCAATCCGTTCTTCGTCCGGCAGTTCCTGAAAACGCTGGCCGACGAGCGGCTGATCTACTGCGCAGCCAGCGGCGACAGCTGGCAATTCGATCTGATGGCCATCGAACAACGCGGCTACACCGACAACGTGGCCGAACTGAGCCTGCAGCGCCTGCATCGGCTGCCCGCCGAGACCCGCGCGCGACTTGGCGGCATGGCCTGTCTGGGTAGCCGGTCCCCAATCGCACTGCTGTGCAGCACATTCGACATCAGTGAACGCGCGCTGCACGCGCAATTGGCACCCGCGCGTGCGGCGGGTCTCATCATGCTGATGGAGCAGGGCTACGTGTTCGCGCACGATCGCATCCAGGAAGCCGCGCATGACGAGCTCGATGCCGGCACGCGGGCGCGGATCTGCCTGCATGCCGGGCGTCTGCTGGCGCAGGCCGTGCGCGCCGATGCGCGCGACGACCTGCTATTTCGTGCCGCGGATCTGCTGGTGCAGGGTCAGTCGCAGGAGACACGCCCGGCCGAAACACGCAGGATGTCCGCCCTCTTTCTCGACGCGGCAAGGCGCGCGCGCAGCGCCGCGGCATATACGACGGCGCTGCGCTACGTGGAGAACGGCCTGCAGTGCGCGTGCAGATCCGATGTGCCATTGCCAGCCGCCGATGGACTCGCGTTCTCGCTGCTGGAGGAGCAGGCCAACCTCTGGTTCCTGCAAGGCCGCCTCGACGACGCGCTGGCGCTGGCTACCGAACTGCTCGAACGGCCGGCCGGCCCGCTGCGCCAGGCCGATGTGTACCGGCTCAAAATTGAAATCCACCAACGGCGGTCCGAGAACGCACTGGCCGTGCAGCACGCCATCGACGGCTTGCAAGGATTTGGCATCGATCTGCAGCCACATCCGTCCGATGCCTTGTGCGACGCCCTGTACGCCGAGATCAAGCCCCTGCTCGATGCCTCCCGCGTCGAGGCATTGCTCGCGCTGCCCAAGGTAGCCGACACGCGGGCCGAGGCCGCGATGGGACTGCTGGCGGCGTTGCAGATTCCCGCGAGCTTCACCGACCAGAACCTTGCATTCGTAGGTCTGTGCCAGATGCTGCGACTCACGCTGGCACAGGGCATGAGCGCGCCGGCCACGGCATCGCTCGCCTGGCTTGGCGTGCTGGTTTGCCATCGCTATGAGGCCCATGCCGACGGCTTCCGTTACGGCGAGGTGGCACGCCGGCTGGCCAACCTGCACGGCTATGCCTCGCACGAAGCCCGCACCTTGCTGCCGCTGGACCAGCTAAGCGTCTGGACGCAACCGCTCTCCTATTCGATCGAGTGCGCGCGCGCCGGATTTGCCGCCGGCGTGGCGCACGGCGACGTGACCACGGCGTGCTATGCGTGCTGCCACATCGTGGCCAACATGCTGGCGCGCGGCGACACGCTCGATGACGTCGATGCCGAAATCGGGCGCGCGTTGCAGTTCGTGCGCGGCGCCCGTTTTGGCGACGTGGAAGCAATCCTGCTGCTACAGCAACGCTTCGTCGACGGGCTGCGCACGATTGCCTGGCAAGACACCGAGGAACGCGAACAACCGGCGGTGGAGCGACTCAGCACCTTCGAGTTCTGGCACGCGGTGTACGAGGCAACCTTGCACTACCTTGCCGGCCGGCTGGATCTGTCCGCGCAGTGCCTGGATCGCGCCGCTGCATTCGCGTGGTCCGCGCCCGCGCATATCCATCAACTCGATTTCCATCTGTTGCGCGCGCTGACCATCGCGTCGGCCCCTGGCGAGCCTGACGCGGAGGCGTGGCAGACCTTGCGTGCCGATGCCCGCAAGCTGCGCGGCTGGGCGCAGGCAAACCCGCATACGTTTGCCGACAAAGCCATGCTGGTGGAAGCGGAGCTGGCCCGTCTGGAAGGCGACGTCCTCACGGCCATGTCGCGCTACGAACAGGCCGCTGCCCATGCGGCGGGCCACGGCTTCGTGCACATCGCCGCCATCGCACACGAACGTGCGGGACGACTCTGCGCCGCGCAAGGGCTGGCATCGGCCGCCGAGGCGCATCGCCGTCGTGCACGGGACGGCTATCGGCAATGGGGTGCGATCGGAAAGGCCCGGCAACTGGAGGATGCGCATCCGGAGATCGTCGATACCGCGACGCCCCGTACCTGGCACCTTGGCGCCAACGCGCAGACGCTCGATGCCGACAGCGTGATCCGCGCATCTCGCGCACTAAGCGAGGAGATCCGCCTGGACCGGCTCGTCGACAAGCTGATGACGGTCGTCCTTGAATATGCTGGCGCCCAGCGCGGCCTGCTGATCCGCATACGGCCGGAAGGGCCGATCATCGAAGCGTGCGCCGATACCACCGCCGACGGCATCCATGTGCAGCTGACCTACGATCCGGTCACGGCCAATGCGCTGCCGGCGACGATGTTCCACACGTCGGTTCGCACCGGACAGGCGGCGGTGATCGGCACAATGGGCGCCAATCCGTTCGCAATCGATCCGTATTTTGCGCAGCTTGCCGAAGGGGTCGGCGTGTCGGCGCTCTGCATTCCGATGCTGCGCCACAACGAGGCCATCGGCGCGCTCTATCTCGAAAATCGCCTGATCCATGACGCGTTCTCGCTGGACCGCACGCGCGTGCTGGAACTGATTGCGTCGCAGGCAGCCATTTCGCTGCGCACCGCGCGGCTGTATGACGACCTGCTTGCCGAGAACGAACGCCGCCAGCAGGTCGAGCGCGAGTTGCGGGCCAGCGAAGCGTCACTGGCAATGGGCGAGAGCGTGAGCCACACCGGAAGCTGGCGCTGGGACCTGCGGCGCAACCGCTTCACGTTTTCCGAGGAATTGCGGCGCATCTACGAACTCGACGGCGATCAGCGCGAGCTGCCGTTCGAGGTGTTCCTGTCGCATATGCACCCGGAAGACCGCGACATGGTGCGCCAGGTCACCGAGACGCATGTCGCGCGGCAGGCCACGATTCGCGTGGAGCATCGCATCGTGCGCGCCGACGGATCGATTCGTTACCTGGCCGCCATCGGCAAGCCGCTGCCCGGCGACGACGGCACACTCGACTACGTGGGAACGGTCACCGATATCACCGCACGGCGCGAGGCCGAGGATGCGCTGCGCAGCGCGCAATCCGATCTGGCCCGCGTCGCGCGCGCGACCACCGTGGGCCAGCTGACGGCGTCGATCGCGCATGAAGTCAATCAGCCGCTGATGTCGATCGTCTCGAACGCCGGCGCCAGCCTGCGTTGGCTTGCGCGTGCCACGCCCGATATCGCCAACGCGCGCGAGGGTCTTGAAGCCATCCGCAGCGAGGGGCAACGCGCCGGCGACATGATCCGCAGCCTGCAGGCGCTGACACGCAATGCGGCACCGGTGCTGGCGCAGGTGGATATCCATCGGGCCATCCGCCTCATCCTCGCCATTTCCCGCAACGAGATCGAGCGCCGCCAGATTGCGCTGAAGCTGTCGCTGGAGGCCGAGCCGCCCACTGCGTTCGGTGACGATATCCAGCTGCAGCAGGTGATCCTGAACCTGGTTGTCAACGCCATCGATGCAATGAGCGAGATCCAGGACCGGACTCGCGTGCTGCATATCGCAACGCGCATCGTCGATGGCACATCGCTCGAAGTGAGCGTGGCCGACACTGGCACCGGTATCGGCCAGGAGCTTGCCGAGCAGGTTTTCGAGCCGTTCTACACCACCAAGGTCAACGGCATGGGAATGGGGCTGGCCATCTGCAAATCGATCATCGAAGCGCATAAAGGCCAGTTGCGTGCCGAGGCACTGGCGCCGCACGGCAGCCGCTTTGCATTTTCGATTCCGCTGGACGGTTAGCGCGCCCAACGTGCGAATCCGGAAGGGCCTGCGCGCAGTTGGAATGCTGGCGGATCGGGGCGCCATAGGCTAGGTTGAATCATTCACCGCCTGGCCTATCCGACAGGCACCTCTTCCGGACAAGGAGCACAGCATGGCAACGGAAAATGCAGCCGATCTCATCACCTCGGTGCTACATGGCGTGGGCGTGCGCCG
>DAIOET010000127.1:0-10250 GCA_036746135.1 Cupriavidus sp.
CGCGCAGGAATGGCATCACCAACCGGGCCAGACGGCGCGCGAGCACCACGCGCGCTGAAGCGGGCCCAGGCAGCAAATCATGCCGTGACCGGCGCTACGCGCGCCGGTCTGCCTCGGCCCGGCTGCCGGACTGTCTTTTCCGACACAATCCTCCTGCATCAATCGCTCCGGCTGGATACAATGACTGCCGCTATCCCTGCCCGGAGCGCCCATGAAGAAAGCATTCGAAATCGATGGCGAGGTAGACGGCCTGGCCGCACCCCGCCCCCCATCGATCGCGGAATCCAGTGAGGCCCGAGCCATCGCGGTGGCCGCCACCGTAGCCCGCGCGGCGATCGACCAGGCAGACCATGCCATGCGCAACTGGACTGACCCGCTCGACGGCCCCGTCCGCATCGGCTCCGCCGAACACCTGCGCATGTTCTGCAACATGCTCCTGCAGACCCACAACCCCTACAAGCCGTCGATCATCGACT
This sequence comes from Cupriavidus sp., assembly GCA_036746135.1. Taxonomy (GTDB): domain Bacteria; phylum Pseudomonadota; class Gammaproteobacteria; order Burkholderiales; family Burkholderiaceae; genus Cupriavidus. The sequence goes on from DAIOET010000127.1 coordinate 477, forward strand.
GGCCCCGGCTCGCCCCCGACGCGCTCAAGCGCGTGACCTCGCTGCCGATCTGGGACATTGCCGTCCAGACCGAGGGGCGAGCCTCGGTACGGGTCCACAGCTTTGCCAGCCGCCAGGCCGACGCGCTGCTGCGCAGTGCGCTGGAAATGGATGCCGACGAAGAAGCACGCCACAAGGTGGTGCTGTCGAAGCTGGTCGCGGCGTATGGCATCACGCTGGCGCCGGAGCCGGAATACCTGCCGCCGGCCGATGCGGAATGGGGCTGGCTCGTGACCGGCTACAGCGAATGCATCGACAGCTTCGCCGCGTTCGGCCTGTTTGCCGCGGCCAAGAACTCGGGCTTCTTCCCGGCCGAACTGGTCGAAACATTTGAGCCGGTGATCCAGGAAGAAGGCCGCCACATCCTGTTTTTTGCCAACTGGGTGGCCTGGTATCGCGCCAGCCTGCCGTGGTGGCGCCGCCCGGCCTTCGCGCTCAAGGTCGCGCGCGTCTGGCTGTTTCTGATCCGCGAGCGCATCGGCCTGGCCAAGGGCATCGACGTCAAGGCCGATGGCACGGCGCAAGACGCCAATTTTCCGATGAACGCCGCGGAATCGCTGGGCCAGACACTATCCGCCGGCGCCATGATCGACCTGTGCCTGGTCGAGAACGAACGGCGCATGGCAGGGTATGATGCGCGCCTTGTACGACCAACCACTGTGCCGAAACTGGCCCGCCTGGCGCGACGTTTTCTCAAGTAAATCTCATGCTGCTGTTTGGATTGTCCCTGCTGACTCTCGTGGTCTGGTGCGTACTCGTATTCGCGCGTGCCGGATTCTGGCGCGTGCAAAAGCCCGCGCCCTCCCCCCAACCCGCCGACTGGCCGCCCGTGATCGGCGTGATTCCGGCCCGCAACGAGGCCGATGTGATCGCCCGCGCCGTGACCGGTGTGCTGAGCCAGCAATATCCCGGCCGCCTGGAGCTGGTGGTCGTGGACGACCACAGCACCGATGGCACGGCGGATATTGCGCGCGCCGCGGCTGTCTCCATCGGCAAGGGCGATGCGCTGACCGTCGTCACGGCACGCGATCTGCCCGCCGGATGGAGCGGCAAGGTCTGGGCACAGTCCGAAGGGCTGGCCGCGGCCGACCTGCGCATGGCTGACGCCGGATTCGTCTTTCTGACCGACGCGGACATCTGGCACGGCCCGCAAACGGTACGCGACCTGGTGGCGCGCGCCGAACACGAGCAGCGGGACCTGACATCGCTGATGGTGCGCCTGCGCTGCGAATCGTGGTGGGAGCGCATGATCGTGCCCGCCTTTGTCTTCTACTTCGCCAAACTCTATCCATTCAAAAGCGTTGCCGACCCGCGTAGCAAGGTCGCCGGCGCGGCCGGTGGCTGCATGCTGGCGCGCCGCTCGGCATTGGCACGGATTGGTGGGTTCGAAGCGATTCGCGGCGAGTTGATCGACGATTGCAGCCTGGCGGCAAAGATCAAGGCAGGAGGATCGATCCGCCTGGACCTGGCGGACGACAGTGTGTCGCTACGTCCTTACGACGACTGGCAAAGCCTGTGGAACATGATCGCCCGCAGCGCCTACACCCAGCTGCACTACTCGCCGGCCATGCTGGCCGGGGCCACGCTGGGCATGATCCTCACCTACCTGGCCCCGCCGGTGCTGGCCTTGATCGGCGGCGCCGCGGCATGGCCTGCCTGGCTGGCGTGGATTCTGATGGCGGTCAGCTACCGCCCGATGCTGCGCGAATACCGGCAGCCCGCCTGGCTGGCGCCGCTGCTGCCGGTCACGGCGTTGTTCTATCTGGGCGCCACGCTCGATTCGGCACGGCGTTACTACCTGCGGCGCGGCGGCCAGTGGAAGGGCCGTACCCAGGCGCCCGTGCGCTCCTGAGCAGCGGCCCCTCGGGCTACTTCAGATAGCCGTTGTCGCGGAACCAGTTCAGCGCGTCGCGCAGCGCCTCCTGATAGGGACGGGCGGTGTAGCCCAGCTCGCGCTCCGCCTTGGCCGATGTGAAGAACATCCGGTATTGCGACATCTTCAGGCCGTCAACGGTCACGAACGGCTCCTTTTTCGTGAACTGGGCCACGGCCTCGGCCACCCGGGCGATCGGGTACAGCGGCCAGCGCGGCAATTCGATGGTCGGCGCCTTGCGGCCGGCCATGCCGGCGATGTCGGCCAGCATCTGCCGCAACAGCACATCCTGGCCACCCAGGATGTAGCGCTCGCCGATGCGCCCTTTGTCCAGCGCCAGAAAATGACCGTTCGCTACGTCGTCCACATGGGCAAGGTTCAGGCCCGTGTCGACGAACGCCGGAATCTTGCCCGTCGCGGCCTCCACGATGATCCGGCCCGTGGGAGTGGGACGCACGTCGCGTGGCCCGATGGGCGTGGACGGGTTCACGATCACGGCCGGCAGCCCCTCCGACACCAGCCGCTCCACCTCGCGCTCGGCCAGCACCTTGCTGCGCTTGTAGGCCCCGATCGCTTCGTGGCCGGCCATCGCCGCGGTCTCGTCGACCGGCCCGGTGGCGCCCGCCACCCGCAGCGTGGCCACGCTGCTCGTATAGACGATGCGCTCGACGCCGGCATCCCGCGCCGCATTCATGGTGGTAACCGTCCCGTCCACGTTGGAACGGACGATTTCCTCGGGGTCCGGCGCCCACAGCCGGTAATCGGCGGCCACGTGGAACAGATAGCGCACGCCGCTCATGGCGCGCGCCATCGACGCCGCGTCGCGCATGTCGCCTTCCACCACTTCCACCGGCAGTCCCGCCAGATTGGCGCGTGGACTGGTCGGCCGCACCAGCACCCGCACCTGGAAGCCGCGTTCCAGCGCCTGGCGCATGACCGAAGAACCCAGGAAGCCCGAAGCCCCTGTCACGAGAATGCAATTGTGAATTTCAAATCCCCTTGTCGGCGATGTGCGCACGTTGAGCGAGAATCCGCCGTTATACCAGTGTGCAGCGCCGCATTTTCACCGGAATGACCCTGTTGGCAACAGCCAACGCGGCGGCATGAAAATCCGAGCCGGTATATAGTACCTACCGTGAACCGGAAAAGTGATGCCGGAATACCAAAATAACTGATGTCTTCGAATCTTCACAAGAGGGTCGGGGGGCCGTCTCCATGCAGGTGATACTTGCCCAACCCAGGGGCTTTTGCGCCGGCGTGGTTAGAGCGATCGAGATCGTCGACCGAGCCCTGATCAAACACGGCGCCCCCGTGTACGTACGGCACGAGATTGTCCACAACAAGCACGTCGTGGAAGGGTTGCGGAAAAAAGGTGCCCGTTTCGTCGAGGAACTCGACGAAGTGCCGGGCGACGCGGTAACCATTTTCAGCGCCCACGGCGTCTCGCGGGACGTGATCAAAGAGGCACAAAGGCGTGAGCTTCACGCCATTGATGCCACCTGCCCGCTCGTCATCAAGGTGCACAACCAGGGACGCCAGTACGCGGCCGCGGGCCGCCACGTGCTGCTGATCGGCCATGCCGGCCACCCCGAGGTGGAAGGCACGATGGGGCAGATCCCTGGCAAGGTGATCCTGGTCCAGAGCGAAGCCGACGTGGCACGACTGGACCTGCCCGCCGACGCGCCTGTGGCATATATCACCCAGACCACGTTGTCCGTGGACGACACCCGTAATATCATTGCGGCGCTCGGCCGGCGATTTTCCAATCTGGTTGGGCCGAATACGCGCGATATCTGCTATGCCACGCAAAATCGGCAAAGTGCGGTTCGGGAATTATCGACGCGCGTGGATGTCATTCTCGTGATCGGGGCCACCAACAGTTCGAATTCGAACCGGCTGCGCGAGATCGGCACGGAAAGTGGTGTGCCGAGTTACCTTATCGCCGACGGCAGCGAGCTTGACCCGGAATGGGTTCGCAACGCAAACGTCGTGGGCATTACCGCGGGCGCCTCGGCACCCGAAGACATGGTGGAAGACGTCATTGCCGCCCTGCGACGCCTTGGTCCGGTCGATGTATCGGTCATGGAAGGCATCGAGGAACATGCCGAATTCCGCCTGCCGGCTGAATTAGCCGACGCAACGCTGGCCCCAGGGGCCAGAAGAACAACTGAAATCAGTGACGCCCAGCTTGCCGACCATACGGCTGCAGGCTGATCGACCACACTGAACCTGAAGGAAGCACCCCCTTGGCCATCCCGTTTCTCCAGGTCGCCCGCGTAGGCGCCTACATCGTACGCAAGCATCTGTCCGGGCAAAAGCGCTACCCGCTGGCCCTGATGCTTGAACCCCTGTTCCGCTGCAATCTGGCCTGTTCCGGTTGCGGCAAGATCGACTATCCGGACCCCATCCTGAACCAGCGCCTGTCGGTGGCGGAATGTCTGGAAGCGGTGGACGAATGCGGCGCGCCCGTGGTGTCCATCGCCGGCGGCGAACCGCTGCTGCACAAGGACATGCCGGAAATCGTGCGCGGCATCATCGCCCGCAAGCGTTTCGTCTACCTGTGCACCAACGCGCTGCTGATGGAAAAGAAGATCGACCAGTACGAGCCCAGCCCGTACTTCGTGTGGTCGATTCACCTGGACGGCGACCGCGAGATGCATGACCACTCGGTCAACCAGGAAGGCGTGTATGACCGCTGCGTGGAAGCGATCCGCATGGCCAAGGAACGTGGCTTCCGCGTGAACATCAACTGCACGCTGTTCAACGACGCCAAGCCCGATCGCGTGGCGAAGTTCTTCGACTCGGTCAAGGCAATGGGCGTGGACGGCATCACCGTGTCGCCGGGCTATGCCTACGAGCGCGCGCCGGACCAGCAGCACTTCCTGCACCGCGGCAAGACCAAGCAACTGTTCCGTGACATCCTGGCTCGCGGCAACGCCGGCAAGAACTGGGCGTTCAGCCAGTCGACGATGTTCCTGGACTTCCTGGCCGGCAACCAGACCTACAAGTGCACGCCGTGGGGCAACCCGGCGCGTACCGTGTTCGGCTGGCAGCGTCCGTGCTACCTGGTTGGCGAAGGCTACGTGAAGACCTTCAAGGAACTGATGGAAAGTACCGACTGGGACGCCTACGGCGTTGGCAACTATGAAAAGTGCGCCAACTGCATGGTCCACAGCGGTTTCGAAGCCACTGCCGTGGCCGACACGTTTGCGCACCCGCTCAAGGCCCTGGGCGTGAGCCTGCGCGGCGTGAAGACCGATGGCCCGATGGCTCCGGACATTCCGCTGGACAAGCAACGTCCCGCCGAATACGTGTTCTCGCGCCACGTGGAGATCAAGCTGGCCGAGATCGGCAACCTGAAGAAGGCCCAGGGCAGCCGCGCCGAGTCCGTGCAAGCCGCGCAGGTGCACTAAGCACAATGAAAAACGGCCGTTCGACGGCCGTTCTGGAAAAACCGGGACTGGGAGACCAGCCCGGTTTTTTTATGGCTGGCGCGCCGGCTTAGGCCCGCGCGTTGTGATTGTTCAGGTACTTGATCAGCCCGTCGATACCATCGCGCGCCACGATGTCAGCGAACTGCTTGCGATATACCTCGATCAGCCACGCGCCCATCATGTTGATGTCGTAGATTTTCCAGCCGTCGGCACCCTTTTGCAGACGGTAGTCGATCAGCATCTCATCGCCATTGTTCAGCACCCGCGTCGCTACGACCGCATCGTTGGCATTGTTGCCAGCCTTGGCGGGCTTGTACGTGAATTTCGGGCTTTGCTCGCGCAGTTGCGACAACGACACGGCGTAGCTGCGCACCAGCAGGGACGTGAACTGTTCCTGGAGCGTTTTTTGCTGGTCAGGGGTGGCCTGCTTCCAGGCATTGCCCACCGCCAGCCGCGTGGTACGGCCGAAATCGGTGTAAGGCAGGAATTCGCGGCGGACGACGGCGGTAATTTTTGCAAGGTCGCCGGCGCGGGTTTCAGGATCGGTCTTGATCTTCGTGATCACGCCTTCGACGGCGGACTGCACGAGCTTGTCCGGCGCGGCGCTGGTATTGACCTGCGCATGCGCGGTGGACATGACAACCACCGCGGCGATGGGCGCGATGATGGCGGCGGGGAGGATTCCGTAACGGTTCATGACTCATCGAAGCAACACGGCCGGATTGGCCAGTCGGGCCAGTATATAGCGGAACGCCAAATGGCCCGGAGGAACGCCGCGCACGCTGGCAGGTGCGGCATGCCCCGCTTCAACCGCTATACTCCGGGTGCCGCCCACGCGCCCCGCCGCAACGGGCGTAGAAGATACAGGACTCATGATCAGACCGCTGCTGGTTCGCACCGTCAAATTCGCCACCGTTCACGCCTGGCTCGTGATCGGCATCGCCCTGCTGCTCACCATCGGCAGTGGTGTCTATGTAGCCCGCAATTTCGCCATCAACACCGATATCAGCAAGCTGCTGGAATCGGATGCGCCGTGGGCGAAGAACGATGAAGCCATCAGCGCCGCATTTCCGCAACGCGACAAGATGATCCTGGCGGTCGTGCAGGCGCCTGCCAAGGAACTGGCCGATGCCGCCGCCAACGAACTGGCCGATGCGCTGCGTGGCCAGCCCAACCGCTTCAAGGCCGTGGGCCAGCCCGGCTCGGGCCCGTTCTTCGAGCGCAACGGCCTGCTGTTTGCCGATACGGCCAGTGTCCACGACATGGCCGACAAGCTTGGCCAGGCGCGTCCCCTGCTGAACAACCTGGCGCACGACCCCACGTTGCGCGGCCTGTCCGACCTGCTCACCACCACGCTGAACCTGCCGCTGCAGTTGGGCCAGATCAAGCTGTCCGACATGGACAAGCTGCTTGGGGAAAGCGCAAAGACCATCGACGGCGTGTTGGCCAACAAACCCGTGGCGCTGTCGTGGGCGGGGCTGGTCGACGACAGTCTGAAGCCCAACGCCGACGGCCGCGCATTCAGCTTTATCACGCTGTCCCCGGTGCTGGACTTCAGCGACCTGAAGGCCGGCTCCGGCGCAAGCGATGCGGTGCGCGCCGCCGCCACGCGACTGAAACTGGACCAGCGCTATAACGCGGTGGTGCGGCTGACCGGCCCGCAGCCGCTGGCCGACGACGAATTTGCATCGGTCAGCGAAGGCGCCGTGCTCAATGGCGTGCTGACACTGGTCGTGGTGATCGGCATTCTGTGGATGGCGCTGCGTTCCGCGCGCCTGATCACCGCGGTGCTGGTCAGCCTGATCTCGGGCCTGATCATCACGGCCGCGCTTGGCCTGATGATGGTGGGCGCGCTGAACATGATCTCGGTGGCTTTCGCCGTGCTGTTCGTGGGCCTGGGCGTGGACTTCGGCATCCAGTTCGGCGTGCGCTACCGTGCCGAGCGCCATGACCACGGCGACCTGAACGAGTCGCTGACGCTGGCCGCCCGCGACGTGGCCGGCCCGCTGACGCTCGCGGCAGCCGCCACGGCCGCCGCGTTCTTCTGCTTCCTGCCCACCGATTACCGTGGCGTGGCCGAACTGGGCAAGATCGCCGGCGTCGGCATGATCATCGCGTTTGCCACCACGTTCACGATGCTGCCGGCGCTGATTCGCGTGCTGGCGCCCGCTGGCGAGGAAGAAATGCCAGGCTTCGGCTGGCTGGCCCCGGCCGATGCGTTTTTTGAGCGCCATCGCAAGGGCACGCTGGTGGGCGTGCTGACCGTACTGATCGCAGGCGCCCCGCTGCTGCCCCATCTGCGTTTCGACTTCGACCCGCTGCACCTGAAGGACCCGCACTCCGAATCGATGTCCACGCTGCTGGCGCTCAAGGACGCCCCGCAGGCGGGCACCGACGACATCAAGGTACTGGCTCCGTCACTGAAGGATGCCGAAGCGACCGCGACCCGGCTCAAGGCACTGCCGGAAGTCGAGCGCGTGGTCACGCTGAAGACCTTCATTCCGGACGATCAGGCGTCCAAGCTGCCCGTGATCGCCGGCATGGCCAAGAGCCTGATGCCGGTGTTGACGCAGCAGACCGCATCGCCGGCCACTGACGCCCTGCGCGTGGCTTCGCTGCGCAATGCGTCGCGGCAACTGTCGCTGGCCGCGCTGGACCATCCGGGCGCTGGCGCCGAGTCCGCGGAACACCTATCGCGCGCGCTCAAGCAACTGGCCGACGCCCCGCCCGCCATGCGGGACCGGGCCGAGCTGGCCGTGGCCCTGCCCTTGCGCCTGGCTCTTGGCTCGCTGCAACGCGCCCTGCAGCCGCAGACGATCACGCAGCAGACGCTGCCGCCGGAGCTGGCACGCGACTGGCTGGCCCCGGACGGCCAGGCACTGGTCAACATCAGCCCGAAACTGCCGCCTCCCGGCGCGAAGAACGAAGCCGCGCGACAAGCCGCGCTGGATCACTTCATCGCGGTGATGGCGAGCGTGCAACCTGACGCCACCGGCGGCCCCATCGCGATCAAGGGTTCGGCGGACACGATCATGACGGCGTTCATCCACGCCGGCATCTGGGCGGTGATCTCGGTCACGGTACTGCTGTGGATCACGCTGCGCCGCATGGGCGACGTGCTGCGCACGCTGATTCCGCTGCTCGTGTCGGGGCTGATCACGCTGGAACTGTGCGTGGTATTCGGTATCTCGCTGAACTTTGCCAACATCATTGCGCTGCCGCTGCTGCTGGGCATCGGCGTCGCGTTCAAGATCTACTACGTGATCGCCTGGCGTCACGGCAAGACCAAGCTGCTGCAATCGAGCCTGACCCACGCCGTGCTGTACAGCGCCGCCACCACCGCCACGGCGTTCGGCAGCCTCTGGCTGTCGCACCATCCGGGCACCGCCAGCATGGGCAAGCTGCTGGCGCTGGCCCTGGTGTGCACGCTGGCGGGCGCGGTGTTCTTCCAGCCGATCCTGATGGGACGCCCGCGCCGCGAGCTGGCCGGCCGTGCGGAACCACTGGGACCGTCACTGCCCCCACTTACGGTGGCTACGACCGTGGCACAATCTGCCGATAAATCTTCAGGGTCGGATTCTGGCAATTCCCGGCGCTAGACTTGGCGGCCAACCGCCGCACGCAAGACGGTCAGGCCCGGTGTTGCCGGGGCTGACGTCCTCCACGACAAAAACCGAGAAAGACCGATCGTCTCACCATGCTCTCCCGCCTTTCGTCCTTGCGCGCCGTGGCGCCTTTTCCGTCCCGGCTCGCCACTGTGCTGTCCGCGGCTTCGCTGACCCTGCTGGCCACCGGCTGTGCCACCGGCCCCAACGCCAATCCGGCGGACCCGCTCGAACCGATGAACCGGGCGGTCTTCACGGTCAATGACAAGGCCGACACGTACGTGGCCCAGCCGCTGGCCAAGGGCTACAAGGCGGTGACGCCGGAGCCGGCGCGTATCGCGGTGACGAACTTCTTCAACAACTTCTCGGACGTCGGCAACTTCGCCAACAACCTGCTCCAGGGCAAGCCCGTGGAAGCGGTGGAGACGATGATGCGGGTGGCGGTCAACACCGTGCTTGGCATTGGCGGCCTGATCGACGTGGCCACGGCGGCCGGCATGCCTCGCCATTCGACGGACTTCGGCCTGACGCTGGGTACCTGGGGGGTTCCATCCGGTCCTTACCTGGTGCTGCCGCTGTTCGGCCCCAGCTCGTTCCGCGACGGCGTGGGTGTGGCTGGCAGCATCTTCCTGGACCCGGCGCATTACTTCGATACGGCCTGGCGCTATTCGATGTTCGGCGTCAACGTCGTCAACACCCGCACGAACATGCTGGGCGCCACCGACCTGCTGTCGCAGGCCGCGCTGGATAAGTATGCGTTCGTGCGCGACGCCTACACCCAACGCCGCCAGTATCTGCTGAGCGGCGGCGGCGATGCGCTGCC
>DAIOET010000128.1:0-10021 GCA_036746135.1 Cupriavidus sp.
TGCGCGAAGGCGAGATCGTGGCCATGCTGGGCAAGTCCGGCTCGGGCAAATCCACGCTGTTGCGCATCATGGCCGGCCTGGTCGGCGCCGACCGTGGCGAGGTGCACTTCCGTGGCCAGCGGCTGGCCGGCACGGCCGAGGGTATCGCGATGGTGTTCCAGTCGTTCGCGCTGTTTCCGTGGCTGACGGTTCAGCAGAACGTCGAGCTGGGACTGGAAGCCCAGGGCGTGGCCCGCGTCGAGCGCGCACGCCGTGCCGAGGCGGCCATCGACATGATCGGCCTGTCCGGTTTCAACAGCGCGCTGCCGCGCGAGCTGTCGGGCGGCATGCGTCAGCGCGTGGGCATTGCACGCGCGCTCGTGACCGAGCCGGATCTGCTGCTGATGGATGAAGCGTTCTCCGCATTGGACGTGCTGACCGGCGAAACCCTGCGCGACGAAATGCTCGACCTCTGGGAATCGGGCCGCGCCAACATCAAGAGCATCCTGATCGTGTCGCACAACATCGAGGAAGCGGTGATGATGGCCGACCGGATCGTCATCCTGTCCAGCGATCCGGGCCGGGTGCGCGCCGAGGTACCCGTGCCATTCCCGCGTCCGCGTAACCGTGACGACGCCCAGGTGCGCGCGCTGATCGACGAGGTCTACACGCTGATGACGTCGCCCGCCGCGCTCGGGCCGCGCGTGCCGGCAATGGCCGCCGCGCAGCAGATCGGCTATCGCCTGCCGGACGCCGACATCAGCCAGATGGAAGCCGTGCTGGACCTGCTGCACGAGTCTCCCTTCTTCGGCCGCGCCGATCTGCCGCATCTGGCCGAAGAAGCCGGCCTGACCGACGACGACCTGCTGCCCGCCTGCGAGGCGATGCAACTGCTGGGGCTGGCCAGCATCGAACGCGGCGACATCACCGCCACGGCGCTGGGCCGCAGCTACTACGAGACCGAGCCGCCCGAGCGCAAGGTGGTGTTCGGCAAGCAGTTGCTGACCCACGTGGCACTGGCCGCCCACATCCGGCGTGAACTCGAACAGCGCGAGGATGGCGAAGTCGGCGAAGAATCAATCCTGCGCGAGCTGGAGGCATTCCTGAAGCCCGAAGAAGCCGAGCGCGTGCTCAAGATTGCGATCGATTGGGGGCGGTACGGCGAGGTCTACGGCTATTCGTTCAACAGCGGGATGCTGACGTTGCCCGAGATTGGAGAAACGCCCCAGCCGTAGGCGGCCGGGCCTGCATCCGCGACGCGAAGGTTTGCGCTCCCCTCCCCCTCCTGCGGGAGAGGAGAGCCAAGCGTCAGGTCTTCAGCGGCACGCGGATCGCCCGGCCAATCGCACCGGTCCGCAGCGCGATCTTCGCGGCGTCTTCCCGCAGCGCGCGCAGACGGCGTTCCAGCAACGCATTGGCGGGGCGGCCCGACGCGCTGGCAGTTGTTGCCGCATGCTGGTCCTGTGTCTTCTGCAGCGGTTCGTTGGAGCCGATCTCCCCGGCCGCGGCGGCCTGGGCCAGTACATCGGCCTTGCGCCGGTCCGCCGAATCGGCAATGCGCGCGCGCCGTTCGCTGGCATCGTCCTCGCCGATCTGCGTCGACGATGAAGACGCTGGCTCGTGCACCAATCCCACTCCCGCCACCGCCGCCTCCGCGGGTGTCCGGATAAACCCGGCGCCGCGCGGACCGTACCGTTCCTCGCCCGCCAGCCGTTCGCTCGCCAGCGTCAGCGATTTCAGCGCGGCATTGGTGGCCTGCTCGATCGCGGCTTCCGCCGCGGGAATATCGAGGTCGCCATAGTTCTGCCGCACCTGGATGCGGGCCGCCGCCACGTGTGCCGCCACCAGGTAATTCTGGACGATGAAGCGGCTCAGGTTGTCCACGGCGCGATGGCGGCTGCGCGGTTCGTCGAGCATGCGCTGGAACGATCCGATCAGCGCGGACAGATTGTCCATGAACTGCTTGCGCTGGACGCGATAGACGAAGTCGTCGTTAGCCTTGCGCGTCAGCAGGTCGCGCGTGGCGGCGATATAGCGGCGGTTGGCCTGCAGCACGTTTTCGACGAGCTTCGGGATCGACCGGTATTCCCAGCTCGGCAGCACAAAGCTGAAGATCGACGCAATGATGCCGCCGATCACGGTATCCACGAGCCGCTCGCCAACCACGGTCTGGCTGCCCGGAATCAGCAGGTTTATCTGGATCAGCACCTGCACGCACGCGGCGATCGCCGTGTAGCGATACTTGATCGTCACGAACGCGGCGCTGGCTACCAACGCCAGGTAGAGGATGCCGAGCAGCACCAGTGGTTCATGAATCCAGCGCAGGATGCCGACGCTGATGATGCAGCCGATCAGCGTGCCGATCAGGCGGTCGTTGTAGCGCTGCTTGGTCATGCTGAAGTTCGGCTTCAGGATCACGACGATGGTCAGCAGTATCCAGTAGCTGTGCGATGCGTACGGCAGGCGGTCGCCCAGCCACAGCCCCACCGCCACGGCCATCGTGATCCGCAGCGCAAAGCGGAAGGCCGGCGAGCGCCAGTGCAGGTTGTCGCGCACCACGCCGAACTCGTACTTCTGGCGCGTCAGGAACGGCGTCATGTCCGAGCCGGGCAGTACCTGCGCCGGCTCCACCGGCGTGCGCGACGCTTCGTGCAGCTGGCCCAGCAGCATGATCGCGCCCCGGATCATCTCCAGCGTGTCGCGCAGCGCATTCATCGCCGCCGGTGACACATGATGATGGCGCAGCTGCTCGATCTCTTCCTCCACCTTGCGCAGGTCGGGGCGATAGTCGAAGGCGCTGTATGACGGACGGCCCCGCGTGATGTCGTACGCAATCTCTTCAAGGTCCGTCTCCAGGCCCAGGACCAGGCGGCGCAGGCCATCCAGCACCGGCGTGCCGCCGAAGGTCTGACGCAGCAGCGCGTAGTCGGTGTTGGTCGACAGCACGTATTCGTAGAGATCGAGCATGCGCAGGTGCACCTTCACCAGCAGCCCGTCATGGGGGGTCTTGTTGCCGCGCAGCACCATGTCGCGCGCGGCCTGCTGCCGCTCCGCCACCACGATCTGCTGCCGGACCAGCCGGTTGAACTGCTCGTCGTAATCCGTGCCCGCGTCGTAGAAGGCGGCCTTGATTTCCAGGTATCCGGCCATCTCGTAGAGCGACTCGGCCAGGATCTGCTGCCGCGTGCGGCGCTCCATGATCCAGCTGACGGCCATCGCGTAGACCAGGTAGCCGAACGCGCCGATGCCGAACAGCGCCGCGTGCGACAGCGCCTTGCGCACCACGAATTCCTCGTTGATCGTCAGCGTCATGACGAACAGCATCGAGAACTGCAGCGGCATGGTCTTGTTGCCGTAGACCGTCATCATGCCGGCCAGGAACGTGACCAGCACCAGCACAAACGGCTGCACCTTCGGGAACGGCGTGGCCAGGGCAACGACGGCGGTGACGGCGGTGCACAGCAGCACGCTGGCCAGCATCTCGTTGAACTTGTGCGGCAACGGGCTGGGCAGATCCATGAGGCTGGTGCAGAGCGCACCCACCGACACCACCATTGCGCTTGGCAGGTCCATGAACTGCATGGCGATCAGCGTCAGGCCGATCACCCCCGTGGCCGAGCGCAGTCCACGGTAGATGTAGTGCGAAAACAGGAACGTGCGGGGGTCGTGCGCGTATTCCATGAGGCGATGAATATGCCGGATAGGTTGGGGGCGGCGCCGTCACCATGATGGCCACGGCGCCGTGACAGGCGGATTACTGGCCGAGCCAGCGCGCCCGCCCCAGATGCTTGCCTGCTTCCAGCTTCACCTTGTACTGCGTGGCCGGCTCGCGCGCCAGCGTCACCTGCAGCACCTGCAGCTCGTCGCGCCGGAACACATGCAGCTCGGCGCGGTCACCCGCGCGGTAGCGCGACAGCAGCTTGTCGAGCTGGCCCGGCGCCACGCGCAGGCCGTCCACGGCGGCGATCAGGTCGCCCGCCGACAGCCCGGCACGTTGCCCCGCCCCGCCGTCGAGCACCTGGCTTACCCGCACCCAGCCTTCTTCGGTACGCGTCTTGACGCCCAGCGCCGCCGCACCGTTCGGCTTCTGCGGCTCGGCCTCGATGCCGATGCCGCGGAACAGCGCCGGCAGGCCGATCTCGCCCGTGCCCTCGGTCAGCGCGCGCAGCAGATTGCCCATCCGCAGCCCGGTCACATCGTCGAGCAGCGCGTACACCTCGGCCTCGGTCACGCCGCGCTGGGTGGCGCCCGGTGCATAGAAGTCGCGGCCATAGCGTTGCCACAGCGCACGCATGACGTCGTCCAGCGAGCGGCGGCCGCGCGTCTTCTCGCGGATCGTCAGGTCCAGCGCCAGTGCCACGAGCGAACCCTTGGTGTAGTAGCTGACGATGGCGTTCGGTGCGTTCTCGTCCTGCCGGTAATACTTGGTCCAGGCATCGAACGCGCTTTCGGCCACGCTCTGCTTGGTCCGGCCATTGCCGCGCAGCACGCCGTTCCACGTCTTGGCCAGCATGTCCACGTACTGCTGCTCGGTCACCAGCCCGGTGCGCACCAGGATCAGATCGTCGTAGTAGCTCGTGAAGCCTTCGAACAGCCACAGCAGCGGCGTGTAGGACTCTTCGGCCAACGCATACGGAACAAACGCCGCCGGCTTGATGCGCTTGACGTTCCAGGTGTGGAAATACTCGTGGCTGCACAGGCCCAGGAACGTGCGATAGCCTTCGCTGGTCTCGCTGTTGCCGCGCACGGGAAGATCATTGCGCGCGCACATCAGCGCCGTGCTGGCGCGGTGCTCAAGTCCGCCATAGCCATCGGTCGTGACCATCGTCATGAAGACGTAGCGGCGGTTGCTGTCCAGGAACGGCGCACGGGCCGAGCGCGGCTCGAACAACCGGATCTGCGCCTCGCAGATCTGCTTCAGGTCGCGGCAGATCCGCTGCATGTCCAGTTGCGGCACGCGGCCCGTGAACACTACGTCGTGCTGCACGCCGCAGGCGCGGAAGCTGCCCAGCGCGAACGTGCCCATTTCCACGGGATGGTCGATCAGTTCGTCGTAGTCCGCCGCCTGATAACGGCCAAACCCATAGCGCCGCGCACCACCCTGGCCGCGTGCCTCGGGCAGCGCCGTGGCCACGCGCCAGTCGGCATAGGCCTCGCCAGCGGGCGGGTGGATATCGACCGTGCAGGGCCGGTCGTCCTGGCCCACGACGCGCAGGAACACCGAACTGCCGTTATAGAAGCCGTGGCTGGTGTCGAGGTGCGCGCTCCGCACCGACAGGTCCCATGCATAGACCTCGTAGCTCAGCGTCAGCGGACCGGCTTCGAGCGGCAACGCGGCGGCCTGCCAGGTCTGCTTGTCGAGCTTCGTCAGCGGCACGCGCACGCGGCCCGCATCGGCACGGATGCGTACGATATTGCGCGCGAAGTCTCTGATCATGTAGCTGCCCGGAATCCACGCAGGCAACGTGAAAACCTGGCCGGCCGGGTCGGGAACATCCACCGTCACGGTGACGGCGAACAAGTGGGCTTCCGGTTGAAGCGGGGCGATGGCGTAGCGGATCGGCGTCATGGTCACGATTGTAGCGTCACGCCCCGGAACGCCCAGGGCGTGCGATATTTCCGAACCGCCGCGTTCAGGCGTTCACATCGACGACTACGCGGCCGCGCATGCCCCCTTCGATGATCTTGCGGCCGGCATCGATCGCCTCCGCCAGCTTGATCTCGCGCGTGATCGCTTGCAGGCGATCGGGCGCGAGGTCTTGCGCCAGCCGCTTCCATGCGGTCTCGCGCAGCGGCATCGCGGCCATCACGCTGTCGATGCCGGCCAGCGTCACACCGCGCAGGATGAACGGCGCCACCGATGCAGGAAAGTCCATGCCCTGCGCCAGCCCGCAGGCCGTCACCACGCCGCCGTAGCGCACCTGGGCACAGGCGTTGACCAGCGTGTGCGATCCAACCGAATCGACGACGGCCGCCCAGCGCTCCTTCTGCAAAGGCTTGCCCGGCGCCCCAAGTTCGGCACGGTCGATGATGTCGGCGGCACCGAGTGCGCGCAGAAAGTCCGCCTCCGCCGTTTTGCCCGTCGACGCGGTCACGCGATAGCCGAGCTTCGACAGGACGGCGATCGCCACCGAACCCACGCCGCCCGAGGCGCCAGTCACCAGAACGTCGCCATCGCCGGGCCGCACCGGGCCGTTCACGCCACCGCGCTCCAGCGCCAGCACCGACAGCATGGCCGTGTAGCCGGCCGTGCCGATGGCCATCGCCTGGCGCGTGGTGAAGGCATCGGGCAGCTTGACGAGCCATTCGCCCTTCAGCTTTGCACGCTGCGCCAGGCAGCCCCAATGCGATTCGCCAACGCCGTAGCCGTTCAGCACCACACGGTCGCCGGTCTTCCAGCGCGGATCGCTCGATTCGAGCACCGTGCCCGCGCCATCGATGCCAGCCACCAACGGCCATTTGCGCACCACGGGGGAACGGCCGGTGATCGCCAGGCCGTCCTTGAAGTTGATCGTCGAATAGTCGACGGCTACCAGCACGTTGCCGTCCTCGGGCAACTGGCTTTCGTCGAGCTGGGCGATCTGCGCTTGCGTGGTCTTGTCATCGGCCTGGGTCAGCAGCAATGCCTGGAAGGTCATGATGGTGTCTCCCGCTTCTTATTTGGACGGAGGGCGTCCGGAAATGAAAAACGGCCGGACTGTGCCGGCCGTCCCTGACAGCCGGCTGAGATCCGGCGTCTCGGTTATTTCTTCAGGCTTGCGAGCTTGCGTTCGAGCGTGGCAGCGTCCGCCGCACCCGGGATGCGCGTGCCGTCGGCAAAGAAGACGGCCGGCGTGCCCGTGATGTTCAGGCTCTGGCCCAGTGCCAGGTTGTCGTCGATCGGCGTCTTGCAGCTGCCGTTGCCCACCAGCGCCACGTGGTTCAGCATCCAGTCGCGCCATACCTTGGTACGGTCCGCCGAGCACCAGACCTGCTTGGCCTTGACCGACGAATCGGGCGACAGCACCGGGTAGAGGAAGGTGTAGACCGTGATGTTGTCCATCTGCTGGAAGGTCTGCTCGATCTTCTTGCAGTACCCGCAGTTCGGATCGGAGAACACCGCCACGGTACGGCTGCCGTCGCCCTTGGACCACTTGATGGCGCGGCTCAGCGGCAGGTCCGACCACTTGATCTTGTTGATCTCGGCCAGCCGCTCTTCGGTCAGGTTGGTGTTGGTCTTGGTGTCGATCAGCTCGCCGTTGAGAATGTAGCGGCCGGTGGAATCGGTGTAGACCAGCTGGCCGCCAACATTCACTTCGTACAGGCCCGGCAACGGCGCCTTTGTCACGCTCTTCACTTCCGCGCGACCGCCC
The DNA here is from genome assembly GCA_036746135.1 of Cupriavidus sp. GTDB lineage: Bacteria > Pseudomonadota > Gammaproteobacteria > Burkholderiales > Burkholderiaceae > Cupriavidus. The sequence goes on from DAIOET010000128.1 coordinate 7,332, forward strand.
AGCATCTTCTGGATCGACGCCTTGATCTTGTCCGTGCCCGGTTCGTCCGCGGCCAGCGCGTGAAGGGCATAACCCGCGGCAGCCACGCCGCCGGCAAAGGCGACGATCGCGGCGGCGCGGGTGGATCGGCGGCGGAACAGTTGCAACATATTGACTCCAGGTAGCGATTTGCCGGTCAGTGTGCCGGCATGCATGTCATCGGTAAATCGTCGAACGAGGAATTGGCCGCGTTCGTGCGCCGAATGGCGGATTGTCCCCTTCCCTTCCCCTTAGCCGAGCGCGCGGCTGATCAGGAACCGCTTGAGCAGCCCCTGACCGCCCACGGCACGGATGCCCAGGTTGCGCATCGCGCGGGCGGGTGTGCCGGGTAGCGAGAACAGCCTGTGCAGGCCGTCCGTCGCAGCCGTCAGCGACAGCAGGTCCGTGGCGCGGGCGCGCTCGTACCGGCGCAGCAGGCGCAGGTCGCCCTCGTGGCGGAACGCTTCTTTGTCGGCCATCACGCGCCCAAGTTCCAGCACATCGCGCAGACCCAGGTTCATGCCCTGCCCGGCCAGCGGATGCACCACGTGCGCGGCATCGCCCACCAGCGCCACATGCGGCTGGACGAAGTGGTCCGCCCGTTGCAGCACCAGCGGAAAACCCTGCGCCGGCGTGATACAACGCAGCGCGCCAAACCGGGCACCCACGGCGCCGCTGGCCACTTGGGCCACCGTGGCGGCCAATGCCTCGGGCGACAGCGCCAGCAGGTCACGCGCATGGGCCTCGTCCGCCGACCAGACCATCGACACGCGGTTGCCCGGCAGCGGCAGCATGGCCAGGATCTCGCCATTGGCCGCTTCCTCGTCGGCCATCAGTTTTTCCGGGGCGCCCAGAAACCACTGCCACGCGGTTTCCTGATGCGGCAGCTCGCAGCGGAAGTTGGCCACCACGCCCAGCTGGCGATAGCGCCGCTGCGTGGTGCCGATATGGCATTGCTGGCGCACCCACGAACGCGCGCCATCGGCGCCGACCAGGCAGTTGGCCCGCACATGCGTGCCGCTGGCCAGCGTCAGCGTGACGCCATCGAGGTCGCGCTCCAGGTTTTCGGCCGTGTCGTCGAACCATTTGACCTGGTGCTGGAAACGCAGCGCGGTATCGAGCACGCGCTCGACGTGGCCCGATTCGATGATCCAGGCAAGTTGCGGCACAGCGGCCGCATAAGCCGAGAAATGAAGATCGCCGTGCGGCGAAGGATCGGATTCCGCTGCGCTTTCGTCGCCGAACACGCGCATATCGCGCACGGGCTGCACGCGGGCGGGGTCGAGGGCTTCCCAGACGCGCAGGCGCTCCAGCAGGGCATGCGAACTTGCCGAGAAGGCGTAGATGCGGCTGTCCCAGTCATCATCGCCGGCGCGCGCGGCACCGGCCGCGGGGCGCGGCGCCACCAGCGCCACCTGCATGCCCTGTTGCGCCAGCAGCAGCGCACAGGCCTTGCCGACAATGCCACCGCCGACCACGGCGATCTGGAAGCGGGAGAGAGAATTCGACGACATCTATATGGCAACGGCGCTGGGCGCCGGCGCGGCAGGTCCGGACATGGCTGGATTATAGCGACGTGACGGGGGCGGCATTGGTGAGGCGACACAAAGCCACATGGGCCGCGCCGGGACACATTCCAGCCCGGGCCGGCGCCGCCCATCCGCTAGAATACGGGATTCGCAATTTTCCGCCTGACACCATGAGCCTCAAATGCGGCATCGTCGGCCTGCCCAACGTCGGCAAGTCCACGCTGTTCAATGCCCTGACCAAGGCCGGCATCGCCGCCGAAAACTATCCGTTCTGCACCATCGAGCCCAATGTGGGCGTGGTGGAAGTGCCGGATCCGAGGCTTGCCAAGCTGGCCGAGATCGTCAAACCCGAGCGCATTCTGCCGGCGACGGTCGAATTCGTGGATATCGCCGGCCTGGTGGCTGGTGCATCGAAGGGTGAAGGCCTGGGCAACCAGTTCCTGGCCAACATCCGCGAAACCGATGCCATCACCCACGTGGTGCGCTGCTTCGAGGATGACAACGTGATCCACGTGGCCGGCAAGGTCGATCCACTGTCCGACATCGAGGTCATCAACACCGAACTGGCCCTGGCTGACCTGGCTACTGTCGAGAAGGCGCTGGCCCGCTACATCAAGCCGGCCCGCGCCGGTGACAAGGAAGCCCAGCGCCTGGTGGCTGTGCTGGAGAAATCACAGGCCGTGCTGGACCAGGCCAAGGCCGTGCGCACGCTGGACCTGTCCCCGGAAGAGTGGGAAGCCCTGCGCCCGTTCTGCCTGATCACCGCCAAGCCGACGATGTACGTGGCAAACGTGCGTGAAGATGGCTTCGAGAACAACCCGCACTTGGACGCCGTGCGCGAGTACGCCAAGACGACGGGCTCGCCGGTGGTGGCCGTCTGCGCCGCCATCGAGGCCGAGATTGCCGACCTGGACGACGCCGACAAGGCCGAATTCCTGGCTGACCTGGGTATGGAAGAACCGGGGCTGGACCGCGTGATTCGCGCCGGCTTCACGCTGCTGGGCCTGCAGACGTACTTCACGGCTGGCGTGAAGGAAGTGCGCGCCTGGACGATCCACGTGGGCGACACCGCCCCGAAGGCCGCCGGCGTGATCCACACCGACTTCGAACGCGGCTTCATCCGCGCCCAGACCATCGCCTACG
>DAIOET010000129.1:0-10019 GCA_036746135.1 Cupriavidus sp.
AGCCCCGAGCGGCGGGTTTCCTGGGTAGCAAGGAACTGTTCGCTGGGCATGCCCATCTCCACTTTCCTGTTCATGGGGCAGGCCGTATCGACATGACCTTCGGCAGCGTCCTCCCTGTAGGCCGCCATTCACCCGCCCGTTGTTATCGGAAGCACACCTCCACGCTTGATGACATGCACGGTGTGAAAGTCAGTATAGGCAGCGGCATGACGCCAATCTAGCGTGGACGCCTAGCGAAATACCCGTATTGCGGCCCTGCGGCAAGACAGGCAGGCCGCGCCGCAGGCCCGATGTGGCGCCTGCGGGCATTGCAGTGCAGCGTCAATTGCGCGCGGGCAAACCCTGCATCAGTTCAACCAGATAGCCCTTCCAGACCTCGGGATGCTGCAGCGTTTGATGGCCGTATGTGTGCTCGCTTTCGGGCATCTCCACAAAGCGGCCGCCTTTCACCTTGGGTACGGTGCGTTGCATGACGCCAAGATCGACGGCATTGATCATGTCGTCGGCAAAGTTGACGGCGTAGAGCGGTGCGCGGATCTTGCCGAGGTCGGCCTCGGGGTTGTAGTCCCAGGACGATTCAAACCAGTAGAGGTAGTCGTTCGCATCGATCTTGCGGCTTTCGGCAACGGCCGTGTCGAAATACTGGTTCACCTGGTCGCGCGTGGGCGCCGCTTTCTGCAGCGTGGCGGCGCTCTGCGTCATCAGTGAAAACACCGGCACCGCATTGGTCCAGCGCGTGGGCTGGCTCGTGTAGTTGCCGGCGTTCCAGTCCGGATCGTTGCGGATGGCTTCGATCAGCGTGCGGCGCCACAGCCAGTTGCGGCCCGACATGGCCACCGGCTGGCTGGCGATCGGCATCAGCGCATCCATCATGTCGGGATGACGCTCGCCCCAGATCCAGGTCTGCATGCCACCCATCGACGTGCCCAGCACGAGCCGCAGGTGATCGACCTTGAGTCCTTCGGTCAGCAGCCGGTAGTGGCCTTCCACCACATCGGTGTAGCCATAGCGCGGAAAGCCGGCGCGCATGCCGTCGCTGGGCTTGCTCGATCCTCCACGTCCCAGGCCGTCGGGCATGATGATGTAGTAGCGCGAGGCATCGAGCGGCTGGCCCGGCGCAAACAGCTCTTTGCGCATCAGCGGCGTCAGGAACGCGCGGCCGGTACCGGTGGTGCCGTGCAGCAGCAGCACGGCATTGTTGACCTTGCCGTCGGCGCCGCGCGTTGGCGTGCCCAGCGTGGCGTAGTGCAGCTTCACTGTCGGCAGCGTCTGTCCGTTCTGGAAGCGGAAGTCATGCACTTCGACATCGCCTTCCTTGACCTGCGGCGCAGTGGGCTGGGGTGCCTGCGCGCAGGCCATACCCCATGCCAGCGCCGCCGCGGCAACCAGTGTTTTCACAGCCTGTGCAGCTCTCTCGCGCATCATTGTCTCCCTTGGTGTTGTATGAGCACGGGCGATCATACTGCAAGGTGCGCTATCGTGAAGTCAGCCGCATCCGCGCCAGCAACGGCAGGTGATCGGACGCCAGCCGGGCCAGCGGCGAGCGATGGCTGGTCACCGCCACGAGATGCGCGCGGGGCGAGGTCCAGATGCGGTCCAGCGCCAGGAACGGCAGGCGCGACGGAAATGTCGAGACATGGGGCGTGCGCTCGAAGTAGGCATGGAGCCACCGCAGCGGCCGCCCCCACAGGAACCATTCGTTGACGTCTCCGAGCAGGATCGTTGGCTGGGCCGGTGCTTCGGCCAGCGCGGTCAGCAGGCGCCGCACCTGCCAGCGCCGTTCGCCGGGGCGAAGGCCCAGGTGCGTGGCAATCACACGCAGCGCGAACGTGCCCGATTCGATGGCATTGCATTCGAGTTGCGCGTCGATGGCGCCGCGCGGTTCGCATCCTTTCACGCTGAGGTCGATATGGCGCACGCTCACCGGTGGATAGCGCGTCAGCAGCGCATTGCCATAGTCGCCGTCGTCGCGCACCAGCGTCGGGCCGGGAATCGCATGAAGCCCGGTGTGGTGTGACAGGAAGCGCAGCATGTCGAAGCCCGTGCCCCGGCTTTCCACTTCCTGCAGCGCGATCAGGTCGGCGCGCAGTTCGTTGATCACCTCGCAGACGCGCTTCGGCACGAAGTGCCCGTCGATACCGACACCGCCGTGGATGTTGTAGCTCGCCACGACGATATCGGCGTGGAGTACGGGCCGGGTTGCAGCGTGTGGCGCAACGGGGTGGGCGTCAGGCGCATTCATTGCGCGCCCTCGCTCGACGGCGGACGGCAGCAGTGCGGTTGCCGTGCTGTCGCGTTCGCATGCGACGTCCGCGCGCGGCGGCGCTGCCGTCTGCGACGCAGCACCCATAGCAGGGTGATGGGAATCAGCAGCACGATTGCCAGCCATGCGTACGTTGCCGCGCCGGGATCGCGCGCCACGGCTGCGATGCGATCGACCAGCGACGCCGATACGATGATGCCCGGCGACATACCGATGGCCGTCCCCAGCAGACAATCGCGCAACCGGATACGCGACGCGCCCACCACCAGGTTGACCAGCGTAAACGGCGCCACCGGCACCAGCCGCAGCACCACCATTGCCAGCAGCCCGTGCTGGCTTACCTGCTGGCTGAGCTGATTCAGGCGCCGTCCGCCAAAGCGCTGCACGGCGTTGCGTCCGAGCAGGCGCCCCACGATGTAGCCGGCGGCCGTGCTTGCCACGGTGCCCGCCAGCGCAATCGCACCGCCGTACAACGGGCCGAACACCACCAGCGTCACGACGATCAGCACGGTGACGGGAAACAGCGCAAGGCCACCGGCGATGAAGGCGCCGACCATCGCCAGGGGCGCGAACGGCATGTCGTCCAGGCCTTGGACCACGGCAAGCAAATGGCGGAAGTCGGTCCATTCGCGCAGCGGGGTATGGCGCCACGCGAATACCGCGCCAGCCAGTACCACCAGCAGCAACAGCAGCATCACCACGCGACTGGCCACGCGCGGCCGGGCGTCGTGGCTGACGAACTCGGACATGATCTCGTCGGTGTCGATCGGCTCCATCGGATCGAGCAGCGTGGCATCGGGCAATGCGGCGTCGATGTCTTCCGGCACCGTGGGCACGAATGGTTGCAGCGTGCGGCCGTCGGGCCGGTGTAGCGCAGCCAGGGCAGTGTTCAGGCGGCTGTGCGCATGCAGCGCCTGGTGCAGGGCGTCGGGCGTCACCGCCAGGTGCTCGCACAGCAGGCGGTCGCGCATGGCGCGAATGCCCGTGGCAATGTGCGGGGCGCCTTGCGATTCGATCACGAGATTGCATTCGGTATCGAGACCGAAAGACCGGTTGCTCAGATTCGCCGAGCCGATGGTCAGCAGGCGGTCATCGACCACCATGACCTTGCTGTGCACGTTGACGCAGGCATCGCCCAGTTCGGGTACATGCGGGCAATAGAGCTGGAAGCGGCCCTGCGGGTCGGCCTCGCGCAGCCCGCGATAGAGACGCGCGCGCAGCACGCCCATGCTGGCTTCCTCAAGCCAGCCGCTTTCGGTCCGACGCGAAACGAGTGCGATATCCGGCCCGTCCGGTTCACTCAGACGAGCCTCGAAGGCTTCGGCAATCAGTCCGGAACTGAAGTACTGGTTTTCAAGATAGAGACTGTCGCGCGCGGCGGCGATAGCGTCGAGGTGGAGCGCGCGAATCTCGCTGACGCCCGGCCTGTCGTCGCGCTCGGGATACGTGCGGCTGATGCCCACGCGCACGTTGGTGACGTCGGGCACCACCTGTTCGGGCCAGGCATCGGCTGCGCCAATCTTGCTGGGCGCCGGCACACGTGCATGGCGTCCGGTTGCCCACAACCATCGTTCCGCTGCCAGATCGCCGAGCGCGCGCGCCGTGTCGCCATCGACCATGCACTGCACGTCATGAAAAGGCGGGTACGGTTTGCCATCGGGATCGACGCGGCGCGGATCATCGGCCAGATGATGATGCGTGTCCCAGCGCCGGATGGTCAGGTCCAATCCACCGACGAATGCCACGCTGTGGTCGATCACCACCATTTTCTGATGATGCGAGGCGCCCGGCGGGTGATTGCCATCGAGGCAGAAGGACAACCGCCGGTGCGTCTGCCAGTGCTCCTTGGCGGACGGAAGGAATTCGCGTTCGAGCGCGAACACCATCGCATAGTCCCAGCTCAGCACATAGATGCGCAGCCCCCGGCGGCGCCGGCACAGCGCGTTGAGGAAATCGCGCAGTTCCGCCGGCAGCCCATCGTCGGGTGGCTCGGAAAGCAGATGCACGCGGCTGTCGATATCCCACCCGAGGATGAAGACGCTGTGTTCGGCGCGCGCGAGTGCGTGCCGTAGCGCGGGGAAATAGGCGTCGGCATCGACCAGCATGGCAAAGCGCGCACTCGACTCCACGCGCCAGCAATTGTGGCCCGGACGCAGCAGGGAAGCATCGGCATCGTTCGTCATGGCGAACGGTAGGCCGCGCAAGTTTCGTACCGGTCGCGCAGGCGCTAGCCATCGCGGACGTCGCGGCGGCGGTGCGTGTGCGCCTTACTTGCCTTTGTAAATCCTGCCGTCAGGTAGCAGCGGCGGTGCGCCATGCCGCGGGCGGCATGCCGAAGCGGCGGGCAAACGCCCGGGTGAACGTGGTCTGATCGGGATAGCCGATACCGGCGGCGATCTCGGCGAGCGGCATGGCGCCGCTCATCAGCCACTGCACGGCCTGGTCAAGCCGCAGCCGGGTCTGGTAGCCGTGCGGCGTGTCGCCGAAGGCTTCGCAGAACAGCGTATGAAAGCGCCGGGGTCCCCAGCCGATACGTGCGGCAAGCTGGTCGACGCGCAATGGCGTGGACAGATGCGCGCGCAGATAGTTATCGATGGCCGCCACCGGAAAACGCGCGGCGTCGGGCTGGCGGTCGTCGAGGCCAAGCATCGCGGACAGTCCGCCGGCCAGCGCCGCGGCCTGGTGCCAGGCATGCTGGGCCGCCACGGTCCGCGACGCATCGCGCGCCGTGGCCAGCCCACGCACATGCGTGGCAAATGTGGTGTCCATCGTGAACGTGCGCGGTTTGGCCATCAGGCGCGCAGGCAAGGCAACGGAACTCGAAGGAAAATCGGCGACGAGCTGCAGATTGTCGGTCAGCCCGCTGCACAGATGATGCAGGCCCGCGGGAATGACCAATCCATGCGTGCCGTCGACGCGGTAGGCATGCCCATCGATTTCGAGTTCGATCTCGCCGTCGACGCCAAACAGCAACTGGTGATAATCGTGTGCGTGGCCGAACGGCCGCCGGTGATAGCGGCGGGGTTCGACCAGCGGCGACGCATGCTCAACGAGCTTCGGCATGACGCGGTTTTCCCTGCGTCTGGCACAGCCAGACTCCTGCGCCGGCGATACCCATGCCGAGCCATTGCACCGGCCCGAGGCGATCGCCGAACAGCAGCGCGGCCTGCACGGCGGCCAGCGGCGGCGCCAGGAACATCAGCGCGGCGGCATTGGCGGCCTGGCCACGGCGCACCAAACCCAGCAGCAGCCACGTACCCAGTCCGGACAGCACCACGGCCGCCCACGCCAGCGACGCCCACAGCGTGGGGCCGGATTCCCAGCGCAGTGCGCCGGGGCCACCCGACGCAGTGACCACGATGACGGCCACGAGCATCGCCCCGGCGTTCTGCCAGGCCGAGCTGGCGCGGATATCCGCGCGGGCGATCGAGGTTTTCTGAAGGAGGGTTCCCATCGTGATGGACACAATAGCGAGTACGCCGACCAGGACGATCCACGGCGATACCGCTTGCGGCGTGCCGGCCTGCATGGCTGGCAAGACTACCAGACCCACACCAAGCGCGCCCAGGCCGAGGCCGCGCCAGGTACGCGAGGAAGGTTGCTCCTTGAGCAGCGGAATGGCAAGTAGCGCGGTCAGCAGCGGTTGCAGCGCACCCAGCAGCGCCATGATCGACGGCGACAGGCCGTGCGCCACGGCGCCGTATCCGGCGCACAGGTATATGCCCTGCATCAGCGCACCGGCCAGCAGGTGACGCGGCACCTGGGACAACGGCGGCCAAGTGGCGCGCCCGGCGGCCGCAACCACGGCGAACATCAGCGTGGCCAGCGCAAAGCGGGCCAGCAGAAACAGGCTGGTGTCGGCCACGGGCACCACGGCCTTGCCGACGATGAAACCGGTTGACCAGATCAGGACAAAAGCCACGGCGGGCAGCCAGGCGGGATGGGGGCGAGACATCGATGACAGCAGCGGGACGAGTTACAGGTGACAGGTGACGGACGGATTTTCAGCGATAGCGGTGGAGGCTAACGCAGCACGGCACGGCTGTCTTGGCAAATCCTGCACTGCGGGCGCCGATGCCCGTGGTATGGTTGCCGCCGCCATCGCCATCCGAATATCCATCCGCCATGCCTGACATGCCCGACCGTCCACAGCAACGCCTGATCCACGATCTTGAGCTGATTCCGCACCCCGAGGGCGGCTACTACCGCGAGACGTTTCGTGATCCGGCCCGCGTGAACCGGGCGGCGGACGGCGCGGAGCGCTCCGCATCCACCGCGATCTACTACCTGCTGTGTGACGACGCGTATTCGGCCTGGCACCGCATCCGGGCCGACGAACTGTGGCACTTCCATGCCGGCGACGCGATTCACGTGCATATGCTGACGCCCGATGGCGCGCTGGTCACGCACCGGCTTGGCAATCCGCTGGTGCAACCGGGCACGGTATTCCAGGCCGTGGTGCCCGCCGGTTACTGGTTCGCCGCCGAACGTGTTCCCGCCGCCGACGCCAGCGCGGGCTACGCGCTGGCCGGTTGCACGGTGGCACCCGGATTCGAGTTCAGCGAATTCGAACTGGCCGATGCGTCGCAACTGGCGGCTGCGCACCCCGCGCATGCGGGGCTGATCGCACGGCTTGGCAGCAGGCCGCGCGCGAGCAACTAAAAGCGCCAGTCAGACCGGGGCCTTCACCTGTGCGCGCAGGTAGTCCACCACGCGCGCCACACGGGGCGGCAGCGACCATTCCGACCGGTGAATCAGCCAGAGCTTGTCGATCACCGGCGCGTGGCAGTCCAGCACACGAATCTGGTCCTTCTGCGCAAATGCCTGGCGTGCATAGCGCGGGATCACGGTAAAGCCAAAGCCACGCGCCACCGGTTCCAGCATCAGGCTCACCTGATTGCTGAACCCGCGGCAAGGCAGCGTGTGCACGCCCGCGTTGCCGGGATAGTGGCGGCTCAACAGGCGGTTGGCCATTGTCTTGCCGTCTGGATGGTCGACAAAGCCGATGCGCTGGAGATCTTCCCAGCCATGCACCTGTTCGCCAGCCGGGTAGACCAGTTCCAGCGGTTCCTCGCTGAACGGGCTCGCGGCCAGACGCGGCTCATCGGGCTTCAGCGATACCAGACCCACGTCGAAGCGGTTCTGCAGCACGCTTTCGAGCACTTCCGCATCGGGCGCGAAGCGATGGCGGATGATCAGCCCGGGCGTCTTTCCCTGCAGGTCCAGCAGACGCGGATACAGGAACAGGCCGATGCTGCCGGGGGTGATCAACCCCACGACACCGCTTTCGCCGTCGGCGCTGAGCCGGGCGCGCAGGCGGTCGTTGGCAACTTCCATGTCGCTGCAGTATTCCAGCAGCGCCTTGCCGGCCGGGGTCAGCTCAAGCGCGCGCGGACGCCGGATCAGCAGCGGACCCAGCGCATCTTCGAGATGGCGGATGTGCTGGCTGACGGCGGCCTGCGTCAGCCCGAGCTCGTCCGCCGCGCTGGTGAAGCTGCCGTTCTGCGCCAGCATTGCGAACGAACGCAGCCATTGCGGGTTAAGCATAATGAACTCTTATTGAAGCGATAACGTGTAGACGGTTTTCATTATAGCGAGCCATGACTAATATCGCTGCATTGCAACACGCAGAGACAACTCATGACTACGCCTGCACTTTTCACCCCGTTCACGCTGAAAGACGTTACGTTGCGCAACCGTATTGCGGTGCCGCCGATGTGCCAGTACAGCGCCATCGATGGCTTCACCAACGACTGGCACCTGTCCCACTATGCTGGTCTGGCGCGCGGCGGTGCCGGCCTGGTCATCGTCGAGGCCACGGCCGTGTCGCCGGAAGGCCGCATCTCCCCGGGATGCACGGGTTTGTGGAATGACGAGCAAGCCGTTGGCATGGCGCGCATTGCCGAAGCCATCAAGGCCGGCGGTGCCGTGCCCGGCATCCAGATCGCCCATGCCGGCCGCAAGGCCAGCGCGAACCGTCCGTGGGAAGGCGACGATCATATTCCCGAAGGCGACGACCGTGGCTGGAACACGATTTCGCCGTCGGCCAAGCCTTTCGGCGCGCATCTGTCGAAGATGCCCGAGGCGATGACGCAGGATGACATTGCCCGTGTGCAGGCCGATTTCGTGGCTGCCGCCAAGCGCGCCCGCGACGCCGGCTTCCAGTGGCTGGAGCTGCATTTCGCGCACGGCTACCTGGCGCAGAGCTTCTTCTCGGTCCACGGCAACGATCGCACCGACGAATACGGTAACGACGCCATCGGCCGTGGCCGCTTCCTGCTGGAAACGCTGGCCGCCGTGCGCGAAGTGTGGCCGAAGAACCTGCCGCTGACGGCGCGCTTTGGCGTGATCGAGTACGACGGCAACGACGAGCAGACGCTCAAGGAGTCGATCGAACTGGTGCGCGCCATGCGTGAAGGCGGCCTGGACATGCTGAACGTCAGCGTCGGCTTTTCCACGCCCAATGCGCAGATTCCGTGGGGTCCGGCCTTCCTGGCACCGATCGCCGAGCGCGTGCATCGTGAAGCCGGCCTGCCGGTGGCATCGTCCTGGGGTATCGACGACCCCGTGGTGGCCAACCGCGTGGTCGAAGAAGGCCAGATGGACCTGGTGATGGTGGGCCGCGCGATGCTGTCGAATCCGCACTGGCCGTACCAGACCGCGATGAAGCTCGGTGTGGAGCGCCCGTCGTGGGTTCTGCCCGCGCCGTACGCCCACTGGCTCGAACGCTATCGCGTGCAGTCGGCCTGAGCCTGAGGCCGCGCTGGCCGGATCAGAACGATCCGACCAGCGTGCCCAGCGCGATCACGACCGTCAGGGCCAGCAACGGCCCGACGATGCCGACCATCACAATGCCGCCGTAGCTTTGCCTGTGCGTGGCGCCGCAGACAGCCAGCAGCGTTACCACGGCGCCGTTGTGCGGCAGGGTATCGAGCGTGCCCGCGCTCATCACGGCCACGCGATGCAGCACCGCCGGGTCCAGGCCGATTTCCAGCGCGCGCAGCAGATACGTGCCGCCAAGCGCGTCAAGCGCGATTGTGAGTCCACCCGATGCGGAGCCGGTCAGCGCCGACAGCACGTTGGTGGCCACGGCCAGCGAAACCAGCGGGCCGCCTTCTATCGACAACACCCAGTCCCGCACGATGGCAAAGCCGGGCAGGGCGGCGACCACCGCGCCGAATCCCACCAGGCTCGCCACACTGAGTACCGGCAGGGCGGCCGCGTGCGCGCCCGCGCCAGCGGTCTCGCGTAACGCGGGCAGGCGCCGGAAGTTCAGCAGCACCAGGCACAGCACGGCTGCGCTCAGCGCCACGATCACGGACCAGACGCCGCCGACGGTCTGCAGCGTCGTCGCGCCCCATTCGGGCAGGGCCAGATAGTCGGCGTCCAGGCGCGGCAGCACCGCGAGGCTCATCAGCAGGTTGACGGCGATCACGACGACGAGCGGCAACAGCGCGACGAACGCGCTGGGCGCCTCGACGCTGCGCTGGCCCTGCAGGGTTTCGGCCGGATCGAATTCTCGCGCCGTACTGGCGCGTTCGCGGATCAGCGGCCGCTCGGCCACCGCGCCAACGCCGGCCACATCGGCCACGTTGGCTACGTCGGCCGGCAACCCCACGCCATAACCTTCGCCCTTGCGGCGCGCGGCGCCCTCGCAGCGCGCCAGCCACCACATGCCGAATGCCAGCATGATCAGGCTGGCGATGATGCCGAGCCCAGGCGCCGCGAACGGTGTGGTGCTGAAGAACGGCATCGG
>DAIOET010000130.1:0-10017 GCA_036746135.1 Cupriavidus sp.
GCGCAGGCAGGGTAACCCGCGATTTTACCCGTTTGCGCCGCGGGCAGGGGGATGCTACGTCTGAGCGATGTGGCGCAAACCGTACATCGCTGGCGCGTGAGTCCGGCGCAGGTGAGTCCGGCTCAGAACAGGCAGGACGCTTCCTGCAGCACGCGCTGCTTGGACACCGTCCCCATCAGCTCGCGGCTGGCGGTGTCGCGCACCAGCGGAATCCGGTTGATGCCATGTTCGGAGAATATCGCCAGCGCATCGCGCAGCCGCGAGTCGGGCGTCAGGGAGGGGAATGCCAGGTCGCCCAGTGACAGCAGCGTGGCGTCCGGCGCTTCGCGCTGTGCACGCTGGACGGCGTGGATCGAGATCGCGCCCAGCAGCTTGCCGCTGGAGTCCACCAGGTACAGGTAGCGCGTGCCGGTTTCGGCAAACTTGTCGGCGGCCTGGGCCAGCGTGGCCTCGGGATCGATCACCGTGTCGGTGGGATCGCACAGCCCGGCCAGGCGCAGCCCGCGGGCGCGCTCGACAGCGGCCGATGCCTGCGCGCGCTCCACCACCACGCTGTAGAGCGACAGCGTCTGGCAGCGGGACGCCGTGTAGTAAGCCGCCACGGCGCCGATCATCAGCGGCAGCAGCAGCGTGGGTGCCAGCGTCATCTCGAAGACCATCAGGATCGACATCAGCGGTGCCTGGCTGGTGGCGGCCAGGAAGGCTGTCATGCCGACCAACGGCAGAACCGGCGTGGCCGTGCCACCCGGAATTGCCAGCGCCACCAACTGGCCAAGTGCCGCGCCGACGAACATCGATGGCGTGAAGACGCCGCCAACGGCGCCCGAGCCCATGCTGACCACCGTGGCCGCGAGCTTGGCCAGCAGCACGCCCCAGACGGCCACGGACAGCGGTTCGTTGCGCAGGATGGTCTGGATCGTGTAGTAACCGTTGCCTACGACTTCCGGCACAACCGTGGCAAGCAGCCCCACCAGCAGGCCGCCCAAGGCCAGGCGCCCGACCGGGCCACCGGGGACATGCTGAAAGGCATTGCGCGCCAGCGTATTGGCGCGCATGAACACTGCGCCGGACACGCCGGCAATCAGGCCGATACCGGCGGCGGCCAGCAGCAGGTGGGGCTGCTGGAGCAGGTCCGGGCCGATATGCAGGCCCGTGTAGAGCGGTTCCAGGCCCCCGCGCCACTGGCTGACCATCGTGCCTGCCACGGACGCCAGCAGCAGCGGCATCAGGCGCTGCACGGCCAGTGCGCCAAACACGACTTCGGCCACGAACACGGCTGCCGACAACGGCGTGTGATAGGCCGTGGCCAGGCCGGCCGCCGCGCCGCACGCGGTCAGCATGCGACGCATATTGCCGTCGCCGGTACCCTGGTCGGCCCGTCCGGAAGGGAAGAGCGATCCCGTGAGCGCGGCAAGCTGGATCATCGCGCCTTCCTTGCCCACGGAACTGCCCGAGACGATCGAGCAGAACGATGACAACGCGCGCAACAGCGTAATCCGCACGGGCAGGCGGCCGGTGCCGCGCGCCACCGCTTCCATATATTCGCTGGGCAGCGTTTCGGTGCGGGCATAGCGTTGCGCCGCCACCAGCAGCGCACCGGCCAGGGCGCCACCCATCATCGGGATCAGCACGCGCCAGGCCAGCGCGAGTCCGGCAAAGATCAGCACGATGTCGGCATCCTTGCCGAACATGACCAGCCCGCTGGCTTCCAGCGCATCCTTGAACAGCGTGGTCACGATGCCGGCCAGCAGGCCGACCGGGATGGCCGCAAAGAGTGTGACTTCCTGGTCTTCGAGGAAACGGAACCGCATGGCGATGAGGAAGGGAGGGGGCTTGGGCGCGCCGGCACCGGGTGGCCGCCATGATAGCGCAGCGCCACCTGGCACCGACAAGCGACGCGCTGCTTTCCACAGGCTGGTACACTACGTGCCTTTCCAGCCCGGGAACGGGGGCAATCGACCCATCCCGCCGGCCTGACCCTCAGGTACGGTTATCTACCCGAGCCGCTTCACGATTGGCGCACATCTGCTGCGCGATGGGCGGCCGAAGCGTCATTTCATGTCTTTTTCCGAACTTGGCTTGTCCGACAAGCTGGTGCGTGCCGTGGCCGAACAGGGCTACACCACGCCTACCCCAATCCAGGCGCAAGCCATTCCCGCAATTCTGAAAGGTGGCGACCTCCTTGCCGGTGCTCAGACCGGTACCGGCAAGACGGCGGGCTTTACGCTGCCGATGCTGCAGTTGCTGTCCGACTCCGCGGCGCGTAATCCCGCGCCGCGCGGTGCCCGTCCGCAGGTGCGAGCCCTGGTGCTCACGCCCACGCGCGAGCTTGCCGCCCAGGTCGAGGAAAGTGTGCGCAACTATGGCAAACACCTGAAGTTGCGCTCGATGGTGATGTTCGGCGGCGTGGGTATCAATCCGCAGATCGATGCCCTCAAGCGTGGCGTGGATATCGTGGTTGCCACCCCGGGCCGTCTGCTCGATCACGTCTCGCAGCGCACCATCGATCTGTCGCATGTGGAACTGCTGGTGCTCGATGAAGCCGATCGCATGCTCGACATGGGCTTCATCCACGACATCCGCAAGATCCTGAACATCCTGCCGGCCAAGCGTCAGAACCTGCTGTTCTCGGCCACGTTCTCGGACGACATCCGCGCACTGGCGGATCGCCTGCTGAACAATCCTGCGTCGATCGAAGTGGCACGCCGCAACACCACGGCCGAAACCGTGGCGCAGCGCGTGTTCCCGGTGGATCGTGATCGCAAGCGCGAACTGCTGGCCCATCTGGTGCGCCAGCACGACTGGCACCAGGTGCTGGTCTTCACGCGCACCAAGCATGGCGCGAACCGCCTGGCGGAACAGCTGACCAAGGACGGTCTGTCGGCGCTGGCCATTCACGGCAACAAGAGCCAGTCGGCCCGCACGCGCGCGCTGACCGAGTTCAAGGCCGGCACGCTGCGCCTGCTGGTGGCCACCGATATCGCCGCACGCGGCATCGATATCGACCAGCTGCCGCACGTGGTGAACTTCGACCTGCCCAATGTGCCCGAGGACTACGTGCACCGCATCGGCCGCACGGGCCGCGCGGGTGCCGAAGGCGAGGCGATTTCGCTGGTATGTGTCGACGAGCACGTCTTGCTGCGCGATATCGAGCGTTTGATCAAGCGTCAGATCGAGCAGGTAGTGCTGCCGGGGTTTGAGGTGGACCCGTCCATCGCGGCGGAGCCGATCCAGAAGGGTCGTCAGCAGCGCGGCGGCGGCGGTCAGGGCCGTGGCGCTCAGCCGCGTGGAAACGGCGGCGGCAATGGCAATGCCAATGCCGGTGAACGCCGCGCGCCGCGCGCACCGCAAGGGCAACGTCAGGACGCTCCGCGTCAGCAACGTCCGGCACAAGCAGCCGCCCAGCCGGCGCGTGGCGAGGGCCGAAACGGCAATGGCAACGGTAATGGCAATGGTGCGCAGAACGGTGCGGGCAAGCCTGCCGGCCAGCGTCCTCAGCAGCCGCGTTCACAACAGCCGCGTCAGCAGCAGGCTCGCCCGCAACAGGCGCGTCCGGCGCAGGACGCCGCTGGTGCGGCGCCGGCCCGCAATCGCCGTCCTGCTCCCCAGGCAGCGCTGCTCGGCGGCAACCGCAAGCCGGCACCCTGACCGGACCCAGCGATGACAACGCCGGATAGCCCTGCACCGAACGACGATGTCCCCTACGCGGGACTAACGCCAGAGTGCATTCTCGATGCGCTCGAGGCAGCGGGGTTCTATCCGGATGGTCGTCTGCTTGCGCTGAACAGCTACGAGAACCGCGTGTGGCAGGTTGGCATCGAGGATGCCTCGCCGGTCGTCGTCAAGTTCTACCGGCCCGGCCGTTGGACCGACGCGGCGATTCTCGAAGAGCATGCGTTCGTGCAGCAGTTGGCCGACGCCGAAATCCCCGCGGTGCCGGCGCTGGGCGCCAGTATTGGGGGGCAGCCACAGAGCACGCTGTTGATGCACGCGGGCTTCCGGTTCGCGGTATTTCCGCGCTGCGGTGGCCGTGAACCGCCGCTGGACCAGGCGCAGACGCGTACGTGGCTGGGCCGGTTCATCGGCCGGATTCACGCCTGTGGCGCTGCCGCGCCATACCAGGCGCGTCCCACGCTCGATATCGAAACCTTCGGCGTGGCCTCGCGCGACTACCTGATCCAGCACGACTGCATTCCGGCCGACCTGCTCGTCGCCTGGCGCGCAGCGGTGGACCTGGCGCTAGATGCCGTGCGCCGTTGCTACGAACGGGCTGGCGACGTGCGTTCGCTGCGCCTGCACGGCGATTGCCATCGCGGCAATGTGTTGTGGATTGATGAAGCCGACGCGCGCGGCCGTGGCGTGCCAGGACCGCATTTCGTCGATTTCGACGACAGCCGGATGGGTCCGGCGGTGCAGGATATCTGGATGCTGCTGGAAGGCGACCGCGCCGCGATGCAGGACCAGTTGGCCGACATCGTGGCGGGCTACGAGGACTTTACCGATTTCGATACGAGGGAGCTGTGGCTGGTGGAAGCGCTGCGCACGCTGCGGCTGCTGCACTACAGCGCGTGGCTGGCCAGCCGCTGGCGCGATCCTGCGTTTCCGGCGGCATTTCCCTGGTTTGGCACCGCACGCTACTGGCAGGATCGCATCCTCGAACTGCGCGAGCAGATCGCGCTGATGGACGAACCGCCACTCTGGGCTACCTGATTCGTCCGCGTTCGGGTAGTTTTAGGCCGTCTCAGGCCTTCTGGTCCTTTTCCGCTTTCACCATCACCACCGGGCAATCGGCCTGCGCCAGCACGCGGCCTGCTACGGAACCCAGCACGGCGTCGAAGAACGATCCCCGGCCGTGCGTGCCCATGACGATGGCATCGGCAGTCACCGACTTCGCAAGGCCCAGAATCTTTTCCGGCGGATAGCCATGCAGCGCGTGGCGCTCGAACGGAATATGCGCGGCCTCAAGAATTGCGCAGACCGATGTCATGGCCTTCTCGCTGGCTTCGTTGTGCCACGCGTCGATGGTTTCCTTGCTGACGAACGCACGCACCTGACCCGTAACGTCGGGCGATACGTGCACCACGTGCACCGTGAATCCGGTCTGCAGCAACTTGCCATCGGCAAGAAAGCGTGCGGCGGCATCGCTGAAGGGGGAACCGTCGGTGGCAAGCACGATATTGGACAGCGGGGGCATGGCGCAATCTCCTTGGAAAATACGTCGGGCGCTGGAGCGCAACGTGACCATCATGGCACGCGCAAGATGCTCACTTCGTAACGTAGATCAAATCCATGCGGAATATTTGAGGATTTCACGATTGTCATTTGCTTGGCTATCCGAATGGTCGAGGGACTGACGGGTCTAACGGCGCGGCTCGCGGACACAAGTCCGAAACATCTGAAATTTCTGTAGGAATGCCCAGACGCTTCGTTGCCAAGATCCAGACCTTTCCGTAACCCCCCGCGCTGCCGGATCTCTAAGCTTTGCCGGTTCCTTCACTCGGAGATCCGACATGCCCAATGCACTGGTTATCGATCCGCACCCCGTTATTCGCCAGGCTGTCTACCGCGTCCTGACCGAGGACGCCGGCTTTGCCGAAGTTCGCCTGGCACCTGGTGGTTCCAATGCCCTGCTTGCGTTACGCGAGCGCGCCGCAGATCTGGTTGTGACGGATCTGCACCTCGACGATGTGCCGGGAGACGCCGTACTGGAAGAAGTTGTGTCGACCTGCCCGGACACGCGGGTGCTGGTGCTGTCGGCACAGCGGCGCGCGGCGGAGCGGGCGTTGCTGGCCGGCGCGCACGGCTTCATCGACAAGAATGCCGGCCTGGAGGGGCTGGCCGATGCCGTGCGCGCGGTGATGGGTGGCTACGCCGCCTTTCCGCTAAGGTCGCTGCCGACCTTCCGCCGCGCCGCGGCCAACCCGGCTGACCCCAGAAGCTTGCTGAGCCGCCGTGAGCTGACCGTGCTGCGCTTTCTGGCGGCGGGGCACTCCAATAAGGCAATCTCGTCGGTGCTGAACATCAGCAACAAGACGGTGAGCTCGCACAAGGCCAGTATCCTGACCAAGCTGGGCCTGAACTCGCTGATCGACCTCGCCGAGTTCGCGCGTATTCATGGGCTGGCGCCCTCGGAAATCGCGCCGGCGACACTGCGGCCGAAGATCCCGGCGGCGTCACTCGGCTAGGTCTCCACATCCACGAGGCTCACCGGCACGAAGGCGCGGCTGCGCGGTCCCCGCGCGGGCTTTACCGAAACCGGTATGGCGCGGATGCGGAATGTATCTGCGCCGCCCGCCAATCCGGCATAATTCCAGCCCTATCGGTGCCGCTTGTTGCGGCGGCACGGCACTGGAACGGACAAGGCAGATGAAGGCGCGCACGACGGAGACGTCAGACAACGCTCGCGAGGCAACCGCGCAAGACGCGCATGCGGACACCGATTGTCCGCTGCACTGGTTCGATGCGGACCGGGGAGCGTTCGAGGATCTGGAACGCCGGATCGCCGAGCATCCCGCGGACTTCTTTGCGAGCGGGGATTTCGATCCGGCCGGCGCCTGCGCCACCCGCGAGGCGCAGTTCACCTCGGTGGACCTGCCGGAGAATCCAACGGCCCCGCAGGCGCACGCCGATCATCTGCTGCACGACGTATTCCGCCACGTGATGCCGGTGGCCGCGCCAACGTTCGTCGGTCACATGACCTCATCGCTGCCATCGTTCATGCCGTCACTGGCAAAGATCGTGGCAGCGCTGAACCAGAACGTGGTGAAGCTGGAAACCTCGGGCGCGCTGACGGGGCTGGAGCGCCAGGTTATCGGCATGCTGCACAAGCTGGTGTTCGGGCGCGAGGACGGGTTTTACGCCCAATGGCTGCACAACGCGGAGCATTCGCTCGGCGCATTCTGTTCGGGTGGCACGACGGCCAACCTGGCCGCACTTTGGGCTAGCCGCAACAATGTGCTGCGCGCCCGCGAGGGATTCGCCGGCATCCATAGCGCCGGTTTGCCTGCGGCGTTGCGCCACTACGGGTACGACGGATTGGCGATCGTCGTGTCGGAGCGCGGTCATTACTCGCTGCGCAAGGCCGCCGATGTGCTGGGCATCGGCCGCGACAATCTTGTGCCAGTGGCCGTCGATGCCGACGGGCGCATGCGTATCGACAAGCTGCGCGAAACGCTCGGGGATCTGGAGCGGCGCAATATCAAGCCAATGACCATCGTCGGCATTGCGGGCACGACCGAGACCGGCGCAGTGGACCCGCTCGATGCCATTGCCGATGTGGCACAGGAAGCTGGCTGCCATTTCCATGTCGATGCGGCCTGGGGTGGCGCGACGTTGCTGTCTGAGCGGGAGCGTGGGCGGTTCGCCGGCATCGAACGGGCCGACTCCGTCGTCATCGACGCTCACAAGCAGTTTTATGTGCCGATGGGTGCCGGCATGGTGCTGTTCCGCGATCCGGCCTGGACGCAGGAAATCATCCAGCATGCGAACTACATCGTGCGCAGGGGATCGGTGGACCTGGGTCGCCATACGCTCGAAGGCTCGCGCGGCGCGGCGGCCGTCATGCTTTACGCGAACCTGCACCTGCTGGGCCGTAAGGGGCTGGCCAGGCTGATCGACACCGGCATCGACAATGCGAAGTTCTTCGCATCACTGATCGAGCAGCAACCGGACTTCGAACTGGACAGTCGGCCGCAGCTTTGCATCCTCACCTATCGCTACGTGCCGGAGGCCGCGCGGGCGGCGCTGGCATCCGCTTCGACCCCGGCGGACCAGCGTGAGCGGATTCAGGAGGCGCTGGACGCGCTGACGATCAGCATCCAGGAAATGCAGCGCGACGCCGGCCATTCATTCGTGTCGCGGACGCAATTGACGTCGTCGCAGTGGGACGGGCGGGCCATCGCGGTGTTCAGAGTAGTGCTGGCGAATCCGGATACGACGCACGAAATCCTGCAAGGCGTGCTGGAGGAGCAGCGAACGCTTGCGGCGCAGAGTCCCAAGCATGCCGCGCTGATGGCGCTGGTCTGAGTCGACAACGATGGACGCCCCGCACGCCGCGGCGTGCGGGGCGGGTACGCCTTAGCGCCGCAACGAGCCCCAAAGCAAAAAGCCGCAATCCCGTGAAGGACTGCGGCTTTTCAAATAGATGGTGGCGAATCAGGGACTCGAACCCCGGACCTGCGGATTATGATTCCGTCGCTCTAACCAACTGAGCTAATTCGCCAACGAAGACCGCAATTATACCTACGCTTTGCGGCCTGTCAACACCTTCGTGACAACTTTCTGCAAGCTTCGGCGGCTGCCAAAAAAATGGCAGACCCTGGGGTCTGCCTGGAAGGAGCGGCTGGCCTGTAGGCCAGCCATCCTGAGCGAGGGTTACCGGTCGTATCCCTCCGGTGAATGCTGCGATGTTCTGGCTGTTCAGTCGTTGGCGTAGATGTCGATGTCCTTGGTCTCGCGGACGAACAGCGCGCCCAACACGAAGGTCATGGCGGCGATCACGATCGGGTACCAGAGGCCGTAGTAGATGTTGCCGTTCTGGGCCACCAGCGCGAACGAGATGGTTGGCAGCAGGCCGCCGAACCAGCCATTGCCGATGTGGTAGGGCAGGGACATCGACGAGTAGCGGATGCGGGTCGGGAACATTTCCACCAGCATGGCCGCGATCGGCCCGTAGACCATCGTCACGTAGATCACCAGGATGACCAGGATCACCAGCACCATGATCGTGTTCATCTGGGCCGGATCGGCCTTGGTCGGGTAGCCGTGCGACGACATCTCCGTGCTGACTGCCTTCTTGAAGTCGGCGATCTGCTTCTTGCTGGCGTCGTCGAACGTGCCCTTGCCGACGGTGGCGTCGAAGGCCTTGATCTCCTTGTCGCCGATCTTGACCGAAGCGACCGTGCCGGCCGGGGCGTTCACCACGTCATAGCTGGCGGAGGCCTGTGCCAGCGTACGCTTGGCGATGTCGCACGAGCTGCGGAAGTCGATCTCGCGGGCGATCGGGCTGCCCTGGAACGAGCAGGTTGCCGGGTCGGCCGTGACCACGATCTGTGCCGACTGCTGGGCGCGTTCCAGTGCCGGGTTGGCGTAGTGGGTCAGCGCCTTGAACAGCGGGAAGTAGGTCAGCACGGCCAGCGCGCAGCCCAGCATGATGATCCACTTGCGGCCGATCTTGTCCGACAGCGAACCGAAGAAGATGAAGAACGGCGTGCCGATCACCAGTGCGCCGGCGATCAGCAGGTTGGCCGTCTTGGCATCGACCTTCAGCACCTGCGTCAGGAAGAACAGCGAGTAGAACTGACCCGTGTACCAGACCACGGCCTGGCCGGCGGTCAGGCCCACCAGCGCCAGGATCACGATCTTCAGGTTGCGCCATTGGCCGAATGCTTCGGTCAGCGGTGCCTTCGAGGTCTTGCCTTCGGCCTTCATCTTCTGGAAGGCCGGCGACTCGCTCATCGACAGGCGGATGTACACCGACATGGCCAGCAGCAGGATCGAGACCAGGAACGGGATACGCCAGCCCCACGTGTCGAAGTTCGGACCCGTCGCTTCACGAACCAGCAGGATCACGATCAGCGACAGGAACAGGCCCAGCGTGGCCGTGGTCTGGATCCATGCCGTATACGCACCGCGCTTGCCGTGCGGCGCGTGCTCGGCCACATAGGTGGCGGCACCGCCGTACTCGCCGCCCAGTGCCAGGCCTTGCAGCATGCGTAGCAGGATCAGGATGATCGGGGCCGCCCAGCCGATGGTGGCGTAGCCGGGTAGCAGGCCGACGATGAACGTCGACAGGCCCATGATCAGGATGGTCACCAGGAAGGTGTACTTGCGGCCGATCATGTCGCCAAGGCGGCCGAACACCAGCGCGCCGAACGGGCGCACGATGAAGCCGGCGGCGAATGCCAGCAGCGCGAAGATGAATGCGGACGTCGGATCGAGGCCGGCGAAGAACTGCTTGGCGATGACCGCCGCCAGCGAACCGTACAGGTAAAAGTCGTACCACTCGAACACCGTGCC
>DAIOET010000131.1:0-10010 GCA_036746135.1 Cupriavidus sp.
GTCATGTCGAGCGTATTGAAGTGCGCCGCCACGCTCCACATCGGCGCGGCCAGCAGCGCCAGGCCGGCAAAGGCCGCCGCACGCGGGCCGAACCAGCGCCAGGTGGCCAGCATCGACATGCCGATACCGAGCAGGCCGGCCAGCGCCACAGTCAGGCGCGCCTGCCATTCACCCACGCCAAACAGCGTGTAGGTCGCGGCGGTGGCCCACATGTGGAATGGCGGCTTCTCGAAATACTTGAGCGCGTTGTAGCGAATCGTGACCCAATCGCCGGTGGCCAGCATTTCGCGCGAGATTTCGGCGTAGCGGCCTTCATCCGGTCCGACCAGGTGCCGCAAGCCCAGCGAGCCAAACCACACGATCACGGCGACGGCAAGGAACAGGGTCACCCAGCTTGCCGTGGCCGACCAGCGCACTCCCATCAGACGCGCGCTCAGCGAAGCGGGATACACCTTGTCAGCCACTTCGGACGTGATGCGTTGCTGGTTGGAAGGACGTTGCATGGAGGAATGGGGGGGGTGCGTTAAAGGACCGCTTTGTACCACGCGAATCCACCACAAAACGTTGATCTGGCGGACGCAATCGCGCAGATTAGGCGAATTGCCTTAATGTCAGATTAATGGTGCGCCGGCACCGGGGCGATGCTACGCTCCGGGTCGTCGCCACGTGTAGCAAACGCCCCTCCTTGCGTCAACGTAGCGGGCAACCAAACAATCGTTTAAATCGGTTCCAGATGAGAATTCTTATCGTTGAAGACGATCCCATGCTCGGCGACGGGCTGCAGCGCGGACTGAAGCTGATGGGTCACGCGGTGGACTGGTTCCGTACGGGGGCCGACGCGGATCGTGCCATCGCTGCCATGCACTATGACACCGTGCTGCTGGATCTGGGCCTGCCCGACGAGGATGGCGTGACGCTGCTCGCGCGCTGGCGCCACCAGGGGCGCCAGACGCCGGTCGTGGTGCTGACCGCGCGTGATGCGGTGCAAAGCCGTATCGCCGGGCTCGACGCCGGCGCGGATGACTACCTGATCAAACCCGTCGATCTGGACGAACTGGCCGCACGGCTGCGGGCGGTCACGCGCCGCTCCGCGGGTATGCCGGAGCCGGTGTGGCGTCACGGTCCGCTCGAATACCATCCTGCCGCGCGCCTGGCGGTCTGGCAGGGCAAGTCCGTCGACCTGACCAGCCGCGAGTCCATGCTGCTGGAACTGCTGTTGAGCCACCCCAACCGCGTGCTGACGCGCGAATTCCTGCGCGACAAGCTTTACGAGTGGGAAAAAGGCTCCGAAAGCAACACGCTCGAAGTGCATATCCATCACCTGCGGCGCAAGATCCATCCTGGCATCGTGCGAACGCTGCGCGGCGCGGGCTATACGCTCGGCACGCTCGATGCGCTGGAGTCTCAACCGACCGAGGACAGCACCGGGGAAGATGCATGACCCTGCAGCGACGGCTGATCGTGGTCGTCCTGCTGGCTGTGGCGTTTGCCTGGGCGCTGACCAGCCTGCTGATCTACCTGAATGCGCGCATGGAGATCAACGAGCTGTACGACACGGCAATGGTCCGCATGGCGCAGCAGATGCAGGCCGTGTTGCCCCTCGTCCATGCCAACGCGGTGTCGCCGGCGCCATTGAACGGCCCCGCGCCCGGCGATACCGACCTGGGCGACCTCGGCGCCGCCGGTCTTGGCGACCTGGCCATTGCGACATGGCGCGCCAGTGGCGAACCGCTCCACATCGATCCCGACGGAGACCGCCTGCCCCGCCTGCCTGGCGTACGCGGTTTTACCGACCAGACGATCGATGGACTGCCCTGGCGCCTCTACTACCTCGATGATCCCGTAGCCGGCTGGCGTGTTTGCGTGGGCCAGATCGTGGCCGAGCGCGACGAGCTCATGGTGTCGTACCTGCAGGCCCAGGTGCTGCCGTGGGTGTTGGGGCTGCCCCTGCTGACGACGCTGCTGGTATGGGGCGTTCGCCGAATGCTGAGGCCGTTGCTGACTCTATCTCACGACATTGCCGCGCGCGCCCCCGGCGACCCCACACCCATTTCGCCGCAAGACGTGCCGCAGGAACTGGCGCCGCTGGTCCGCGCGATGAACCGGCTGCTCGACCGCGTCTCGGCACTGCTTGAGCATGAGCGCCGGCTGACGGCCGACGCGGCGCACGAGATGCGCACCCCGCTCGCCGCGTTGAAGGCGCAATGGGAAGTGGCACGCCGCTCGGCGGACCCAGCCGAGCGCGCGCAGGCCGCTGTCAACGTCGAAGCCGGCATCGACCGCCTGGGCCACCTCGTTTCGCAACTGCTGACGATGAGCCTGCTCGAAGACGAGAACGCCCCGCCCTCGCGCGGGCCGGTGAACTGGCGCGAAGTCTCGCAGCAGGTGCTCTCCGACTGCCTGCTGCTATCCGAACGCCGCCACGTCGACATGGAAATCGTGTGGCCGCGGGCGGCTGCCGCGCCGCTCGACGTATGCGGCGACGCAACCCTGCTTGGCACCATGCTGCGCAACCTGATGGATAACGCACTACGTTACAGCCCGGCCGGGTCGATCGTCACGCTTGCGTTCGAACCCGACCGGATCGTCGTGGCCGATCACGGGCCAGGCGTCGAGCCGGAGCATCTTGCACGGCTGGGCAGCCGCTTCTTCCGCGGTGCCGGGCAGCTTGAGCAAGGCACGGGGCTGGGCATCTCGATTGCGCGGCGCATCGCCGAGCTGCATGGCCTGTCCATCGAACTCGCCAATCGTCCGGCGTCGGAAGGCACCGGGCTGGTGGCAACGATCCGACTGGCCAGCACCACGGGAGCAGCGGCGTGACGGCTGCCTGGGAAGTATTTGCCGTCTTCCTCCGGCTGGGTCTTACCTCTTTTGGAGGCCCCGTCGCCCATCTTGGCTATTTCCGCGAGGCTTTCGTCGCCCGGCGGCGCTGGCTCAGTGAAGCGGCCTATGCCGATATCGTCGCGCTGTGCCAGTTTCTGCCCGGCCCTGCCAGCAGCCAGGTCGGCATGGTCGTGGGTCTGTCGCGAGCCGGCTATGCCGGTGCGCTGGCGGCGTGGGTCGGCTTCACGCTGCCCTCGGCGGTGGCGCTGATCCTGTTCGCGATTGGGCTGTCCCACTACGGCAACGCCATTCCGGCGGGCGCGCTGCATGGTCTCAAGGTGGCGGCAGTGGCCGTGGTGGCGCAGGCTGTATGGGGCATGGCCCGCACGCTCTGCCCCGATGCGCCGCGTCTGACAATGATGATACTGACCGCGGTGGTGGTCACCGTCGCCCCGTCGCCCGTATGGCAGGTTGGCGCGATGGTCGTGGCCGGACTGGTGGGCGCGCGGCTGTTCCGCACCGGCGAGGCCGTGCCGCATGAACCGCTGTCGGTACCTGTCAGCCACGGCGTGGCGCTGCTGTGCCTGTGCGCGTTCGGCGCGCTGCTGGTTGGGCTGCCCATTGCGGCACGCGGGTCCGGCGACCATACGCTTGCCCTGTTCGATGCCTTCTATCGTGCCGGCGCGCTGGTGTTTGGCGGTGGCCATGTGGTGCTGCCCCTGCTGCAGGCCGCCGTGGTGCCGTCCGGATGGCTCGACAACGACACGTTCCTGGCCGGTTACGGCGCCGCGCAAGCCGTACCGGGCCCGCTGTTCACGTTTGCCGCGTTCCTCGGCGCCGCCAATACGATGGCGCCGAATGGCTGGGCGGGCGGTGCGCTCTGCGTGCTGGCGATCTTTGCGCCCTCGTTCCTGCTGGTTCTCGGCGCGCTGCCTTTCTGGGAACGGCTGCGCCGCCAGAGTGCCACGCGCGCGGCGCTGGCCGGCGTCAATGCAGCGGTGGTGGGCCTGCTGCTGGCGGCCCTATATCATCCGGTCTGGACCAGCGCCGTGCTGGCGCCAGCGGACTTTGCGCTGGCCTTGCTGGCACTGATCGCCCTCGCGGTCTGGCGCCTGCCACCGTGGGCGGTGGTGGCCGCCTGCGCGCTGGCCGGTTGGGGTCTGCAGGTAATCGGCATCGCATAACCAGAACAACAACGTGAATCTTTATCTGACGCTGAAGACGGTTCATATCCTGTCGTCGGTGGTGCTGGTCGGCACGGGATTCGGCACCGCGTTCTATTTCTTCTTTGCCAACCGAACACGCTCCGTACCGGTGATCGCCGCCGTATCACGGCTCGTGGTACGCGCGGACTGGTGGTTCACCACGCCGGCCGTGGTCATCCAGCCCCTGACCGGTTTCTGGCTCGCGCATCTGGCCGGCTGGCCTTGGCACACACCGTGGATCGTCGCGGCAGTGGTGCTCTACGTGGTGGCGGGCATCTGCTGGCTGCCCGTGGTCTGGTTGCAGATGCGGCTGGCTCGCACCGCCGCCGTGGCCAGGCATGCGGGCACGGCGCTGCCCGCCAGCTACTGGCGCGATGCACGCCGGTGGGAAGTGCTGGGCTATCCTGCCTTCGCCGCGATGGTAGTGGTCTACTTTCTGATGGTGTTCAAGCCGACCCTGGGCTGAGCCAGCTCGGCACGGCATCGAAAACCAAAACGAAAACAAGAAAACAAGGACACGTCATGCGGGTCATCGTACTGGGAGGCATGGGGAATTTCGGCGCGCGCATCTGTCGCGCGCTGGCAGACGTTCCCGGTATCGAATGCATCGCGGCAAGCCGCAGCGCGCCGGCTGGCCCGCGCAGTGCCGCCATCGATATGAATGCAGCCGGTTTCGCGCAGCAGTTGGCTGCGCTACGGCCCGGTCTGGTCATTCATTGCGCGGGGCCGTTCCAGGGTCAGGACTATCGCGTGGCCGAAGCCGCCTGCGCGGCCGGTGCGCACTACATCGACCTGTCCGACGGACGCGATTTCGTGGCCGGATTCGCGCAAGCGCTCGACACTCGCGCACGGACGGCCGGCGTTTGCGCGATCAGCGGGGCCAGCAGCGTGCCGGGACTCTCATCGGCCGTGGTGGACCGCCTGGCGCGGGACTTTGACAGCATCGACGATATCCAGATCTCGATTGCACCGGGCCAGCAGGCGCCACGGGGCGAAGCCACGCTGCAAGCCGTGTTCGGCTATGCCGGCGCCCCGGTGCCTCGTCTGCGCCAGGGCCGCTGGGAGCCGGCGCACGGCTGGCAGAACATCCGCACGATTCATTTCTCCGGACTTGGCACGCGCTGGGCAGCTACCTGCGACGTGCCCGACCTGGCGCTGTTCCCGTTGCGCTACGCCGGCGTGCGGACCGTGGAGTTTCGCGCGGCGCTTGAACTGAAAAGCCAGCATGCGGTGCTGTGGACCGCCGCCGTGCTGCGCCGGCTCGGGCTGCCGTTGCCATTGGCGCGCCATGCCGGCTGGCTCAACCGCGTGTCCGGCAAGCTGCTGGACCGCTTTGGCAGCCCGCATGGCGGCATGCTGGTGCGCGTGAGCGGCACGCGCGCCGATGGCCGGCCCGGCGTATCGGCATGGTCGCTGACCGCGCCCGATGGCAATGGGCCGGAAATCCCCTGCATGGCGACGCTGCTGCTTGCCACAAGGTTGGCTGACGGCACGCTCACGGCGCATGGCGCCATGCCATGCATGGGCCTGCTGACTCTGGAAGCGTTCACGCCCCATTTCGAAAAATGGGGCATGCGGACCCGCATCGATACGGACTGAGTCAGCGTCGGCCTGGTCAGCCCGGCAGCGCGCCGGCTTCATACTGCGCAGCGAACTCGGCCGACGGCGCAATCGGTGTGATGATGTCCAGCATCACGCCGTTCGGGTCCGCGGTGATGAAGTGGCGCTGGCCGAAAGCCTCGTCACGCAACGGCAGCAGGATCGGCAGTCCAGCCTGCTGGAGCCGCGCGTGGACGGCGTCCACGTCTTCCACCTCGAAGTTCAGCAGCAGTCCGGCTGCCGTTTTGCCGCGCCCGGGCAGGGGAATCGTGTCATGGTCGGCATCGAGGATGGCCAGGTTGATACCGGCATCGGCCTGAGACTGCAGGTGGACATACCAGTCGGCCGTGAATACCGGCCGGAAATCGAAATGCTCGACGTAGAACGCCGCCGTGCCGCCAACGTCGCGGGTCATGATTACCGGGTAGTAGCTGGTTGCCTTCATCGTTACCTCCATGACGGTCTTCGTTCATCGGCGTGCGTATTGGCGCTCGCGGCATTGCTGACGTAACATACAGCCTGCATCTTTTACGGAATTTATAACATACAGACTGTATGTATGGAAGATAAAAAAGCACGCTCGAACCAGGAACGGACGGCGGCGACGCGCGGCGCGCTGCTGGCAGCCGCCCGCGAACTGTTGATCCATAAGGGATACGCGGCAACTTCGACGCCCGAAATCGTGGCCGCCGCCGGCATCACGCGCGGCGCGCTGTACCACCACTTCACGGATAAGCAGGACCTGTTTCGCGCCATCCTCGAAGACGAAGCGCGTGCCGTGGCGCAGGAAATCGAGAACGCCGCGCCGGACGACCTGGCCGTGCGCGACGCGCTGGTGGCGGGCAGCCTGGCCTACCTGCGGGCGATGACCGTGCCGGGACGCACGCAACTCCTGCTGGTCGATGGCCCGGCGGTGCTGGGCGCGTCTGCCATGTTCTCGCTCGACGCCCGGCATGCCGGCCGCACCCTGCGCGAGGGCCTGCAGGCAGCGGTCGGCCACGGCCTGCCCGAGGATGCACCGGTCGATGCCCTGGCGGCGCTACTGTCGGCCGCCTTCGACCGGGCAGCACTGGAGATAGAAGCCGGCGGCGACGTCCGCCAGTTTCACGCGGCGATGATCGGGTTGATCGAACGCACGGTGGCCGCCTGATCATGCCAACCCGTCAGCGGTTCGTGCTCGTAGCTGCGATTGTCGCCGTTGCCATGTCCGGCTGCACGACGGCACCGGCGGCATTGGCAACCCAGCCGGCCACCCGCATCGCGGTGGTCGAGCGCGACTGGCATACCGACGTCTGCCTGCGCACGGCCGATGCCGATGCGCAACTGCTGCGCCTGACGCGGGGCTATGACGGGTCCACCTTCCTCTGTATCGGATTCGGCGACCGTCACTACCTGATCAGCCGCGAGCGCGGCCCGATGACACTGCTTTCGGCACTATTGCCTGGCGAGGGTGCGCTGCTGGTCACGATCCTGCGCGATACGCCTGCCGCCGCTTTCGGCAATGACAATGTGGTGGAGCTGGATGTCGATGACAACGGCATCGAACGGCTGCGTGCATTCCTGAACCGGTCGGTCCAGACGAATCACGCAGGGGAGCCGGTGGGCCTGGGCGACGGCCCCTATACCGGAGGCCTCTACTTCGGGTCCACCGCGCGCTACAACGGCTTCTATACCTGCAACACCTGGACGGCGGACGCGCTGCGCGAAGCCGGCATCCCGATGCACGGCCCCGTGCTGTTCGCCGAGGGCGTCATGCGCCAAGTGCGCGAGCTGGCGGCCGCGCGGCAAGACGCACGGCAGGCGGACGGCCCGGCGCCCTAGCAGGGTCCAGGGCTACAGACCTTGGTCCCGCTGCCCGCGGGCGTGACCACGGTTGAAGATTGCGGTGGATTGGGATCGCTGCTACTGATCGATACGCAGCCGGCCAGGCTGATCGGCAGCAGCAGGAGAACGGCGATTCGGCTCAGTGTCATGGCTGGCTCCCCCACGTGCGGCATGCACGCGACAGGGCCAGTATAGATAACGACACCTGCCGCAAACAAAGGCCGCTTTCGTGCCTGGGGCGCGTCAGGCCCGATTCAACCCGTTGTGTCGAATCGGGCGCTTCGAACCGAGATCAGATCCGATCGAAACGATCCAGGTTCATGACCTTGACCCATGCCTTGGCAAAGTCCTGGACGAACTTCTCCTTGCTGTCGTCCGAGCCATAGACTTCCGCGACGGCGCGCAGCTCAGAGTTGGACCCGAAGATCAGATCAACCGGCGTAGCCTGCCACTTGACCTTGCCAGTCGCACGATCCAGACCGTCGTACATGCCCTGCGCCGTGGAAGACTTCGACCATTTGGTCGACATATCGAGCAGGTTGACGAAGAAGTCATTGCTCAGCGTGCCGGGACGGTCCGTGAGGACGCCAAGGCGGGAGCTTCCGGCATTGGCGTTCAGCGCCCGCATGCCACCGACCAGAACCGTCATTTCCGGAACCCTCAGATTCAGATAACTCGCGCGTTCGATCAGCATTTCCGTCGGGGAACGGAGACTTTGATTGCCGTAGTAATTGCGGAAGCCGTCCGCCACCGGTTCAAGCACCGCGAAGGACTGAACGCTCGTCTGTTCCGCCGATGCGTCCATTCTGCCCGGTGTGAACGGAACCTGTACCTTCTGGCCGCCCTTCCTGGCCGCCTCTTCCACGGCGGCCGTCCCACCCAGCACGATCATATCGGCCAGCGATATTTTCTTTCCGCTTGCCTTCTGTGCGAGATTGAAATCCTTCTGAATGGCTTCCAGACGATTCAACACCTTGGCAAGCTCGGCGGGATCGTTGACGCCCCAATCCTTCTGAGGCGCCAGGCGAATACGCGCGCCGTTGGCACCGCCACGCATATCGGTCACCCGGAAGGTTGCCGCCGACGCCCAGGCGGTCCTGACCAGTTCCGGGATTGTCAGCCCGGATTTCAGAACGGTAGTTTTTAGCTTGGCAACGTCGTTGTCGTCCACCAGCTTGTGATCGACCTTGGGGATCGGGTCTTGCCAGATCAGATCTTCCTTGGGCACGTCGGCGCCGAGGTAACGGGATTTGGGTCCCAAGTCACGATGCATGAGCTTGAACCACGCCTTGGCAAACGCCTGCTCGAATTCCTTGGGATGCTCAAGGAACCGTTTTGAGATCTTCCGATACTCCGCATCCTCTTTCAGCGCGATGTCCGTGGTGAACATCATCAACTTGTGCCGCTTTGTCGGATCGTGGGCATCCGGGACAAAATTGGCACTCGCGTTGTTCTTGGGTACCCACTGAATCGCTCCGCCGGGACCCTTTGTCGTTTCCCAATCGAAGCTATAGAGCCATGTCAGGAATTCGTGGGTCCAGCGTGTCGGATTGGTAGACCACGCGCCCTCCAGGCCGCTGCTGACGGTATCCACGCCGTGGCCCGTTCCGCATTTGCCGGCCCAGCCCAGACCTTGCTCTTCGATGGCAGCGGCGGCCGGCTCTTTTCCTACGCAGGACGCCGGTTTGTGCGCGCCGTGCGCCTTCCCGAACGTATGTCCGCCGGCGATGAGCGCAACGGTATCGACATCGTCCATGCTCATTCGGCCAAAGGTCTCTCGAATTTCCTTCGCTGAAGCCAGCGGGTCCGGTTTTCCGCCCGGCCCTTCGGGATTGACGTAAATAAGGCCCATCTCCGTTGCCCCGAGCGGCCTCTTCAGGGTTCCCTTCGCATCGGTACGCTGATGGGCGAGCATTTTCTTTTCCGGACCCCAGTTCACCATTTCGGCTTCCCAGTCGTCCACGCGCCCACCGGCATAGCCAAAGGTCTTGAAGCCCATTTCTTCCAGGGCGACATTACCGGCCAGAACCATGAGATCGCCCCAGGAGATTTTCCGGCCGTACTTTTGCTTGACCGGCCACAGCAGACGCCGAGCCTTGTCCAGCCCCACATTGTCCGGCCAGCTATTAAGCGGTTCAAACCGCTGCTGCGCGCCGGAAGCGCCGCCCCGGCCGTCGGAGATGCGATAGACACCGGCCCCATGCCAGGCCATGCGAATAAAGAACGGCCCATAGTTGCCGAAGTCCGCCGGCCACCAGGACTGGGAGGTCTTCATGACGACGGCGATATCCCGCTTGACGGCCTGGATGTCCAGCGTCTTGAATTCCTCCGCATAGTTGAAGGCCTTGCTCATGGGGTCGGATTCCGCCGAATTGAATCGCAATGGCCGCAGGTCCAGTTGCTCCGGCCACCAGAAACTGTTCGGCGTCTCATTTGCCTGCGCCATCAGCGTGGTGGTGGACAGTGCGGCAGACACAGCAACTGCCAGCACGGAAATCTTTAAAGTTTTTCCGATTTTCATGGGACAAATGGCTCCTTGTAGTTGGGTTGCAAAAGCCG
>DAIOET010000132.1:0-9887 GCA_036746135.1 Cupriavidus sp.
GGCGCCCTTACAAGGCGTAGGTCGGGGGTTCGAACCCCTCAGCACCCACCACACTTGACCGTTGCGATGCAGCCGAAAAAGGGCCCAATCTGGAGTGGTAGTTCAGTTGGTTAGAATACCGGCCTGTCACGCCGGGGGTCGCGGGTTCGAGCCCCGTCCACTCCGCCAAATAAAAAATGCCCGCGCAAGCGGGTTTTTTTATTTGTATCGTCCAAGGCGATATCGGCAACGGATTCCCAGGGTGCCAAGCATGAGGAATGCCAGCCATGCGGCTATCGTGCGGGGCGCGAAGGTGTCGCCGTATCGTGGCGATTCCTGACTCAACACCATCTCTCGCCACATATTCCGCAGGTCAGTCGTTCCGCTCCTGCTAGAATCGCAAGGTTTGACCGTCGGCCCAAGGCCCAACCCATTAACCCGAACAGCATGCTTGATTTCGTACGTAACAACCGGCGCCTGATGCTTATGCTGCTGCTGGTGCTTGTCTTCCCGTCGTTCGTGTTCTTTGGTGTCGAGAGCTACTCGCGCTTCATGGACAGTTCGCACGATCTTGCCAAGGTCGATGGACGTACCATCACCGTGCAGGAAGTTGACAACGTGGTGCGGGACCAGAGCGAGCGCATGCGCCAGATGCTTGGGAACAACTACGATCCGCGCATGTTCGAGGGTGCTGCCGCACGCCAGTCCGTGCTGGATCAACTGATCCAGCAACGCGTGGTGGCCGATGCCACGGCAAAGAAGAACCTGACCGTCACCAAGGAACAACTGCGCCAGGCGATCTCGACCATTCCTGCGATCGCGCAACTGTATGGCTCGGATGGCAAGTTCGACGAGAAGGCCTATGTGGCGCTGCTGGCCCAGCAGGGCATGACGCCTGATCAGCTCGAGGCGCGCATGCGTTTCGAACTGGCCACGCAGCAGCTCGGCAGCGCCGTCGGTACTACCGCGTTCGTTCCGAAGTCGCTGCTCGATCGCCTGATCGCTATCCGCGACCAGCAGCGTGAGGTGCAGGCCCTGAACTTCAAGCCGGCCGACTTTATGTCGAAGGTCACGCCCGATGCCGCGGCGCTGAAGGCCTACTATGAAGCCCACCTTTCGGCTTACAGGACGCCCGAGCAGGCCAAGGTCGAATACGTGGTGCTGTCTGGCGATGCACTGGCGGCCAGCCAGGCCGTGACGCCGGAGGAGCTGAAGTCCTACTACGACAGCAACGCCCAGCGCTTCCGCACCGAAGAGCAACGACGCGCCAGCCACATCCTGATCACGGTTCCGAAGGATGCCAAGGAAGCGGATCGTAAGGCAGCGAAGGAAAAGGCCCAGAAGCTGCTCGACGACGTGCGCAAGCATCCCGAAACGTTCGCCGACGTGGCGAAGAAGAATTCGCAGGATCCGGGTTCGGCGGAGAAGGGTGGCGACCTCGGCTTCATGGGACGTGGTGCACTGGTCAAGCCGTTCGAGGACGCCATGTACGCGCTCAAGGATGGCCAGATCAGCGATCTCGTGGAGACCGACTACGGCTACCACATCATCAAGCTCACCGGTATCAAGCCCGCGGCCACCCAGCCGCTGGATGAAGTGCGTCCGGAACTCGAAGCCGAGCTGAAGAAGCAGCTGGCCAGCAAGAAGTACGCGGAACAGGCCGATGCCTTTGGCAACACGGTCTACGAACAGTCCGACAGCCTCAAGCCGGCGGCCGACAAGTTCAAGCTGACGATCCAGACGGCTGACAACGTGACGCGCAATCCGAACCCTGCGCTGGGCAAGGACAATCCGTTGAACAACGAGAAGGTTCTGAAGGCGCTGTTCAGCGACGACGCAATCAAGAACAAGCGCAACACCGAAGCCATTCAGGTTGGCCCGACGACGCTGGTTGCAGCGCGCATCGTTGATTACCGCCCGGCCGCGGCCCGCAAGTTCGAGGACGTGGAAGCGCAGGTGCGCCAGGCCTATATCGCCCAGCAGGCAGCCGAGCTGGCCCGCAAGGATGGCGAGGCGAAGCTGGAAGCGCTCAAGAAGGCTGACAGCGCCACCGGCTTCGGTCCGGCAATGACGGTGTCGCGTGCCAAGGCCGATGGCCTGTCGCCGAAGGCCGTGGATGCCATCATGCGCGCCGATGCCACCAAGCTGCCGTCCGTGGTCGGTGTGGATCTGGGTGCCGACGGTTACGCGCTCTATCGCATTACCAAGGTGGCTACGCCGCCGCAGACGAATGCGGGCCAGCGCGATGCCGACGCGCAACAACTGAGCCAGCTGGCTGGTCAGACCGAGCTGGCCGCCTACTACGAGGCACTGAAGGCACAGGCCAAGGTGAAGGTACTGCGTCCGCCGAAGGCCGGCGATGCGGCGCCCGCCAGCGAGGCGGCTGCGAACTGACGCGCCGCCCGTAGCGTGCCCCAGCAAAAAGCCCCTGCAGGTGCAAACCTGCAGGGGCTTTTTCTTGCTGTTGCTTCCTAGTCTCAGCCAGCCTTGTGGGGTGACTTGAGTATCGGCTTCAGTGCCGGCCACACAGTGTCGAGCAGCGTGGACTGTGCCGCCGATGTCGGATGGATCCGATCTTCCTGGAACCACTCGGGCCGCGTCACCACCTTGTCCAGGAAGAATGGCACGAGCTGGGTACGGTATTCCTTGGCCAGCTTAGGAAACAGGCCGAAGAATCGCTCGGTATAGTCGGCGCCGTAGTTCGGCGGAATACGCATGCCGACGAGCACCACCTTGGCACCGGCCTTCTGCGCATCGCCAATGATGCTTCGCAGGTTGGATTCGGTCGACGGCAGGGAAAGGCCGCGCAGCGCGTCGTTGGCGCCCAGTTCCACGACGACGATGGCCGGCTTGTGCCGCTTGAGCAGATCAGGGAGCCGGGTCTTTCCGCCAACCGTGGTTTCGCCGCTGATACTGGCATTCACGACGCTATAATCGAACCGCTCGCCACGCAGGCGTTCCTGAAGCAGGCTGACCCAGCCAGTGCCGCGTGCAATGCCGTATTCGGCTGACAGGCTGTCGCCCAGTATCAATACCGCTGGCCCGGTCGGTGCGCCGGCTGGTGTCTGCGCCGCGGCGGGCAGCGTTAGTGAACAAAGCAGGGCGACGGTTGTCGCACAACAAGCAGCCAGCATCCGCCGGCGCCCAACGTTTGCAATCTTCTCGCGCATGTCCTCTTCCATTCTTGCTGTCGAGTCACTCGGAAAGACCGTAGCCGACACGACGGGTTCGCTGACGATTCTGCACGACGTCTCGTTTTCCGTCACGGCCGGCGAAACGCTGGCGATCGTCGGCGCATCGGGTTCCGGCAAATCCACGCTGCTGGGCCTGCTTGCCGGGCTGGATCTGCCGAGCACCGGCTCCGTGCGGCTGCATGGGCACGATATCTTCCAGCTTGACGAAGACCAGCGTGCGGCGCTGCGCGGTCGCCACGTCGGCTTTGTGTTCCAGTCGTTTCAGTTGGTCGGGCATCTGACGGCACTCGAAAACGTGATGCTGCCGCTGGAGCTGCGCGGCGAGACAGCGGGTGTGCGTGAGCGTGCCACGGAAATGCTGGAGCGGGTAGGGCTGGCCAAGCGGCTGACTCACTATCCGCGTACGCTGTCCGGTGGCGAGCAGCAGCGCGTGGCCCTGGCGCGTGCCTTCGTGGCGCGTCCCGACGTCCTGTTTGCCGACGAGCCGACCGGCAGCCTGGACACGGCGACCGGTGAGGCCGTGATCGCGCTGATGTTCGAACTCAATCGCGACGCCGGGTCCACGTTGGTGCTGGTCACGCACGACCGCTCCGTGGCGGCGCGCTGCGGCCGTATCCTGACCATCGACGCCGGCCGGGTGGCCAGCGATGAACTGATGGGTACCGAAGTTTGAATCGATAGGTGGCGGCCAGCGCGGCCGCCATCCCTGTCCCGCGTTTAGCCGCGGCTCAACACGCCTTGTGCGCGGGCGATCAGCGCGGCGGTCGATGCATCGTGCGTAGCTTTGCCCTGGCCAGTGAGTTCCTGCTCGATCGGCCGCGCCAGGATCTTGCCTAGCTCAACGCCCCACTGATCAAACGAGTTGATATTCCACACCACGCCCTGCACGAACGTGCGGTGTTCATAGAGCGCGATCAATGCGCCCAGCACGTGCGGGGTGAGGTCGTCCATCAGCAGCGTGTTGCTGGGGCGGTTGCCGTCGAACACCATATGCGGAATGCGCGATTCGTCGGTCACGCCCGCCGTGCGTAATTCTTCGGCGCTACGGCCGCGCATCAGCGCCTCGGCCTGGGCAAAGCAGTTGGCCAGCAGCTTGGCGTGGTGGCCGGGCAAATCGCGCGGCGGCACCAGCGGGGCCACGAAATCCACGGGCACGATCTGCGATCCCTGATGGATCATCTGAAAGTACGCATGCTGACCGTTGGTGCCTGCCGTGCCCCAGACCACAGGGGAGGTGTCCACCTGCACGGGGTCACCGTTAAGCTGGACCGACTTGCCGTTGCTTTCCATTTCCAACTGCTGCAGGAATGCGGGAAACAGTTCGAGCGATGTCGAATACGGCGCCATGCAACTGGTGGGCATGCCGAAGAAGTTGCGGTACCAGACGCCCAGCATGCCCATGACCACTGGCATGTTGCGCGCCAGCGGCGCGGTGCGGAAGTGATCGTCCATTGCCCGGCCGCCCAGCAGCAGATCTTCGAATGCGTCGAAGCCGATGGCCAGCGCAATCGACAGGCCAACGGATGACCAAAGCGAAAAGCGTCCGCCGATCCAGTCCCAGAACTCGAACATATTGGCCGGATCGATGCCGAACTTCACCACCGCCTCGCGGTTGGTGGACACGGCCACGAAATGGCGGGCCAGCTGGTTCTCAGCCACGCCATTGCGCAGGAACCAGTCGCGCATGCTGCACGCGTTGGCCATCGTCTCCAGCGTGGTGAACGTCTTCGAACACACGATGACCAGTGTGCGGGCAGGGTCCAGTCGCACCAGCGTTTCGGCGAGTTCCGTGCCGTCGACATTCGAAACGAAATGCATACGCGGACCGTGCGGGTCCGCCAGGTGGGCCAGCGCGCGACAGACCATGCGCGGGCCAAGGTCCGAGCCACCGATGCCGATGCTGACGATGTCGGTGATGGTCCGGCCGCTGAAGCCCTTCCACGCCCCAGTGCGCACGCGTGCGGCGAAATCGCGCATGCGGTGCAGGACATCGTGGATGCCCGGCATGACAGACGCGCCGTCAACCTTGAACGGCGCATCGGGCAGGGCCCGCAGCGCGACGTGCAGCGCCGCGCGGTCCTCGGTGGTGTTGATATGCTCGCCCGCGAACATGGCGTCGCGGCGCTGGGTCACGCCTGCTTCCTCGGCGAGCTTCATGAGCAGCGCGAAGGTTTCGAACGTGATGCGGTTCTTCGAGAAATCGAGGTACAGGCCAGCGGCTTCCAGCGAGAAGTCCTCGACCCGGCGGGCAGCCTCGGCGTCGGCAAACCACTGCTGTATCGGCGTGTGGCGGATGGCGTCGTGGTGTTGGCGAAGGGCGGTCCAGGCGTGGAATTCAGTCGGCATGCGTGATTCTGGGTGTCTTAGGCGTGGAGCGAGCGGCAAGGCCGATCTGAACGCAAGTATATCGCTCCGATGTGATGTCAAAAGCCGAAAGTAGCAGCAAAAAGTAACGGCACTTGCGGTATGCCTAAAACGTTAGCAGGCCGGCCCTCCTGGCCCTATCGGTCATTGTCTGACGTGCACGCTGTCAGGCACCCGACTCGATTTTTTGTGCGCGGATCTGCGCGTCAGCGCCGCAGGCGCCCGGCAATGCGGCGCAGCAGCGGTTCGCCACCGGCCACGAATACACCCCCCGCGCAGATCACGGCGATGCCCAGTGCCGTCGTCCAGTCCGGCAGGTGATCGAACGCGAAGTACCCCACCACTGTGGCGGAGAATATCTGCAGATACAGGAACGGACTCAGAAAGGAGGCATCGGCGTACTGGAAGGCACGGATCACAAAGTAGTGCCCCAGTGACCCCGTCACGCCCGCCGACAGCAGCAGCGCGCATTGCATGGGCGTCGGCATCGCCTCGAACCAGAAGAAGGGCACCAGAAGCGTGGTCAGCGCGGCACCCGTCACACCGCTCTGGATCAGCGTAGTCATCGGCGCATCGTGGGCGGCAATGCGCCGCGTCAGCATCTGCAGCAGGGCGAACAGCAAGGCCGACAGCAGTCCCAGCGACACGCCAAACGCATCGAGTTCGCCGCCTGGGCGCACCACGACCAGCATGCCGGCAAAGCCAATGCCAACGCCGATCCAGCGCGTCCAGCGCACATGCGCGCCCGGTCGTTCGCCAAGCAGCCACGGTGACAGCGCCACGACGATCAATGGTGCGCAGAAGTTCAGCGCCGTGGCGGTCGCCAGCGGCATCAGCTTCAACACGCTGAAGAACACCAGAGTCGAAGCCAGCATCAACGCGCCGCGCAGCCACTGCAGGCGCGGTGCGGCAGGGCGCGATTGCTGCCGCCAGCGGGCCGGGCCGATCAGCAGGAAGATGGCAACCACGTGGCCCAGGTAGCGTACCCAGGCCACCGCCACGACGGGCAGGCCCTGCTGGGTCAGCGTCTTGCCGGTCGCGTCCAGCAGGCTCAGGATCCATTGGCCGATCACAAGCAGCGCAATGCCCGTCAGCAGATGCCGGCGCGTGTGTTCGCCGCCTGTGCCGCCATTGAGTGTCGCAGCCTGGGTCATGCGTCGCCGCCTTGCAGCAGCGCATTGAAGATGGTGCGAGCGGGCAGGTAGAGTTCGCTTGCGGTCAGCCCCGCCGGTCCGGTGCCGCCCTCGACGAGACGGTCCGCCGCGCGGCCGTGGATCCACACCGCTGCGCGCGCCGCTGTCAGCGGCGGCATACCCTGTGCCAGCAGCGCTCCGATCATGCCGGCCAGCACATCTCCGGTACCGGCCGTGGAAAGCCCCGCATTGCCAGTCGGATTGATGGTGACCGGCGCGTTCTCGCGCGTGGCGATCACCGTGCCCGACCCCTTGAGCACCACGGTGGCCTGCCAGTGCGCCGCCAGCGCCTGCGCTGCGGCCAGGCGGTCGCGCTGCACGTCGGCGACGCTGGCGCCAAGCAGGCGCGCGGCCTCCAGCGGGTGCGGCGTCATGACGTAGTCGAGCCCGCTGTCTGTCAGCTGCTGTTTGAGCGTTTCATCGGCGGCCAGCAGATTCAGCGCATCCGCGTCTAGCACCAGTGGCAGTGGCGGTTCCGCATTGGCGCAGACGTCGATCAACTGCGCAAGCTGCTTGCGTGCGGCCGTGCCGCTGCCCATGCCGGGTCCGGCAACGAACGCGGACATCGTGTCGAGCGCCAGTTCGGTAACGGGATGGAGCATCAGTTCGGGATGCACCGGATCGATGCTCGGCGCCGGCTGCGCCAAAAATCCCACGTGCACGCGGCCCGCGCCAAGATGCAGTGCCGCGCGCGCGCCAAGCAGCGGCGCGCCGGTCATGCCGTGGTTGCCGCCAATCACCGCCAGGCTGCCGAAGCGGCCCTTGTTGGCGGCATGGTCGCGGCGCGGCAGCGCGTGTGCAAAGGCGCCGGGCTGGTTGACGATGGCCACGGGCCGCTCGGGCGGCGGATAGTCCAACCCGAGCGGGGCGATGTCGATGCTACCCGCGCAGTCGCGGCCATCGAGGGTCAGCAGGCCAGGCTTGGCCGCCAGGAATGTCAGCGTGCGCCGCGCGCGGATAGCCGGCTGCCCCGCGCCAGTATCGGCAAACAGGCCACTGGGAATGTCGAGCGCATACACCGGCAGGTGCGAGTCATTGAGGTGGGCAATCCAGCGCGCCACGTCGCCATCGGCGGCGCGGTTCAGGCCGATGCCAAGCAGGCCATCGACAATCGCGACGCAGCCGGTGGGCCACGGCGGCAATGCGGTATCGGCGTCGGGATGCATGGCGAGCAGCGGCACCCCGGCGGTGCGTGCCTCGAACCACGCTCGCGCGGCATCGGCAGGCAACCGGTCGGCTTCCGCAATCAGCCATGCCTCGACCAGGCGCCCGGCCTGGTGCAGGCGCGTGGCCGCTACCAGCGCATCGCCGCCGTTGTTGCCACGCCCTGCGAGGAACAGGATGCGCCCGCTGGGTACGTGGTGGTGGACCCAGTCGGCGGCCGCGGCGCCGGCGCGCGACATCAGTGTGAAAGGCGGGGTCGCATCAAGGCCGGCCTGTTCGATATGGCGAATCGTGGCCACATCGTAGAGCGGCGTCGCATCGCTGCCGGCAGCGTCCAGCGTGAACCACTCGGGCGCGTTCTCGGCAGGTGCGGGGGCTGGTGGCACTACGGTATTCATGTCCTTGTCACGCGGGCGCCAGGCGGTAGCGCGCCGGGGTCAGCCCCTCCATGTCGATGGACGGGCCGCCGCCCCGGCCTGCACTGGCGGCAATCTGATCTGCGGCAATTTTGCCCGATCCGCAGCTCATCGCCCAGCCCGTCGAACCGTGGCCCAGATTCAGGAAGAGTCCCGGCACCCTGGTAGCCCCGATCAGCGGCGGCCCGTCGGGCAGCATTGGCCGCGCACCCGCCCAGAGCGTGGCTTCCTGATAGTGGCCGGCTACCGGAAACCAGTCGCGTGCCACCTTGATCAGCGTATTCAGTGCGGCTGGCCGCAGGTCCAACCGGCGCGAACCCAGTTCCGCCGTGCCGGCCACGCGCAGCCGGTTGCCCATGCGCGTAATGGCCACCTTGAACGATTCGTCCATCAGCGCACCGAGCGGCGCCTGCAGTTCGTCGCGCACCATGACGGTGGCTGAGTAGCCCTTGACCGGATAAAGCGGCACCCTCAACCCCAGCGGGCGCAGCAGGCGGGGGCTGCCCACGCCGGCGGCAACCAGCACGCGGTCGGCGGTAAGGATTTCGGGAGCGGCGCCGCGTTGCGCGGGTACCAGTTCTACCGACAGCGTCCCGGACTTGCCGATGCTCAGCCGTGCCACATCCGTCTGAAAGCGGAATTGCACGCCGGCCGCTTCGGCGTGCTGATGCAGGCGGCGCACGAACATGGGGCAGTTGCCCGACTCGTCCTCGGGCAGGTGCAGGCCGCCCGCGAGCGGTGTGTCATCGGTCAGCCCCGGCTCGATGCGCCGGCAGCCGGGTGCGTCCACGAGTTGATGGGGTACCTTGTTCTCGCGCAGCAGAGCCAGTGCCGGCGCCGCCAGATCCAGGTCCTGCTGGGTGCGGAACAGTTGCAGGTAACCGCGCGACTGCTCGTAATCGATGGCCAGCTCCTCGCGTAGCTGGTGAAGGCATTCCCGGCTGTAGAAGGCAAGGCGCTGCATGCGCAGCTTGTTGGCGCGGTAGCGTTCGGCGTCGCATTCCCGCAGCCAGCGGCCAATCCAGCGCCACATCGCAGGGTCGGCGCTTGGGCGGAACAGCACCGGCGATTCGCGCTGGAACAGCGCGCGCAGGATCTTGCCCGGCATGCCGGGCGCGGCCCACGGCGTGACATAGCCGGGCGCGATCACGCCGGCATTGCCGAAGCTGGCTTCCTGCGCGGCCGCGCCGCGCCGTTCCAGCACGGTGACGTTGAAGCCGGCCTGGCGCAGGTACCAGGCCGAGCAGACGCCGATGGCGCCGGCGCCAATCACGATGACGTTCATCCGGGCAGATGTCCTGTTGAGGAACGCGGTTTACTTGAGCTCCTTCGCCATCACCACGTCGGGCAGCCAGGTGACCACGGATGGCCAGACGGTGATGATGCCGATGGCAACCACCATCATCATGAAGAATGGCAGGGACACGCGCGCGATGTAGTTGCTGTCCTTGCCGGTCATACTCTGGAGCACGAAGAGATTGAAGCCGACTGGCGGCGTGACCTCCGCGATTTCCACGAGCAGCACGATGAAGATGCCAAACCATACCAGATCGAAGCCGGCGGCCTGCACCATCGGC
>DAIOET010000133.1:0-1977 GCA_036746135.1 Cupriavidus sp.
CCGCAGGTGATGACCAGCAACCCGTCGCTGTTCTGGGGCCTGATTGCCTCGATGTGGATTGGCAACCTGATGCTGATCATCCTGAACCTGCCGATGATCGGTATCTGGGTGAAACTGCTGACCGTGCCGTACCGCTTCCTGTACCCGGCCATCCTGACGTTCTGCTGCATCGGCGTCTATTCGGTCAACAACCAGACTTTCGACGTCTTCATGGCGGCTGCCTTCGGCGTGATCGGCTACCTGTTCCTGAAGCTCAAGTGCGAGCCGGCTCCGCTGCTGCTGGGCTTCGTGCTGGGACCGATGATGGAAGAGAACTTCCGCCGTACGCTGCTGCTGTCGCGTGGCGAGTTCACGGTGTTCTTCACCCGTCCGCTGTCGCTGGGCCTGCTGATCGCCGCAGCCGCCCTGGTGGCCGTGGTGGCGCTGCCGTCGATCAAGGCGAAGCGCGAAGAAGCGTTCCAGGAAGAATAACGCTCCGTGGCGTTCCTGAACTACCGCGCCACTTCGGTGGCGCGCATCTAGCAAGCTTTCGGGGTGCCATACGTGCACCCCGTTTTTTTAGTATCACAGGACAATGAGAGGCCCGGCCGCAACCAGCGATCACGGGCTGCGCACGATGATCAGAATTCCCGCACCTCTGGCTGCGTCACCTGCGCCTATGAAAACACCTTCACTCGACCGGATCGTTTCCCGGCTCTACGTGCTCAAGCTCGTACAGTCCAGCCCGTCAACGGTGTTCCATCTGATGGAGCGCCTGCGTGAGCGCGGCATCGACAAGAACATCCGCGCTCTGCGGCCGGTGCTACGCAGCCTGATGATGGCACGCGCGATTACCGCGGAACTGGTGGAAGGCAAT
This sequence comes from Cupriavidus sp., assembly GCA_036746135.1. Lineage (GTDB taxonomy): Bacteria > Pseudomonadota > Gammaproteobacteria > Burkholderiales > Burkholderiaceae > Cupriavidus. The sequence goes on from DAIOET010000133.1 coordinate 857, forward strand.
GGCCGCGTGTACACGATTACCGACCAGGGTCGGGCGGAGCTTGACGCCTACCTGTCGCATCTCGACGTGTTGAAGAGCGACGTCGAATGATGTCGCGGTTCTTCCGCGCATGAAAAACGCCCCGTGCCGCAAGGGCATCGGGGCGATCGCTGGCGAGCCGGTTGTTACCGCGACTACTGCTGCGTGACCAGTTCCTGGGCCGTCGCGTCGCTGGTATTGCTCTGCGCCACCAGCACCTTGATCTTGTTCGGGACCACGGCGCCAAAGCCGTCCGCCGGGATCGTCGTGATCAGCCAGTCGGCATTCTTGTCGATGGTCAGCGCACCCGAATCGAAGATGACGGTCTTGGTGCCCGCCGTGGTGATGCGCAGGCGATAGGTGCCGCCGTCCACATACTGCGAGTCCTGCCCTGAAGCCGGCACGGCGTTCTTGTACTGGACCGCCGCCATGTTCGGCTGCACCGAGTTCAGATCGACCGCCGGGGTGGTCAGGTAAACGTCGACGTTCTGCGCGTTGATCGAGGCATTGAACGTCCGCACGCGGGCCGAGGTGGAGATGATCCCCTTGTCATACGGATCGTCGATCTGCGCGACGTCAGCCGACGTGGTGCCCGGCAATGCGATCACCGTGTACTTGTGGCCCGTATGCGCATCCACCGTGGTTGCGCCGATCTGCGTGGCAGTGCCCGCGAGATTGAATGCGAAAAGATTGTTGCCGGTGGATACGTCGAAGTAGCCCGAAACCGTTTTGTAGGGGATGTTCTTCAGTGCGGTCAGCGCGCCATTCTGCAGCACGTCGACATTGGGGCCGGCCGTGACTGCATGGATCACGCGCACCGCCGGCTTGCTGATGCCGATGCGGTCATCGATGCCGTCGTCGCCGCCACCGCACGCTGCCAATATCGCGGTCGTTGCCAGTGCGAGCCCCAGAATAATTCTTTTCCTGAATTGCGTCATGTGTTCACCTCTTTTCCGTTGGAAGTCAGGGAGCGAGCGGGACATGCGGGCTACGACGGAGCTAGTGAAACCGGCGCTCTGCTGCCGGTTTCAGCTGGCAGCCTTGTGTGATTGCGCTTGCCTTGATGGAACGATAGGCATCCACGAAAAACGGAGACAGACGCA
>DAIOET010000133.1:2077-9839 GCA_036746135.1 Cupriavidus sp.
ATTGCGCTTGCCTTGATGGAACGATAGGCATCCACGAAAAACGGAGACAGACGCACGGCTCCGAATTCGATGTCGGAGGAGTCCGACAATTTGGTTGCAGACCTGACACTCGTCCGTGCGTTTCAAACATGTAGTTCTTGCAAAGCGCATCAGGGGCGTGTCATGAGGCCGATGCGAGTGCGTGCGCGAGCCTCGCGTGCGCGAGCATCGGTCGCGCGCGGTGACAGCGATACGCGGGCCGCTACGTCAAACGCGGCCCGCCTTGAAAAGCAACCTGCAGGTTAGCCGTAACGGCCGATGTGTCGTGACGTGCGGTAGGGGCAGGTCACGGAGAAGATGTCGCGCGAGCGACGACGCGGAATCGTCTGTCTCGCAGAATGCGTGCCATGCCGGCAGGGGCGCTGGCGTGTGTCGCCAGCGAATATGCGTACGCAAGGCGCGTACGTAAGGTGCGTACGTAAGCGCGCCGCCGCCCGTGCAAAAACTACACCATCACCACCTGGTTGCGTCCATTGCGCTTGGCCTGATACAGGCCCGCATCGGCCGCTTCGACGAGCTTGCTGAAGTTGCTGTCGCCGTCGGGCACCATGACCGCGCCACCAATGCTGACCGTGACGAATCCGCTCGTCGGCGATCCGCTGTGCGCGATGCGCAGGGTTTCGATCGAGCGCCGCACTTTCTCGGCCAGCAGACGCGCGCCACCCGGCGAGGTAGCGGGCAGGATCATCGAGAACTCCTCGCCGCCGAAGCGCGCGGGCAGGTCGGCCGGTCTTGCGCAATTCTCGCGGATCACGGTGGAGACGCGGCGCAGCACTTCGTCGCCCGCCACGTGGCCATAGGTGTCGTTGTAGGCCTTGAATGCGTCCACGTCGATCATCAGCAGCGCGAGCTGCGTCTGTTCGCGCTGCGCGCGCTTCCATTCGGCGCCGAGGTACTCATCGAAATAGCGCCGGTTGGATAGACCTGTCAGGCCATCGGAATTGGTCAGGCGCTGCAGTTCGAGGTTGGTCTCCAGCAACTGCTGCTGGCTCTGGCGCAGGGCGCGATACGCCTCGTCACGTTGCAGCAGGTTCAGGTACGAGCGCGAGTGGTAACGGATGCGGGCCACCAGCTCGATCGTATCGGGCAGCTTGACGAGGTAGTCGTTGGCGCCCGCCGAAAAAGCGGCGCTCTTCATCGTGGGTTCCTCCTTGGTGGAGAGCACGATGATCGGAATGTCGCGCGTGCCAGGATTCTCGCGGTAGCGGCGCACCAGCGTCAGACCATCGGTGCCGGGCATGACCAGGTCCTGCAGGATCACGGTTGGCTGGGTGCGCTCCGCTACCGCCACCGCCTGCTCGGGGTCCGCGCAATAGTGGAAGTCGATGTCGGCTTCGCCCGCCAGTGCGCGGCGGATGGCCTCGCCGATGATGGCCTGGTCATCGACCAGCAGAACCATCGCCAGGTATTCGTTTCCAGAGGCCGATGGATCGGCCGCATTCCCATTTCTAGGCATTTCCTCTTACCCCTTGTGTCTTGTTGTCTCCTGGCCGCCGCAGGCCCGGACCAGCCGTGGCGCGATACGCGACAGCGGCAGAATCTCCTGGGCCGCGCCAAGCGTGGCGGCGGCCTTTGGCATGCCGTAGACGGCGCTGGTGGCCTGGTCCTGCGCGATGGTCAGGAAGCCTCGGTCGCGCATGGCCTTCAGGCCCTGGGCACCGTCGCGGCCCATGCCGGTCAGCAGTACGCCCACGGCCTCGCCACGCCAGTGTTCCACCACGCTTTCGAAAAACACGTCGATGGAAGGGCGGTACAGGTAGTCGCCCGGCTCGGGCGTGTAGGTCATGCGTGCGCCAGTCACCAGCCGCAGATGGTCGTTGGTGCCGGCCAGCAGCACTGCGCCGGCCTGTGGCGTCTCGCCGGCACGCGCGATGCGCACCGGCAGCGGGCATTGCGCGTCGAGCCATTCGGCCATGCCTTGCGCGAACGCTTCATCGACGTGCTGCACGGCCACCACCGCGGCGCCGAAATTAATGGGTAGCGCGCCCAGCAGCGCGGACAGTGCCGCCGGGCCGCCCGCCGATGCGCCAATCGCCACCAGCCGTGGCGCGGCCGGCGCGGACGATGCGGCAGCCAGCGTGTGCGGCGCTTGCGCGCGGCCGCCCAGCAGGCGCCCGATATTGCGGATCTTGCGCAGCAGCGGGCCGGCCGCCAGCGTTGCATCGGATTGGGTCAGCGTGGGTGTGTCCACCGCATCGATCGCGCCGTGTCCCATCGCGTCGAACACCTGGTTTGCATTGCGGCCCAGGTCCATCGTGACGACGACGATCGCGCACGGTGTGGCCGCCATGATGCGGCGCGTGGCTTCCACGCCGTCCATGACGGGCATCAGCAGGTCCATCAGGATCAGGTCGGGCGTTTGCGTCGCGGCCATCTGCACGCCCTGTTCGCCGTTGCCGGCTACCCAGATGATTTCCAGCGTACTGTCCAGGGCCAGCGCGCGGCGCAGCGCGGCGACGGCCAGTCCGGAGTCATTGACGATGCCGATCTTCATGTACGTGCCTCGCCGATCAGGTCCCGCACGGCATCGAGCAGCGCGGTATCGTGGAAACTGCCCTTTGCCAGGTAGTAGTCGGCACCGGCCTGCATGCCGCGCTCGCGGTCCTGCTCGCGATCCTTGTACGACACGATCATCACCGGTAACTGGGCCAGCCGCGCGTCGCCACGGATGCGGGTCACCAGCTCGATGCCGTCCATGCGCGGCATGTCGACGTCGGTGATGACGAGGTCGAACGGCTCCGCGCGCAGCACGTTCCAGCCGTCCATGCCGTCGACGGCCACGCTCACGTCGTAGCCGCGCCCGGCCAGCAGCTTGCGCTCCAGCTCGCGCACGGTCAATGAATCGTCGACCACCAGCACGCGCCTGCGACGCACAGCCGTGGCATCGGCGCCGGCCTGGCGCACCCGTTCGATGCGGCCTTCCGACACGAGCTTCTCCACCGAGCGCTGCATGTCTTCCACATCGAAAATCAGCACCGGTGTGCCGTCATCGGTCAGGCTGCCGGCCGCAATGTCCTTGATCTTCCCCAGCGCCTGGGCAAGCGGCTGGACGACCAGCATGCGTTCGCCAAGCAGGCGGTCCACGGCGATGCCATAGACGCGCTCCTGCTCGCCGATCACCACCACCGGTACCGTGTCGCCTTCGCTGGGCGGTTCAGGGCGCTGCAGGATCTGCGCGGCACTGACCAGCCCGACTGGGCGTCCCTCGTGCCGGAAGTGCTGGTGCCGTTCGGTCTGTTCGATCGCGTCGCGTGGCACGCCGACGGCACGCTGCACCAGTCCAAGCGGAAAGGCATAGGCTTCGCCCGACACCTCCACCAGCAGTGCGCGCACGACTGATAGCGTAAGCGGCAGCTCAAGGTGGAAATGCAGGCCGCTGCCGGGCTGCTGCGAAAGTTTCAGATTGCCGCGCACGGCGCGCACCATGTCCTGCACCGCATCGAGCCCGACGCCACGGCCCGAGACTTCGGAGACGGTCTCGCGCAGGCTGAAACCGGGCAGCAGCAGGAATTCCAGCAATTCGGCCTGCGACAGCCGTGCCGCCGTGTCCGCCGGCGACAGGCCACGGCGCACGATGGCGGCACGCAGCGCCTCCAGGTCCACGCCCGCGCCATCGTCGAAGATCTCGATCACAAGGCGGCCGGCGCTGTGGCGGGCCAGCAGCGTGATACGGCCGGCCTCGGGCTTGCCGGCCGCTTGGCGCGCGTCGGGCAGCTCGATGCCATGATCAACCGCATTGCGCAGCAGGTGGGCTAGCGGCGCATCCAGTTGCTCCAGGATGTCGCGGTCGACCTGCGTTTGCTCGCCAGATAGCACCAGATGGACTTGCTTGCCCAGCGTGCGTCCCAGATCGCGCACCATGCGCGAGAATCCGGTGATGCCATCCGACAGCGGACGCATGCGGCACGACAGCGCCGTATCGTAGAGCCGGCGCGACAGGCGGCTGGAGCGATGTTCGTACTGGTCGAATTCCTCAACGCGCTGCGATAGCTGGCTCTGGCCGTCTTCCATCAACTGGCGCAGTCCGGCCAGTGCGGCGCGCATGCGCGGCACCGAGCCATCAGGAGCGTCCAGCAGCGCCTGCACGCCATCGAGTGCCTGCAGCGCGCGCATCTGCTGGCGGCGCGACTGCTGCATGGCACTGCCGAACGGCCGCAGCCAGTGCGATTCGACCAAGGCCTCGCCAGTCATCGCCAGCAGACGGTCCAGACGATCGGCGTTGACGCGCAGCATGCGTTCATGCACATCGGCCAGCGGCTCGGCGGGCCCCATCGGCTGCACGGCGGGCGCGACTGTGTCCAAGGCCGGGGCCGGCGTGGCATCCGGTTCGGCGGTCGCTGCCGGAGGCGAAGGCGCCAACTGGGGCACTGGCGGCGCGGGAAAATCGCCGTCGAGCAACCGGTTCATCTGTGTGACCCACGCATCGATCTCGGCAAGGCCATCGAGCTCGGGCCAGTTGATATTGCCGCCCGGTGGGTGCCCGATGCGCTGCAGCAGGTCCGTGCCTTGCAGCAGGGCATCGATATGCGCGGCGGACAGCACGATGCCGCCGCGCTGGGCTGCGACCAGGCAGTCTTCCATGACATGCGCGACGCGCACGCCGCCGTCCAGTCCGACGATGCGCGCCGCGCCCTTGAGCGAGTGCGCGGCGCGCATGCAGGCTTCGAGATGCGTGGCCGCCGCGGGATCGCGCTCCAGTGCCAGCAGGCCCGCGTTCAGCACCTCGGCCTGTGCGTCGGCTTCGAGTGCGAACAGGTCCAGCATCGACGCATCGCGCAATTGTTCGGGATTCATGCCAGGCTCCGCGATAGCGCCAGGCGCAACAGCTCGGCATCGAGCAGCCCCACGCTGTGGCCGCCGTGCTCGAACAGCGACTGCGTGTAGCGGGCGGAGGCGCGCGTCAGCGTGGCGGGCAACGGCAGCAGCGCGCTGTGCGGCACATGCTCGACGCCTGCCACTTCGGCCACCGGTAGCGCCAGCGCATTGCGTCCCTGGCCCAGGATCAGGAAGCGGGTATCGCGCTGGTCTTCAGCCGGGGCACCGCCACCGAACAGCAGCGCCAGCGACACACAGGTCAGCAGCGTTCCGCGTACCGCGGCCACGCCGATCAGCGCGGCATGGCGGCGGTGCGGCAAGGAATGCACGGGCGCGGGTGCTGTCACTTCGCCGAGGGCGCCGGTCGGTAGCGCCAGCCATTCGTCGCCCACGCGAAAGACCAGCAGAGATTGGCCCGCGTCGCGTTCGTCGTCGGACGGCGCATCGGCACCGGCGGCTGCGGTGTCCCACAGGCTGCCGGCGGCAAGCGAGTCGAGCACGGTGACAGCGGCTTGCGCATAGACCGGGCAGTTGCGGCAGCGCAGGTAGGTGGCCAGTTGCGGGCAGGAGCGGTCGCCGCCGGTGCCGATGCGGCGCCAGCAGTCGTCCACCGTGCCTGCGACGAGGCCGGGCAATGTAGCGGGAGAAGTGTTGACGATGGAATCAGCCATGACTCAGTCGGGCATGACGCTGGGCGCGCTCGCGCAGGCGATGGGCGCCGGAAGCATCGCCCTCGCTGTCGAGCAATGCAGCCAGGTGGTAGAGCGCTTCCTCGTGGCCGGGGTCGAGATACACCGCCTTGCGATAGGCGGCATGGGCATCGGCGATATGGCCGGCGGCATCGTGCAGTACGCCCAGCAGGCACCAGCCATCGGCCGAGGACCCGTGCTGGGTCAGATATAGCTCGCACGCGGCCGTGGCCGATTCGAGCTCGCCACGGTCGGCCATGCCCGAGATCGCCGCCAGTGGATCGTGTGGCGCGGATGCTGCAATCGGGGTCGCCGCTGCGGCCGCCATCGGCACGCGGACGCGCGGAGCGGGGGCGCGATGTACTGGCACGGTGCGACTCGCGGCGGCGGCCGGTTGCCAGGCGGGTGCGGCCAATGCCGCAGGCTCCTTGCGGGCCGGCTCGGGATGAAATGCGAAGGCCAGCGGCACGCCGGTGCTGGCCAGGCCTTCGCGGGTCAACAGGCTGGCTTCGGCCGGCCCCACGAAAATCAGGCCCTGCGGCAATGTCAGGCGGAGCAGTGTCTGCACTGCACGCTGCTGGGTAGCCGGATCGAAATAGATCAGCAGGTTGCGGCAAAACACGAAATGGTAGGGCGCCTCACCGGCCAACAGGGCTGGCGCCACGAGGTTGTCCTGCAGCAGCCGCACCTGCGCCCGGACCTTCTCCGACAACTGGTAGCCCGTAGGGGAGGGGGCGAAATAGCGGTCGCGGAAGTCGAGCGGTACGCCGCGAAACGCGTTGCTGCCGTACAGCCCGGTGCGGGCGCGTTCCAGTGCGCGGGCGCTGACGTCCACCGCGTCCACGCGAAATCGGTCGGCGGGGAGTCCCGCATCGAACAGCGCCATTGCGATCGAGTACGGTTCCTCGCCGGTCGAGCATGGCACGCTGAGCACGCGCAGCAGGCGCTCACCGTCGCCAAACACGCGCTGGGCGGCAAAGCGCCCCAATGCCAGCAAGGCTTCGCGGTGCCGGAAGAACCACGTCTCGGGTACCACCACGGCTTCGATCAGTGCCTGCAGCTCATCGGGCACGACATGCAGCAGGTTCCAGTACGCCGCCGGATCGGGCGCGCCCACGGCAAGCCGCCGCTCCTCGACGGCGCGCGCGATGACCGTCGGGCCGATGGCCGCCGCGTCAAGGCCGATCCGCTCCTTGAGCAGGGTCTCGATCTGCGTGGGGGGATGGGGCAGGTCCGTCATGCGGGGCTTGCCTCGGGAAATAGCATCGTGTGTACGGCGTCGGGCAGCAGGTCGGCCACGCGCACCCATTGAATGAGTCCGCGCGCATCGTGCCGAACCGGGCCAAGATAGCGCGCCTGGCCCGGATCGATGCCGCCATCGCCGAACGACGCCGGATCGCATCGCAGCGTATCGGTGGCATATTCGAGCCGCAGCCCCAGCAGGCGCGCGGGCGCGTTGCCTTCCGGACGCTCGCCGGGGCGGCGGTAGTGCACCAGCACGGTTCGCGTGCTGGTACGTGCCGCGGCGGCCGTGCCCGTGGCCAGCGCAGTCATGTCGATCACGGGCACCGGTTGTCCCCTGCGCACCATCAGGCCCGTCACCCATGCAGGCGCGCCGGGAATCTGCTTGGTGGCGGTCAGCGGCAAGACTTCGGCCACCTCGGCACTATCGAGCGCGTAGTAGTCGGAGCCGATGCGGAACAACAGGAAGAGCGCCATGACTAGGAGCGGCGGGTCCGCTCAGACCTTGAAACGCGAGACGCCGCTGCGCAATTCGTTGGAAACCAGCGTCAGCTCGTCGATGGCCTGCCCCGACTGGCGCAGCGATTCCACCGTCTGCTGCGCTGCCTCGGACAGCTGCATCAGCGCCTGGTTGATCTGCTCGGCGCCGCCGGCCTGGGCCTGCATGCCTTCGTTGACCATCTGCACGCGCGGCGCCAGCGACTGCACCTGGCCGATGATCTGCGACAGCTGGTCGCCCACCTGCGTCACCTCGGACATGCCGCGCCGCACTTCCTCCGAGAACTTGTCCATGCCCATCACGCCGGCGGCCACGGCGGACTGGATCTCGCGCACGATCTGTTCGATGTCGTAGGTGGCCACGGCGGTCTGGTCGGCCAGGCGGCGGATCTCGGTGGCTACCACGGAGAAACCGCGCCCGTATTCGCCGGCCTTCTCGGCCTCGATCGCGGCGTTGAGCGACAGCAGGTTGGTCTGGT
>DAIOET010000134.1:0-9803 GCA_036746135.1 Cupriavidus sp.
GGATGACGCGCATCGACTTCCACAGCAACGTGCCGGATACGCTGGCCTATGTCTGCCGCCTGGTCCGCAAGGCCTATGGGGCAGGGCAGAAGGTGATCGTTTATGGCGCGCCACAGCAGCTGGCGCAACTTGACGCGCGGCTGTGGTCGTTTTCGCCGCTCGACTTTCTGCCGCATTGCGGGCTCGACAGCCCCAATGCGGCGGTGACGCCGATCATCCTGGCGGCTACGCTGGAACAGGTGCCGCACCACCAGCTGCTGGTGAATATCGCGCCGGAGGCTCCGGCGCAGTTCGCCAGCTTCGAGCGCCTGATCGAGGTGGTGGGTGCCACCCAGGACGCCCGCGACGCGGGCCGCGAACGCTATCGTTTCTATCGTGAGCGCGGCTACCCGCTCACGCACCATGACATCGGGCAGGGCAAAGGAGAATCGGCATGAGCGAACGCACGACTTCGCGGGTGATTCCGCGGTTAGGCCCCAACGACAGCGTGCCGCTGCTGACCGAGATCGTCGAGCTGCCCGACGCCGTATTCGATACCCCGACCCAGCCGCTGAGCCAGCCGCAGCCCGCCGCGCGGCAGGCGGCCACGGTCATCGATACTGCCGACATGCCCGATTCGGGCGTGGTGACGGCGGTTGGCGACACCGAATCCACCATCCAGGCCGCTCCCGCTTCCGCCCCGGACACGCAGCCGCCGATGGTCGACGCCGCCGCATTCATGCCCGGCGAGGATGACCTGCGCGCCGTGCGCACCGAGCTGCTGACGCGCGTCATGATGCGTTTCCGCACAGAGTGGCCGCAGGTGGTTGAGGCGCATACCGAAGCGACGCTGCAGTCGCGCCTGGCCCCGCTGACCGCCCAATTGGCAAGCGAGTTGACCCAGGCGCTGGAGGCGCGGCTGGTGGAGTGGCTCGATGCCACGCTGGAAGAGATCGAGCGGGACCCAGGCGGGGATTGACGCTCGTTGTGAGAGTTTTCACTTCCCTTTCCCGCGGGAGGGAAAGGGAAGCTGGTCAGCGGGACTTCCGCAGCTTCGGCCGATTCAACCGCGGCCTCAATCCGTCACCGCTCCCTTGCTGGCCGTCGATGCCAGCTTCGCGAACTTCGCCAGCACGCCACGGGTATAACGCGGCGCCGGCTGCTTCCAGTTGGCGCGCCGTTTTGCCAGTTCGTCGTCCGCTACATTCAACTGCAGCAGCAACTGGTGCGCATCGATCGTAATCGAATCGCCTTCCTGCACCAGCGCAATGGTGCCGCCGACGTGGGCTTCGGGTGCCACGTGGCCAACCACCATGCCCCAGGTACCGCCAGAGAAGCGGCCGTCGGTGATAAAGCCGACTGATTCGCCCAGGCCCTTGCCGATGATCGCCGACGTAGGCGCCAGCATCTCCGGCATGCCCGGCCCGCCCTTGGGCCCCAGATAGCGAAGCACGAGGATGTCGCCGGCGTTGATCTTGTCGGCGAGGATCGCTTCCATCGCGCTCTGCTCATCCTCGAACACTCGTGCCGGCCCGGTGATGACCGGATTCTTGAGACCGGTAATCTTGGCCACGGCGCCTTCTTCGGCCAGATTGCCCTTCAGGATCGCCAGGTGCCCCTGTTTGTAGAGCGCCTTGTCGAGCGGCATGATCACGTCCTGGTCCGCGCGTGGCTGATCGGCGACGTGCTCCAGTTCCTCGGCCAGCGTGCGGCCCGTGATGGTCAGGCAGTCGCCATGCAGCAGGCCCGCGTTCAGCAGGATCTTCATGACCTGCGGAATGCCGCCGGCGCGGTGCAGGTCGGTGGCAACGTAGTCGCCCGACGGCTTCAGGTTGCAGATCACCGGCACGCGGCGGCGAATGCGCTCGAAATCGTCGATGGTCCATTCCACCTCGGCCGAATGGGCAATGGCCAGGTAATGCAACACCGCGTTGGTGGACCCGCCCGTGGCCATGATCAGCGTCACGGCGTTCTCGATCGATTTGCGCGTGATGATGTCGCGCGGCTTGAGGTCTTTCTTGACGGCTTCCACCAGCACGCGGGCGGACTCCGCGGCGCTGTCGACTTTTTCCTGGTCCGGGTTGGCCATCGTCGACGAATACAGCAGCGACATGCCCAGCGCCTCGAACGACGAACTCATCGTGTTGGCCGTGTACATGCCACCGCAGGAGCCCGTGGAAGGGCAGGCGTTCTTCTCCACGCCTTCGAAATCTTCCTGGCTCATGCGGCCCGCCGTGAATTCGCCCACGGCCTCGAACGACGACACGATGGTCAGGTCCTTGCCCTTCCAGTTGCCGGGCCTGATCGTGCCGCCATAGACGTAGATGCCGGGCACGTTGGTGCGCGCCAGCGCGATCATGCCGCCCGGCATGTTCTTGTCGCAGCCGCCGATCACGACCACGCCGTCCATCCACTGGCCCTGCGCCGCTGTCTCGATACAGTCAGCGATCACTTCGCGCGAGATCAGCGAGTACTTCATGCCTTCCGTGCCCATCGACATGCCATCCGAAATCGTCGGCGTGCCGAAGATCTGGGGGTTGGCGCCCGATGCCCGGATGGCCTCCACGGCCGCGTCGGCCAGGCGCTGCAGGCCGGCGTTGCATGGGGTGATCGTCGAGTGGCCATTGGCGATGCCTACCATCGGCTTGTCGAAGTCTTCCTTCTTGTAGCCAAGCGCGTAGTACATCGAACGATTCGGGGAGCGCGCCACGCCTTGCGTGATGTGCTGGGAGCGTTTGTTGAATGCCATGAAGTCTCTCCGGGGGATGTCGTTGTTGTGCCGGAGAGCATGCGCCTTGCGATTTTGCGTGTCCAATATATTATTCGACCGTTATTGAGTCGAAAAACATATCAAACACCGGAGGGCATCGCGTTTGGACCTGCGCCAGTTGCGCTACTTCGTTACCGTGGCCGAGGAGCTACATTTCGGACGTGCCGCACGCCGCCTCGCCATGACCCAGCCGCCGCTGTCGCAGCAGATCCAGGCGCTGGAAGAGGAGATCGGCGTGCAGCTGTTCGTGCGCACGCGCCGTTCGGTGATGCTGACGCCCGCGGGCCAGCAGTGGCTGCCGGAAGTGCGCCGTGTGCTGGCCGATGCGGCAGCGTTGCCGGGATTGGCGCAGCGGCTGGCGCGCGGCGAGGTCGGGTCCCTGGCGCTGGCCTTTGTCAGCACCGCCGACTACGGCATCCTGCCCGAGCTGCTGCGGCATTTCCGCGCGCGGCATCCGGACGTCCAGCTGCAATTGCGCGAGGCCACCAGCGACGTCCAGCTGGAGGCGCTGGCCGATGGTGCCATCGACGCCGGGCTGGTCATCCGCCCGCAACTGGCCGTGATGCCGCACGGGCTGTCATATCTGCCATTGGTGCGCGAGCCGCTGGTGCTGGCCGTGCCGGATGGCTGGCGCCCGCCCGGCAGCGTGGCCGCGCCCGCGGAGGTATCGCTACGCGACGCCGCGCGCGAACCGTTGATCATCTTCCCGCGCCGAAGTGCGCCAGCGTTTTATGACATCATTACGGGCTACTATGCGCGCGACGGCCTGACGCCGGTGATTGCGCAGGAGGCCATCCAGATGCAGACGATCGTGAGCCTGGTCTCCGCGGGCATGGGCGTGGCGCTGGTGCCCGCGTCGCTGTGCAACCTGCGGCGGACCGGCGTGTCGTACCTGACATTGCGCGATGCCGGCCCGGAAATCGAGACCGGCCTGGCCTGGCGTGAAGGCGCCGCCGGCGTGGCGCCGGTGCTGCGTTCGTTCATCGATATCGCCACTGGTTTGGCCGGCGCCATCGGGCTGACGCACGATCGTGACATAAATACATAGCGCAGCAGGCCGCGCACTCAACTTACCGCTACTCTCCCGCTTTCACCATGCTCGTTCATCCGCAATTCGATCCGGTTGCCATCCACCTGGGACCGCTGGCCATCCGCTGGTACGGACTGATGTACCTGGCCGGCTTCATCATGTTCCTGTGGTTTGGCCGGCTCCGCATCAAGCAGCCCCATATCGCGGCGCGCGGCTGGGTGACACGCGACCTCGACGACATGCTGTTCTACGGCGTGCTGGGCGTGATCCTTGGCGGCCGGCTGGGCTATGTGCTGTTCTACAAGCCGAGCTACTACCTGACGCATCCGCTGGAAATCTTCAAGGTATGGGAAGGCGGCATGGCCTTCCACGGCGGTTTCCTGGGCGTGCTGGTGGCGATGTGGGTGTTTGCCAAGGTGCGCCGGCGCCATTGGATGGAAGTGACCGATTTCATCGCGCCAATGATTCCGTGCGGCCTGGCCGCTGGCCGCATCGGCAACTTCATCAATGGCGAGCTGTGGGGGCGTCCGACCGACCTGCCGTGGGGGATGATCTTCCCGCAGGCTGGCGACAACATTCCGCGTCATCCGTCGCAGCTGTACCAGTTTGCTGGCGAAGGCGTGGCGCTGTTCATCATCCTGTGGCTGTTCTCACGCAAGCCGAGGCCAATGGGCGCGGTGTCGGGCGTGTTCCTGATCGGTTACGGCGCATTCCGCTTCCTGGCCGAATTCGCGCGCGAGCCTGACAACTTCCTGGGGCTGCTGGCGCTCAAGTTGTCGATGGGCCAATGGCTAAGCCTGCCGATGATCCTGGTCGGCGTGCTGATACTGGTGTGGTCCTATCGCCGCCAGGCCAACGGCGCCGCCGCGGGCGCGGCGCGGTAAGGCATCCCGGTAGGGCTCCCATCCCCGGTGACACGGGGTGGGAGCAATCGGGGCAGTCACTCGCTACCGAGCGTTGCGAATCGCGTCGATCCGCTCTCTGGTGAGCGGATGCGTCGAGAAGAATCCTTCCTCGTCATCGTCCCGGTCAGACCGCTTGCGGCGCGCGCCGTGGGCGTCCTCCAGCTGCTGTAGTGCGTCGGCCAGCGCCGCTGGCGGCAGCCGGTTATCCCGCAGCACCTCCACCGCAAATGCATCGGCCTCACGCTCGTGATCGCGCGAATAGCGCATCGCCAGCATCGCCGTGGGCACCGTTGCCAGCAGCGACGAGACATCTCCGAGGAAGTAGGCCATCAGCGCACCCACGGCCGAGGCCTGGAACACCTGCTGCAGCCCATGCCGCTGCGTGACGTGGCCCGCCTCGTGCGCCAGCACGCCCATCATGGGTGTGCCGGTGCCGAGCAGCTTTACGAGTTCGTCCGTGACGACGATGGTGCCGCCGGGCAGGGCCAGCGCATTGGCGCCCAGGCTGCCGCCGCGGCGGAACAGGATCTGGTAGTCATGGCCGGAATCGGCGGGCCGGCGCAGCGCGGCGAAGTTGTCGCGGATGCGCTGCTGATCCGCCGCGGCCAACGTGCTTGGCTTGACCAGGCCCTTGTCCAGACTGTCGAGCGTGGCGCGCCCCAGCCGCGCTTCGAGCGATGCCGGTATCGTGCGTGCAACCAGTGCCGCGGTCCACGGCAGCAGGTAGAAGTAGGACATCACCACGAACAGCGCGAGCCCAAGCATCGACAACCCGACCAGCCGCCAGCTGTTCTGCGCGCGCGATACCCAGCCTTCCTGATATCCGGTGGCGGCCAGCATCGCGTCGAACGTGTCGTGGTCCGTGATCTCGCAATACGCGCCGTCGTCGAACGTCACCAGGCGCGGGCCACGGCGGATGCGCTCCGACACGCGCAGCGATGCCAGCGGCGCGCGGCGCAGTTCCTCTCCGTCCGGATCGTGCAACACGGCCTGAGCGTCGTGCACCAGTAGCACCACCGGATGCGCGCGCGACGAGCGGCCATCGAAATATTGCGCAGCGACCATGACAATCCAGTCCTCCGCCTACAGGGCAATATCGATGTCGTACCAGTCGACCGCGGCGTCGCCGAGCGCGTCCACCTGTTGCTGCTGGCCGGCCACGAATGCGTCGAGCTGGCCCACGGCTACCATCGTCATCGATTCCACGCGGTAACGCACGGAGCGCACGCGTGCGAACGGATAGAACAATCCCATCGTCAATGCCGTGAGAATCAGGTTGGTGACGGTGATCAGGAGCAGCGTGCCGGCCTTGACGTCGCTACGGAAGCTGTGCGGCGCCAGGGTCGTGTGGTTCCACACGGCATTCTGCATCTTGGCCTGGAAGTACGGGCCAACCAGCAGAAAGCCGGCGTACATGCCCAGCACCATCAGGATGACAACGAGGAACGTGCCGGCCTTCGTGCCATTGGCCGTCGTGGCAAGCACGCCACCGATCACGCCGCCCGCAATCAGGAACAGCAGCACAACGCCGGCCGTCAGCAGATAGACGCGGTAGAACGCGCCGGCCGTGGCGTGGAAGCCGAACGGCGCCGTGCCAAAGCGGGTGTTGTCGTGCTGATAGCGCTTGAAGCGCTGGTGAGCCATCGGCGCCAGCAGATAGAGCGACAGCAAGGCCAGCACGGGCCACAGCAGGAAGACCTTGTAGCCACCACGGTCGCTTCCGGTAAATGCGAAGCGCAGGCCGCGATAGCTGGAGTTGGCCATACGGAAGCGCAGCGAGCGCACCAGCAGGAACGGAAACACGACGGCCAGCGCAAGCGCCAGCAACAGGCTCAGTGCCGGTGAAAAATGCGAGGTTGCCTGGTACACCGCAATCAGCACAAAGACGATGACACGTCCCTTGAGGATTGCCATCGGATTGCCGTGATAATCGAACGTAGCGTTATCGAGCTGGGTGCTGCGATAGAAATACTGCAGCGTGCGGACCTTGGCCCAGGCGGAATAGATGCCCAGCGTCACGATGGTCAGCAGCGTGTTGACGATCCAGATCCGGAAATACTCGGACCCCGATCCCGTAAAGACGAATTTCAGATGGCGCGGCACATCGCTGTCCCGCGTGACAGGGTTGTCCTGCAACCCGGCTTGATCTTCCCAGTTCATCGAATGACCTCTCCAGTTGTTACGGGGCGCCTTTTCGTGGCTCGATCGGTGGCCCGGCGCTGTTTCAGTTTTGCAACCAGTTGGCACGCGGCTTTCGTGCGCTGGCCAACACATTCTCGCATTGCCGGGTATCACACCGGTCACAAATCCCGCTGGGGATCGCCTGCGATACAAAAGCGAGGGTAACCGAGGTCGTAACGAGGGAGAAACATTCTGTTACATCACCGCTCACGTGTCACAAGTTGCGCTTCGTCCGCCTCAATAAAATCAAAGACTTAAGTGCGATGGCACGGTCCTCGCTATTAAGGCTGTTACAAGATCGGTCGGGGCGGGCAGAGACCCACCCAACATGGCATCACCGGGAGGGTGCGCACAACGATGCGCCGATGCCGTGCCAACGACAAAAAGCCGAACGGGAAAAGGCACGGGAAAATCCGCACTGAAGAGTGCTTGAACGGGGCAGGCGCGGGGCCAGCGCCAGTTAAGTGAATCTGACCCGCAAGCGTCCGGCACATCATGCCCGACGCCTATGACAAGACCTACAGCGGTTATTTCACGCGCGGGCAATCTTCCTGCAGGGAGGCAGGAGGGTTGCCCGCCGCACCTATTTTTATTCCCCGGATTTCCGCTCGCCCGCCTTCACACCGTCTCATGGATTTCCCTCAGAGCGACGCTCTGCTGCAACGCCGCGCGCACACCTGCGGCAATGCAGCATAAAAACCGCTTGCGATTGGGCGCACTTCCCGTAATTATGAATTATTGCGGCTTAATCGACTCTCCGAAGGTGCCATTTCTGGCATGCGATTCCCCCGTTAAAACTGCGGCAGGCAGGAGGCACGATGCGTATCGTCAGGCAGGCGCTGTATCTGGAGGTGGCCGATCGACTGCGAAGGATGATCGACGATCGCACGCTGCAGCCTGGCGCATGGATCGACGAAGTGGCGCTGGCCGCGTCGCTGGGCACGTCGCGCACGCCAATGCGCGAGGCGCTCAAGGTGCTGGCGGCCGAGGGGCTGGTGCGGCTGGAGCCGCGGCGGGGCTGCTTCGTCAACGCGCTGACCGAGCAGGACCTGGACGAGATCTTTCCGCTGATGGCGCTGCTGGAAGGCCGCTGCGCGTACGAGGCCGCGCGTAACGCCACGCAGGCGGACCTGGACGCGCTGGAGGGCCTGCACGCCGATCTGTCGCGCTACGCCCAGGCCGGCGACATCGACGCGTACTACGAGACGAACTACCAGATTCACGAGGCGATCCAGCAGCTGGCCGGCAATCGCTGGCTTTCCGGTGTGGTCAGCGATCTGCGCAAGGTGCTGCGGCTGTCGCGCCACAAAAGCCTGAAGCTGCCGGGCCGGATTCAAGAGTCGTGTGCCGAACACCTGTCGGTGTTTTCGGCCCTGAAGGCCCACGATTCGGAGGGGGCCGAGGCGCTGATGAAGACCCACGTGCTGCGACAGCGAGGCGCCTTGCGCATGCTCGACGCGGCCGAGCACGACGACGACGCGGGGAGCGCGGCGGCGTCCAGTCATCTGCGCCTGGCCGGACAAGCCTGAACGCTGATTTCCCCGTCACCGTTACAAACTGACAGACCCCATCGCCAACCGACTCCGCAGGACACGAACATGACTGCCCTCGATCCCGCAGACCAACAGAAAGTCAGTGCGCCGCTGGAAGCCGGCGAGCCAGTCAGCGACTCACTGTTCTCGCGTTTTGGCCGGTGGTGGGGCCGCAAGGGCGATGACGCCCGCAAGCCCGCCGCGCCGGATGCGGCGGAGCAGACGCTGTCGACGCGCGCGATCAAGCGTCAGCGCGAGCAACTGCGCCAGTGCTTCGACGCACGGCTGACCGATGGCGCCGCCAACGCGGCCGCGCTGGCCTGGCAGGACGAATACCAGGCCGCGCCGGAGCCACTGCGCCAGGCCATGCTGGGCGTGCTGGCCGAAGTGGCGGCCGGGCGCGATGTGCCAGGCAGCACGGCTGGCGGTGCATCGGGCCTGTCCCAGGCCCTGTCGAATGCGCGCATCCGCTTCTTCAAGCGCTTTGCCGCGCAGCATGGCAAGCGGGGCGACAGTGCCTGCGGCCTGCATTTCCTGATCCAGCTGCGGGCGGACATGCTGCGCTGGCAAAAGCGTATCGCCGGCCTGCGCGATCTCGACGAAGACCTGGAAGCGCTGTTCTCGAACTGGTTCGATGTGGGGCTGCTCGAATTGCAGCCGATTACGTGGGATTCGCCGGCCTCGCTGCTTGAGAAGTTGATCCGGTACGAGGCCGTGCATGAGATTTCGTCGTGGAACGATCTGCGTAACCGGCTCGATTCCGACCGCCGGTGCTATGCGTTCTTTCATCCGCGCATTCCGCGCGAGCCGCTGATTTTCGTGGAAGTGGCGTTCGTGCCCGAGATGGCCGCCAATGTGCAGGCGCTACTCGACGAAGCCGCGCCCCTGGAAGACCTGCGCCGCGTGAAATGGGCCATCTTCTATTCGATCTCGAATACCCAGGCGGGCCTGCGCGGCGTGAGCTTCGGCAACTTCCTGCTCAAGCGCGTGATCGAGGAACTGCAGCGCGAATTCCCCAAGCTCAAGCAGTTCGCCACGCTGTCGCCGATTCCGGGCTTTGCCGACTGGCTGCGCAAGCAGGATGGCGAATCGGTTGCACGCATCCTGGGTGACAAGCGGTTGTCCCGCTGGCGTGAGCGGCATGGCGATGCCCCCGCCGACGGGGCAGCGTGGTTCGGCGCCTTGCCGGCCGATGCGCAGGACCCGGTGATCCAAGATACCGTGCTGACGCTGGTGGCGCATTACCTGGTACGTGAGGGTGCCAAGGGTGTGCCTGCCGATCCGGTTGCGCGCTTCCACCTTGGTAACGGGGCATGTGTCGAGCGCGTGAACTGGGGCGCCGACCTGTCGCGAAAAGGCCGCGCGCAGTCGTGCGGGGTGATGGTGAATTATCTTTACGTGCCCGA
>DAIOET010000135.1:0-9799 GCA_036746135.1 Cupriavidus sp.
CCGTCAACAGCTTCTCGAAGTACTTCAACATGACCGGCTGGCGGCTGGGCTGGCTCGTGGTGCCCGACGCGCTGGTACCGGCCTTCGAGAAGGTGGCGCAGAACCTGTTCATCTGCGCGTCGGCCGTGGCCCAGCATGCGGCCGTGGCATGTTTCTCGCCCGAGGCGCTGGCCATTTACGACGAGCGCAAGGCCGAATTCCACCGTCGCCGCGATGCGATCCTGCCCGCGCTCGAAGCGCTGGGGCTGCGCGTGCCCGTCAAACCCGATGGCGCGTTCTATGTCTACGCCGATTGCCGCCACGTGAACCACCCGGCCGCCGGCGATGCCGACAAGCTGACGCAGGCCATCCTGCACGATGCCGGCGTGGTGATGGTGCCGGGCACGGACTTCGGCCCGCATACGGCGCGCGATTACATTCGCATCTCGTACGCGACGTCGATGGCCAACATCGAGGAAGCAATGGACCGCATGCACCATTTCCTGCGCTGACACCTGACGCCCGATACCTGACGTCCACGGCGCGACAAAAAAGAAAGGCACCCCGAGGGGTGCCTTTCTTTTTGCAGGATCAGACCGACCGGAAGGTCAGGCCGCCTGCGCGGTATTGCCGGACGCTTCCAGCTTTTCGCCGTTCTGGTGATGCTCGGCCTGCGTCTTGGCATCGCCAGCCGCCTTGGCCGTCGCGGTGTCGTTGCCGGACAGACCCAGCAGCGCACGCAGACGCGCCCGCTCGGCCAGCACCTTGGCGCCGTAGCCGCCATCGGTATTGGTCGTGGCGCCGACGTAGTACTTCAGCCCGCCTTCGATCGAACCGGCACGGGCGATGCAGTCCTTCAGCACCAGCGCACCGATCTTGATGTTGGCGTACGGATTCAGCGCAGCGGTCACGCCGCCGACGGCTTCGTACTTGTCCTGGTGGACCTTGGTCATGACCTGCATCAGCCCCTGCGCACCGACGCCGCTTTCGGCGTACGGATTGAAGCTGGACTCGATGGCAATCACGCCCAGGATCAGCAGCGGATCGATGCCGACCTCGCGGCCCGTCATATAGGCTGCCTTGACCAGTTGCGCGGTCGCCTGCGTCGCCACGCGGTACTTGCGTGCGATGTAGTCGGCCACGGCAGCCTGCTCACGTGCGGAGCCGAGCGCGCTCGTGTTGCGCGCGTCCAGCGCCACGCGCTGCACCGGAATCTGGGCGGCCAGGTGCGCTACCGAAGGAACCTTGCCCGCTGGGGTCTGGCTCCATTCGTCAACACCCGACACGGTCGGCAGGCCCTTGCTCTTTGCAGGAGCAGTAGCCAGCAGACGCGCCGCGGCCGCATCAGCGGACATCGCCGGTACCGCGGCACTCACCGTGTTTGCAGCTTCGGCGTTGGCCACGGCGGCGTCCACCAGCACGGCAGGCGCTTCATTGCCTGCCAGCGCGCCGGCAAGCGAGGTCCGCCATTGCTGGCTGACAGTCAGAGTGACCGCAGCGGCCACCGACAACACCCCGAGACTGTTCAGGGTGTACTTCAAAGTTGTGCGGCCGCCGCGCAGCAACGCGCGACCTGCCACCGGATGGGCCAGGCGCACTTGCAGTGCACGGCTCACACCGGGTACCGGCTGTCTGAAGCGGACCTGCAATGCCCGCCCGATGCCGGGAAGATGAAGGGTTTTCCAACCGCTCATTCTTACCTCCATCCGTCGCCCGCTGCGCGCGCCTGACAACTGCGCTTGCCCGATCTCAACGTATTCAAGTAAGGATGCTGCGCCACCTAGCAGGGGTGTCCAGCATCTGTTGGCGGGCGCTCCCCATGCGCCCAACGAGAAACAGGGTACAGCTTGGGGAGCCGCACCCTGCCACTAAATACTCAATACGACCCCGGCCTCCCGCCAGGGGACTGCGCACCGGGCTCCTCCCTGGGGCCGCTTGGTGGCAATCGATGGGGCAAATTGACATTGCTTTTTTCGCTAACACCCTCTTGACACCAGGCGCAAAGCTATGTTGCAACGCAACACCCCATAGAGCAGACCGGATTGTAGGAACGCTTTTATAACCCGTCAAGAATAAGAAACCAAAAACTTCCTACTTTTAGAAATATGTAACAAGGCCTTTTACGGCACCTCCAGACTGGGTACTCCCCCCCAATCGCAAGCCCTACCTAGGCTGGCAATTGTCTGGACAAAGGCCGCAGCTCGTAAATTACTTACAATTTCGCTATACAACGCTAGTGCGATTTTTTTGCGCCTTTGAGGTGGCGTGTGTATCGTCACACACATCGCTGCGACGTGCCCCGAAATGGCGCGGCGCCACATTCCCGAACCGAATTCACCATGCAATACAAAGATTTACGCGATTTCATCGGCCAGCTGGAGCAGCGCGGCGACCTCAGACGCGTGACCACCCCGGTATCGCCAAACCTGGAAATGACCGAGATCTGCGACCGCCTCTTGCGCGCCGACGGCCCGGCAGTCGTTTTCGAACAGCCGCGTCGTGACGATGGTGGTATCTATAAAGTGCCTGTTCTGGCAAATCTGTTCGGGACGACACAAAGAGTGGCACTCGGCATGGGTGCGGCAACGCTGGAGGATCTGCGCGATATCGGCCGCGTGCTCTCGGCCCTCAAGGAGCCGGAGCCGCCACGCGGACTGCGTGAAGCAGGCGAGCTGTTTACGTTGGCGAAGTCCGTATGGGACATGGCGCCGAAGCGAGTCAGCAGCCCGGCCTGCCAGGAAGTCGTTTGGGAAGGTAACGATGTCGACCTGGCGCGCCTGCCGATCCAGACCTGCTGGCCCGGCGACGCCGCGCCGCTCATCACCTGGGGCCTGGTCGTCACCAAGGGCCCGCACAAGAAACGACAGAACCTTGGGATCTACCGTCAGCAGGTCATCAGCCGCAACCAGGTGATCATGCGATGGCTCGCCCATCGTGGCGGCGCGCTGGACTTCCGCGAGCACGCGCTGGCCAACCCCGGCAAGCCGTTCCCGATCGCGGTGGCACTGGGCGCCGACCCGGCCACTATCCTGGGCGCGGTGACGCCGGTGCCCGATACGCTTTCCGAATACCAGTTTGCCGGCCTGCTGCGCGGCAGCCGTACCGCGCTGGCCAGCTGCATCACGCCCACGCTCTCCGAACTGTCGGTGCCGGCATCGGCCGAATTCGTGCTCGAAGGCCATATCCAGCCGGACCCGAACCATCCTTCCGGCTATCAGCACGCGCTGGAAGGCCCCTATGGCGACCACACCGGCTACTACAACGAGCAGGACTGGTTTCCGGTGTTTACGATCGACCGCATCACGATGCGGCGCGATCCGATCTATCACTCGACCTATACCGGCAAGCCGCCCGACGAGCCCGCGGTGCTGGGCGTGGCGTTGAACGAAGTGTTCGTGCCGCTTCTGCAAAAGCAGTTTCCGGAAATCACTGACTTCTATCTGCCGCCCGAGGGCTGCAGCTACCGCATGGCGGTCGTGCGGATGAAGAAGCAGTACGCCGGCCACGCCAAGCGCGTGATGTTCGGCGTCTGGAGCTTCCTGCGCCAGTTCATGTACACCAAGTTCATCATCGTGGTGGACGACGACATCGATGCCCGCGACTGGAAGGAAGTGATCTGGGCCATCACCACGCGCGTGGACCCGAGCCGGGACACCGTGATGGTCGACAACACGCCGATCGACTACCTGGACTTCGCTTCGCCGGTGTCGGGCCTGGGGTCGAAGATGGGCATCGACGCCACCGACAAGTGGCCTGGTGAAACCACCCGCGAGTGGGGCACGCCAATCAAGATGGACCCGGCCGTGAAGACGCGCGTCGACGAGATCTGGGGCACGCTGTTCGAATCCGGCAAGTAGCCCCGGGCGCGCAATTGGATGGTCCGCTATCATTTGCGGACCGCCAATCACTCTAATGGCCTGCGTCAGACAGGCCGCGGAGGAGACAAATGACCCTTGCAGGGACGCTGATGTGGACGCCCTCGGCGGCGTTCGCCGAGAGCAGCCAGCTGGCTGCCTTCATGACCTGGCTGCGCCGCGAGCGCGCGCTCGACTTCGACGACTACGCCAGCCTTTGGCAGTGGTCGGTCACTGATATCGAAGCTTTCTGGCAGGCCATCGTCGACTATTTCGACGTTCGCTTCGACACACCGGCCAAGACCGTGCTGACCCGGCGCACCATGCCCGGCGCACGCTGGTTCGAGGGCGCCACGCTCAATTACGTCCAGCAGGTGTTCCGCCACGCCGGCACGGGCCAGGCCCGCGCCCGCGCAGCCATCCGCCATGCCGGCGAAGCGCAGCCGCTTGCCGATATCAGCTGGGGCGAACTCGAAAGCCAGGTGGCGTCGATGGCGCATGCGCTGCGGCAGATGGGCGTGACCCGCGGCGACCGCGTGGCCGGCTACCTGCCTAACATTCCCGCCACCGTCGTCGCGTTCCTGGCCACCGCCAGCGTCGGGGCGATCTGGTCGGGCTGCGCGCCGGACATGGGCCAGGTGGCCGTGATCGACCGCTTCCGGCAAATCGAGCCCAAGGTGCTGGTCGCCGTCGACGGGTATCGCTATGGCGGCAAGGCCTATGATCGCGCGCCGGTGATTGCCGATCTCGTGGCCGCCCTGCCCTCGCTGACCGATATCGTGATCGTGCCCGCCATCGGCAGCCATGTCGAAGTGGATGCCCGCCTGCGGCGCCACGCGTGGACCGAAGTGCTCGCCCACGATGTGCCGCTGGTGGCGGAACCGGTACCATTCGATCATCCGCTGTGGATCGTCTATTCATCGGGTACGACGGGCATGCCAAAGCCGATCGTGCACGGTCACGGCGGCATAGTCATCGAGCAACTCAAGCTCATGGCGTTCCACAACAACCTGGACACCGACGACGTCTTCCACTGGTACAGCAGCAGCGGCTGGATCATGTGGAATGCACAGGTGGCCGGCCTGCTGCTTGGCACCACCATCGCGCTGTATGACGGCAACCCGGCCTGGCCCGATGCCGGCGTGCTCTGGCGCTTTGTCGACAACGCATGGGTGACGATGTTCGGTGCCGGTGCCGCATTCTTCACCAACTGCATGAAGGCCGGGATTGAGCCGGCGCAGATTGCCGACGTGTCCCGGTTGCGCGGCATCGGCTCGACCGGCTCGCCGCTATCCGAAGACGCCTACGCCTGGATCTACGGCCACGTGCGTGACGATGTATGGCTGGCGCCGATGTCGGGCGGCACCGACTTTGCCGGATCGTTCGTGGCGGGCTGCCCGATACTGCCGGTCCATGCCGGCGAGATGCAATGCCGCTGCCTGGGTGCGAAGGTGGAAGCATTCGACGATAGCGGCCGCGCATTGATCGACGAAGTGGGTGAGCTGGTCTGCACCGAGCCGATGCCATCGATGCCGCTATTCCTGTGGGGCGACACCGACGGCAAGCGCTACCGCGACAGCTATTTCGACGTCTATCCGAATGTCTGGCGCCACGGCGACTGGATACGCATCACGCCGCGTGGCGGCGCGATCATCTATGGGCGCTCGGATGCCACGATCAACCGTCACGGCATCCGCATGGGCACCAGCGAGCTATATCGCGTAGTGGAAGAACTGCCCGAAGTGCTCGACAGCATGGTGGTCGACCTCGAATACCTGGGCCGCGAATCGTATATGCCGCTGTTCGTGGTGCTGCGCGAAGGCATCGCGCTGGACGAAGCACTGCGCGATACCATGCGCGCACGCATCCGCACGGCATTGTCGTCGCGCCATGTGCCAAATGAAATCGTGCAGGTGCCTGGCGTTCCGCGCACGCTCTCGGGCAAGAAGATGGAAGTCCCAATCAAGAAGCTGCTGCTGGGCCACTCGCCGGACAAGATCGCCAATCCCGACGCCATGAGCAATCCCGATTGCATGGCCTGGTACGTGGCCTATGCGGCGGACTACCTGGCGCGCCAGCCTCGCGTGGCGTGACTGGCGCGCGCATGACGACGTGGGGTGTCAGAACTCCACGTCGAGTTCGCTGATCTCGTCGGGCTCCTCGCGCGCGGCGGCGATCCACTCCTGCATTTCCGGCATGGCCAGGATCGTTTTGCAGAATTCCACCAGTTGCGGCTCAAGCTTCACGCCATAGGTCACAAAGCGCGTGACCACTGGCGCATACATCGCATCGGCCACGGTGCGGTGCTCGCCGAACAGGTAGGGTCCGCCGTAGCGGGCCAGGCAATCGTCCCAGATCGCGGTGATCCGGTCGATATCCGCCTGCGCCCGGGACCAGACTTTGAGGCCGGGAAAATGGCCCTTCAGATTCATCGGTAGCGCCGCGCGCATCGCGGCAAAGCCGGAATGCATCTCTCCGCAGATGGCCCGGCAATGGGCGCGTGCCGCCAGATCCTCGGGCAACAGTTTCGCCTTGGGCCGAATTTCATTGAGATATTCGGCAATCGCCAGCGTGTCCCATACGATCGCGCCCTGATGGCGCAGACACGGCACTAGAATCGATGGCGATAGCAGCAGGATTTCCGCGCGCACCGCCGGATCATCCGGCGGCACCAATACCTCTTCGAACTCCAGCCCGGCAAAGCGCGCCAACAGCCAGCCGCGCAACGACCAGGATGAATACGTCTTGCTGCTGATGGTCAGGGTTGTCTTGGCCATCGTGCCTCCTCCGCCCCCCCGGGCGTGATGTCCGCTTGCAGTATCGGCGGCGCGGACGCGTTTCGCCAGTGTGCACCCCAGCGGTGCGCGAACGCCCGCGCCGGCACCAGCCCGAAGCCACCCGTGGCGTGCCACCTGACCGCCACGCGATGGCGACGCCACTCGTGCACCGTGCGTGTTCCGCCGCACGCAACGGTCAACACGATCCGCAACCTGCATGCCAACATACATGACGATGGCACATATATTGCGGCGCAAAAGATCGCAATAGCGAGGGGACCGAGCCATGCTTTACCAGGCCTACCAGACGTACGCAGACATGATGCAGCCGGCATGCTCGCTGGCCGACATCACGGCCACGCTGCTGGCCACATGGCAACAAGCGGGACGATGCGAGCCACTACGCGCGGCGCGCGGCGCCTGCGAAGTATTGGCGCTGGCCCGACTCACTCACTATCGCCCGCCATTCGGCATCCACAGCGTACGCATCCGCGGAGAATCCGTACCGGTTGTGGAAGAGGTAATCGCCCGCACGCCGTTTTGCACGCTGCTACGCTTTCGCCGCGAAGGCGTGCCGCAACAGCCACGTGTGCTGCTGGTGGCGCCGATGTCAGGGCATTTCGCCACGTTGTTGCGCGGCACCGTGGAAACCATGCTCCGCGACCATGACGTCTACATTACGGACTGGCACAACCCGCGCGACATTCCGCTCGCGTGCGGCCGCTTTGGCTTCGATGAATTCGTACAGCACCTGATCACGTTCCTGCATGCGCTGGGTGGCAACACGCATTTGGTGGCCGTGTGTCAACCCACCGTGGCGGCGCTGGCCGCCGCGGCGTTGATGGCCGAGGATGGCGACCCGATGCAGCCGCCGAGCCTGACACTGATGGCCGGCCCCATCGACGCGCGCGTGAATCCGACCAGAGTCAACGAGCTGGCCACGAGCCGTCCCATCGAATGGTTCGAGGACACCCTGATCGGTTTTGTACCGCTGCGGTTTGCCGGTGCCATGCGGCGCGTATATCCGGGCTTCGTGCAACTGATCGCGTTCATGAGCATGAACCGCGAGCGGCATGAGCAAGCCCTGCGCGACCTGTACGAACTGCGCGCACGCGGAGAGCACGACAAGGCCGATGCCATCCAGGCGTTCTACACCGAGTACTTCGCCACGATGGATCTGACCGCGGAGTTCTACCTCGAAACGGTCAGCCTGGTGTTCCAGCGATTCCTGCTTGCACAAGGATTGCTCGACGTTGGCGGCCGCCGCGTCTCGGCCCGGGCCATCCGCCGCAGTGCGCTGCTCACCATCGAGGGCGAGCATGACGATATCTGCGCCATCGGACAGACGATGGCCGCGCAAGACCTGTGCAGCAGCGTGCGTCCGTACATGCGCATGCATCATATCCAGACCGGCGTTGGCCACTACGGCGTGTTCAACGGCAAGCGCTGGGACACGCAGGTGTATCCGCTGGTGCGCGAAACCATCTACATGAGCGACGAGATCCACAGATAAGGTCCGCCGCCGATAGCCGAAGATGCGCTACGCTTCGGCTTTCAGATCAACAGACGGCTACGATGACCACGACAGCGCGCTTCCAGGGCCAGGACCTGCTTCGCGTCGGCCAGGACGACAACTATCTGCTGCTGGCACCCGAGCATGGCGGGCGGCTCGTGCGATGGGTGTATCGGGGCCAGGACGTTCTCTATTGGCCCGGCGATGCCGACTGGACCCGCATCGCCAAGGTGCGCGGCGGCAATCCGTTGCTGTTCCCGTTCATCGGCCGGCATTTCGTTGACGGCGAAGCCGGAAAATGGCGCGATCGCGCGGGTACCGTTCATGACTTTCCGCAGCACGGATTCGCACGCGACCTGCCCTTCGACATTGCCGAGCGATCCGATACCGCCGTGAGCCTGTGCCTGACGTCGTCCGACGCCACGCGTACTGGCTACCCGTTCGACTTCGCCTTCACCGCCACCTATTGCCTGAAGCCCGACGGCATCGAGGTCACGCTACGCACGCGCAACACCGGCAGCGTGGCCCTGCCCTACTACGCCGGGCATCATTTCTACTTCGCCTTGCCGCACCGCGCGCGCGGACAGGCTCGCCTTGCCATGCCGGCGGCCGCCCGTGTGCGCCAGCATGGCGATGGCAGTCTGACCGTCCCCGAGCCGGGCGAACCCGACTACCGCCTTGACGATCCGCGCCTGCAGGACACCTTCCACGTGTTGAGCAACCGCGCCGGAACGGTCCAGCTCGAACTACCTGCGCGAACCATCGACATCACACTCGATGCCACGCCCGCGACGCCCTGGTATGCGGTCACGACGTGGACCGAGCGGGAGGATTCGGATTTCTATTGCGTCGAACCGTGGCTTGGCCTGCCAAATGCCATCCATCATGGCGCGGGCTTGCGATGGTTGGCTGGCGGTGCCGAAGAATCGGCGACTTGCCGGCTGACTGTGCGATAGCGATAGCGGCAGCGCATTCGCCTGCTGCAGGAGGCGTGCGTTATTTCGGCAGGCGCTCGAAATCGAGTCCGCCGATCAGCACGGTGGGGTCGGCCTGCGTACGCGAATTGAAATCGATCTTGCGCGGCTCTTGCCAGGCGCCGAGCTTGGCGGCCAACGCTTCAAGATACTCCGCAAAACGCGCGTCACCGCCGTCCGCGAACAGTCGATCGACTTCGATGCTGTCCCACGACAGCGTGATATCGACCGGATGCGAGTACCGGCCGCCGCTCGGCCGTGCTGACGCCCATACGCGCAGGCGCGCGGGCTGGTCCGACACCGCCGGCAGGATATCCGTATGCAGCGTGCCGCGGGATATCTGCTGCACACGTTCGGCGATGCGGGGCAGGAGTTCGGTGTTGAAGCGGTGGGTGGTGAGGGGCACGGGCAATTCGGCATCAAGGGCCGCTATTTTGTTGATCCAGTTTGTGACCTTCGAAATGGCTCCAAAGGCTTCCGCTGACTTCGACTCACCGACCCGGCGCCGGGATGGCAAGCATGCCATTTTGGACCAGAAAATCGTCAGGGCAATAGCGAGTTTCTTGCCGCTCGACGCAAGAAGGCCTGACAAGGCACCCTGACGGAAGCCTGGAAGCGAGGGGGCTGGCCACCATGCTACAATCCGCCCCCAGTAAGCCGTAGCGGGCGTCGTATAATGGCCATTACCTTAGCTTCCCAAGC
>DAIOET010000136.1:0-9781 GCA_036746135.1 Cupriavidus sp.
CCGATTGCGTCGTGCCATCGGGCAACGTCACGTCCTGCGACACCATCCACACCATATCGGTGGTGAGCTGGCGCATCTGCTCGTCGGTCAAACCCACGCCAGGCGTGAGATCAAACGTCTTGGCATAGGTGACGCCGTTGTTCATCAGCGCCTTGTATTCCTCCAACTGGTCGGTATAGCCGGTCAGGAACGTCTTGCCCGTCAGTTGCGTGATCTGATCGCGGACCAGTTTCTCTTCATAGAATCCGTCGCCCAGGCGCTTCTGTGTCTTCTGTGGATCCAGGCCCAGCGCGTTGAGCATGTAGTCGCTGGAGATGAAGTTGGTGTACTGCGTGAAGCGCGGGTCCGTGGCGACGAGGTAGGTATCGCCCGGCGCGGTACGGATACGGTACAAGCCGTTGGTCGGCAGCTTGAGGTTTGGAATGCCACCCTGGGCCGTGCCCAGCGTCTGCACGGCAGCCGCGACCGCGCCGCTGCCATTCGCGTTGACGGCAGCGGCCGCACCGGCGGCGCCCGATGCACCCGCCAGTTGGGTGCCGCTGGCACCGCCACCTGCCACGCTGCTACCGGTAACTGCTGCACCGACTGTGTTCACCGAGGCCACTGTCACGTTCTGGGCCGTGGTCTGCACTGCCTGATTGGCTGTTGCGATGGCTGGCAGCGCGGCCGTCGTGGTCGGTGCCTGTGGCGCATCCGGGAATGCCACGACCTGCCATTCCTGGCTGCCGCCTGTGCGCTGATGCCAATAGAACGTGGAGGTATCTTGCGTGGTGACGGTTTGCTGCAGCACCGTGCCCACATCCTGAATCGTGCCGTTTGCCGCTACCCGCACCAGGCTGCCTCCGGCGGCCATTGTCGAGGACTGGTTCAGGATGTTGCCGTTGTTGCTATTGATGCGGATATTTCCCGCCGCCTGAATCCTCGCCGCGTCGGTGGCGCTCACGAGCTGGTCAGTGGCCGTCATCGTGACGGTCGTACGTGAGATCTCGTTGAAGTCGTGACCGAAGTTTGCCTGACGGACTTCATCCGGCCGGATATGGATGTTCGGGTCCCAGTCCGGCCAGAAGGTGATGCTGTAGGTCGAGCCGTTGTCCTGGATCGACTGATAGTACTGGGTAGGTCGGGTGGCAATTGGCCGCGTGCAGATGCCGGTGTCGATGTCGCAGTTTGGTCCCGGCAACAGACCGCCGTATTCCTCGATCGGCGATTGGGTGAAGGACAGCGTCTGGTTGCTGGTGTTGAGGTTCGCCACCGTCGACTTGTCCACCGTCACCGTGATGGGTGCGCGCAACGCATTGGTTTGCGGCGTGCTGATTGGAGCATTCGACGTACTCCAGACCCAGCCCGGAAAGGTCAGGCTGACGTGAACGTTCAGGTCGGCACCGGACAGCCCGGCCTGCCAAAGCGTGAGCGTCTTTACAGCGGTCTGCACCGGCGTTCCAGCCGTCGTCACAATGCTCGTGCGTGTATTGCTGACCTGATTGGCCGCGATGTCGATGTCCCCATCGGCCTCGATCGTGGACGATCGGTTGATCAGCGTATTCACCTGATTGGCAAGCAGCCCGGTGCTGGCATCGCGCGTTCCATCGCGGGCAATCTGCAGGTTGCCCGCGCTGTAGAGGGTGCCGCCCTCCAGGTTCTGCACCGAGTTGCCGGCGTAGAGATTCAGGTTCCGGACCGCCGCCATGAGCGCCGACGGCCCGTTGTTGACGATATCGGTCCCTTGCACCTGGACGTTGTTGCCGATGACGGTGCCCGTGTTGATCACCGTCGGACCAGCGACTCGAACCGTGTCGCCCTCGATGCGCCCGGCATTCGAGAGGACGTTACCGGCCGTGACAGTCGTGTCGGACGAATTGATGTCCGCCGCGGCCCCGTTCACCACATTGGCACCAGAGACCGTCAGTGCACCGGCGGTTGCCAGGGTTCCCGTATTGGTGAGCGTGCCGGTGGCCGTCACCTGCATGTTCCCGTTCGCCCGCAGCAGATTGGACGCGTCGTTGGTGTAGTCCCCGACCACGTTCAGCGCGAGATTGCGTCCGGCAATCATGGTCCCACTACCGGACACGATGCCAGACACTGCAACGTCCTGGTTCGCCTTGACCGCACCCGCCAGATTGGACAAGCTCGCCACGCTGAGCTTGACGTCGGTGCCACCCAGCACCTGGCCGGCGGCATTGTTGAGCGTTGCGCCCGCCTGGTTGAGCGTCAGGCTCTGGCCGTACAGCATGCCGCCGCGATTGTCGATTTGCGACCTGACTTTCAGGTCCAGTGCGCCGCCAGCTACCACCTGGCCACCCGCCGTGCCATTCGTATTGTTCGCAAGCGTCTGCGCCGCGACAGCGACGTCACCGTTACCGCCCACTTTGCCGGCCGTGTTCGTCAGTGCGTTGGTTGCCGTGACTGTCGTCGCGCCATCACCCGCATTGACGAGCGATCCACGGGTGTTGTCGATGCTCGTTGCTGCAACCGTTGCGGTGCCATGCGCACCGTTCGCGGCCAAGGTGCCGTCCTGGTTCAGCACGGCTCCAGTCGCCGAAACGGACAGATCACCGCCGGTCTGCGCGGAGCCGGCGGAATTGTCCACGGTGCCACCGCTGGCCAGTATCAGGCCCGCGTTCCCATAGACACTGCCTTGCCGATTCGACAGGTTGCCACCGGCGATGACCGTGGCTTTGCCCTGTGCGGATACCGTGCCCCGGCTGTTGTCCAACGTGGTGGCTTGCGCCTGGAGGTCACCGTTGGTCTGGATGGCGCCGCCGGTGTTGGTGAGCGCGCCCTGGCTTGTCACTGACAGGCTACCCATGCCGGCATGGGAGACCTGGCCGCTGTCGTTAGCTATCGTGCCGGCGTCGACGGTCAGACTTGCGCCGTTCGCCGCGATGGTGCCGCCCGTGTTGTCGAGCTTGCCGCCTGCCAGGACGCTGGTGTCATCCTGACCGTACTGCTTGATCGTGCCACCCCGGTTGGACAGATCTCCCGTGGTCGCAACGTTGACGCGATCGCCATCGAGCCGCCCGCCAGCGTTATCCAGCGACGCAGCGTTCAATGTCGTGGCCGCCGCGGAGATCGTGCCGCCACGATTGCTCGCCGCCCCCGTGCTCGCTATTTGCAGCGCGCCGCTGGCGGTCAGATTGCCGCCATCGTTGACGATGGTCTGCGCGTTGACGGTCGCATCACCGCGCGCGGTGATCGTTCCCTGATTGGTGAGGGTGGTTCCCGCATCCAGCGTCAGCGCACCGTTGCCCCCGATCAGGCCAGCAGTGCCAGTTGCGTCCTTGGCATTCCGTATCTCTTGCTGCGCGCTGACATGCGTCAGGCCGTCGCCAGCGTTGGCGATACGGCCACCGGTGTTGTCGACGCCAGCGGCGGACACGGACAATGCACCATGCGCGCCCGCAGTCTCGATGCGACCGCCGGCGTTTGTCAGGGTGCCATCGGCCTGCAATACGAGCGCGTCGCCCGAGTGCAAGGTGCCATTGGCGTTGTCCAGTGCGCCTTGCACGTTGAGCGCCAACGCCTTCTGCGCCGAAACCGTGCCGCCGGCGCCATCAAGCGAGCCCAGCTTTGCGATGAGACCGCCGTTGGTCTGGATGACACCGCCCGCGTTGCCGGTCCGGCCCTGGCTTGCCAACGATAGCGTACCGGTGCCCGCATGTGACACCTGCCCACCATCGTTGACCAGGCTGGCGCCTTCGACCGTCAGGCTCTGACCATTGGCGGCGATGGTTCCACCGGTGTTATCCAGCTTGCCACCGGCGATGATGGTGGTATCGCCCCGCCCCACCTGCTTCAGGGTGCCCCCCTGATTGTTCAGGTCGCCCGTGGTCCGGATGGCAAGCTCGCCACCCTCGATCTGGCCGCCGCGGTTGGACAAACTACCCACCGTCAGGTTGGCGCCCGCCCCACTCGACATCTGGCCCCGATCATTGCTCAGCGCGCCCCGTGCATTGACCAGCAAAGCAGCCCCCGCCGTCGTGGTCGCGCCTGTCAGGTCCAGGCCGCCTGCGCTTGCCGAAAGACTGAGATTGCCATTTGTCGCGGTCTGACTTCCCGCCATGCTGATGCTCTCGCCCTGGATCACCGCATTGCCACTGGCCAGATTCCGGCCGGTTGCGGATATTGCCCCGGTTGAGGTCACCGTCAGATCAGCGCCACCGACCGGGATGCCGTCCGGACTCAAACCCGCCGCCAGCGTGCCAGTCGAAGCCACGCTCTGCGCATTCACGCTGAGCGACTGCTGCGCCGCCAAGGTCCCGCTGTTGTTCAACGTGGCATCGGTGTGAACGCCGACCGCGCCGACTGCGTAGGTCGTGCCGCTGTTGTCGATGCCGTCCCGTGCCGAGACAGCGAGATTGGCGCTGGCATTCGTCTGCCCGGCAAGGACGAGCTTGCCCTGCGAGGTCAGCGTCATATCGCCCGCCTGCGCGGCCATCACACCGCGCAGCGACACGCCCACGCCATGTTCCGTCGACGCCAGCAGGATCTTGTTGGCGTACATGCCGCCGAGCTGGCTTACGTCGATGCCGGTCGCCGGAGCCGCACCGGTACCCGCAATGGCCTTGGCATCGAGCGAGTTGTAGTCCACCTGATTTGCGCCGGCCACCACATTGAGCCGGTTCGCGTAGACGGCCGCATTGGCCTTCACCGCACGCGCGATCAAGTCCACCTGGTCGACGCCGGCCGCGTTCAGCCCTGCACCCTCGATGCTGATTTGACCGCCGGATACACGGAACGCGTCCAGGCTTCCGCTGCCGCCATAGACCGGCAAACCCGTGGTCAGCGTGGCGCGGCTCGTGTTGATGAAGCCCGCGCCATCCACCAGGATGCCGTTCGGATTGGCGACGATCACTTCCGCACGCTGCCCGGCCACCTCCAGGTAGCCGCGCAACTGGCTGGGCGACATGCTGTTGACCTGGTTGACGATGATCCGCGCGGATCCACCGGGCAGCAGGTTCGGGTTGCCGTTGATGTAGCCCGCCTGCTGGGTGTTGGTGATGACTGGCGAGTTGTTGAGGATCGCGCCGGCCTTGTTGACGTCGAACTGGGTGTAGTGGTTGGTGGACACCCCGGCAGCGGACGGCCGCGTGATATTGACTTGCGGCAGGCCATTCGGCGTGGAGATCACGGTGGGCCGGTTGGCGCCCGAATTCGGGTCGGCCACGATCTGGGCGCCGGCCATCATCGGCAAGCCCATGCATGCCCAGACCGCCAACCGGATAGCGGACACGCCCAGCCATGTTGAACCGGAAAGTCTTCCGCCCGCGCTGCCGCGCTCGCCAACGGACTTGCCCCCGGCATGACCCGAAGCCGTCTCCGCCACGGCCATCAACATGGAACGTGTGCGGTTGAAAACAATGCGATAGCAAAGGCGATTCATCGTGACCCGTGGCTCCGGCATAGATGCGGCTTTCTGCTTCTATGCACTGCAACCACAGGCTCTTTAAGCCCAATGTCTGCCTAACGCATACAACGCCGCTTGTAACCAGATGTAAATGACCAGAAACGGGGCGGAGAGTAAAGCATGCGATCGCGGGCTGAAAAGCCCTGCTTCGGGAGGATTTTGAGAAAAATCCAGCACAGATTTCCTACGCCGACAATGGAGGTCTGCCCGCAAAGTCACACCCGGTAAGGCGATCCATCAGACACCCGGCGCCAAATGTAGATACAGGTTGCTCCGATGTGTCCGATATGAAACTTTTTGAATTCAGAGTTAAGTGCAACGCACACGCAACAGATTCGCGGCGGGAGCTTTCACGAGGACGCAAATTTACAAAGACCGGTAAGGTGCGGCGGCATATACCCGGGCGTCCAGGGCTGGCGAGCCGAGGTTGCGCCATGCGGCTAATCTGGTACGGAACATGCGCGGCCACATATCCCGACCCGCATCCACCCAGGAGACTGTCATGGACCCGCTCGATCCCAACAACATCAATCCGCCAACTCCACAGCAGAAGCTGCAGGCAGACACCCGGCAACTGGCGCAGGACCTGGATGATCTGCTGGCCCAGCTACCGAACCTGACAGGCGAGGCCATCGGATCGGCCAAGCAGAAGTTCCTGTCAAAAGCCGCGCAGGGTTCCGACAAGCTGGCGTCGATCAAGGCGTCGATGAGCGACAGCGTGTCGCGTGGACAGGAATGCGTGACCGAGTACACGCACCGCGAACCCATCAAGGCGCTTGGCATGGCCCTGGGCCTTGGTGTGCTGTTAGGCGCGTTGCTGTGCCGGCCGACACGACATGGCGATCGCTATGACAACTAACAACTGATCACTAACGTCCGGCGATAACCGGCGGCGAGTCAGGCCGCCGCCATATCCTGCCGCGACGCGGCGCCTAGCGATGCGCGCAGGATGTCGGCCAATCGCTCGACTTCCGGCGGCATGGTGGCGGCGGCGCGCACCATCGCGAGCGACATCGACGGCAGCGCGGGCAATCCGGATTCCCCGGCCGGCAGCGCGCGTACGCCCGCGGGCAATCCGTAGCGCGAGCGCACGGTCAAACCCAGCCCGGCTGCGGCGGCGGCCCACAAGCCGCCAAGATTCGGACTCGAAAACGTGACCCGCCACGGAATGCCGGCTCGGTCCAGCGCGGCCGTCGCGGCCGATTGAAACTGGCACGGCCGGTCGAAGGCCACCAGCGGCAGCGGCTCGCCATCGGCGGGTTCCCATCGCTCGGAGGCGGAGCCGACCCAGCACATCGGCACTTCGCCGAGGCGCTCGACATGCCGATGCCCCATGCCGTAGCCGGAGATTTCGTCCGACACGGCCGGATGCATGTCCGCCCATACCAGCGCCAGGTCGCAACGGCCCGCGTCGATACGCTCCAGCAGATCGGCATTGCGCGACACCACCGCTTCAATGCGCACCTTGGGATGCGCACGCGCAAAGCGCCCCAGCACGTCGGGCAGCAGCCCTTCGCCAAATTCCTCCTGCAGTCCCAGCCGGATGCCGCCTGACAGGTCCGTACCACGCACCGCGGTCACGGCTTCATCGTTCAACGCCACCATCCGGCGCGCATAGCCGAGCATCGCCTCACCCGCGGCGGTCAGCGCCAGTCCGCGCCCCTCTTTGCGGAACAACGGCGTGCCGGCCTGCTCTTCGAGCTTCCTGATCTGGGCGCTGATGGCCGACGTGGAGCGGCCTACGCGATCCGCCGCTCGGGCAAAACTGCCGAGTTCGATACCCGTCAGCAGGCTGCGCAACGCAGCCAGGTCGAGATTGGTCCGTGACATCGCAACCATCCTGTTTTATCGAACGATATTCGTAATATTTTCTGATTTTCAGGATGAATTCTCGGTGACAGACTGGCTCACGTCAAATCGCTCGATCGCTACCGGATCACCTGTCACCCATGACCTCGCACACCTTGCCTGTTCCTTCAGACGCCGCCCGGCGGCTGGCACCTTCCCATCGTTGGAAAGTCCTGGGCGTTGGCGTGGCGGCCAATGCCAGCGTTCTGGCCGCCGTCAGCGGCCTTCCCACCACGGCCGTCTGGATGCGCACCGGTTATCACCTGGATACCGTTCAGGTCGGATTCGCCGTCGGCGCGATTGGTCTGGGCACGGCGCTGTCCGAGTTGCCCTGGGGACTGGCCGCCGACCGTTGGGGCGACCGGCCCGTACTGCTCGGCGGACTGGTGGCCACCAGTGCGGCACTGCTTGCGATGACGCTCTGGTTAGCGCCCACTGCCGGGCATATCCCCGCGCTTTCGTGGCTGATCCTGGCCATGACACTGGTCGGACTGGTCGGAGGCAGCGTGAACGGTGCCAGTGGCCGCGCGGTCATGCGCTGGTTCCACGAAGGTGAGCGCGGACTTGCGATGAGCATCCGCCAGACCGCCGTGCCGCTCGGTGGCGGGATTGGTGCGCTGACGTTGCCGTGGCTCGCGTCGACGTTTGGCTTCGCCTGGGCCTATGGCTGGGTGGCGCTGCTTTGCGGTATCTCGGCCGCGCTGACCTGGCATTGGCTCCACGAGCCACCCGACTTTCATGCCAGCGCCGCCGCCCGGCAACGCAGCCCGAATCCGCTGCGACGGGCCGACATCTGGCGCATCGTCTTTGCCATCGGGTTGCTCTGCGTGCCGCAGTTCGCGGTACTGACCTTTGCGTCGATCTTCCTGCACGACTACGCGCATGCCGGCCTTGGCGTGATCACCGCCACACTGGTCACGATCCAGGCGGGCGCGATGATCACGCGAGTATGGAGCGGCCGATGGACCGACCGTCGTGGCAACCGTCGCGCCTACCTGCGCGGCTGCACGCTGCTGACCGTGGCGGCATTCCTTGTGCTGGCAGCCTGCGTCCACGGCAGCGCAACGAGTCCGGCGCTGATGACCCTGCTGCCCGCCGTGCTTGCCGCAGCCGGGATCGCGGTATCCGCGTGGCACGGCGTGGGATACACCGAGCTGGCAGCCGTGGCCGGCGCGGATCGCGCGGGCACCGCGCTGGGCATGGTCAACACCGTGGTCTTCTTCGGCTTCTTCCTGACGCCGCTTGCCCTGCCGCAGTGGCTGGCACTCACATCGTGGCCGGTGGTGTGGGCCACGACGGCCGTGGTGGCACTGTGCGTCTGGCCGTTGTTTCCCCGGCCGCAGCCCACGGCATGAAGGAAGGCCCGTATTCCATCCGCGCACGCATCCGCGCAAACCGGCGGCCCTGACTCACCGGTTGCCGGCCTCCCAAATGAAAAAAGCCGGGGCAACCCCGGCTTTTTTCATCACAGCATCCGTCCGACTCAGCTCGCCATCGAATCGTTGAGGCGGCTTCCATTGTTGGACTCGCCTTCCTCATCCGGCCAGCTGCGGCCCACCATCCACTCGTAGAGCGTAGGCAGCACGATCAGCGTCAGCAGCGTGGCCGTGATCAGGCCGCCGATGATGACGATGGCCAGCGGGCGTTGCGTTTCCGAGCCGATGGCGCGCGAGATGGCCATCGGGAACAGACCCAGCATGGCCAGCATGGCAGTCATCAGCACCGTGCGCAGACGATCCATCGAACCGGTCAGCACGGCCTGGCGCACGGGCATGCCTTCCTGACGGAGCTGGTTGAAGTACGTCACCATCACCACGCCGTTCAGCACCGCCTGCCCGAACAGCGCGATAAAGCCGATGGCCGCCGACACCGACAGCGGAATGCCCGTCAGGAACAGCGCAAACACGCCACCAATCAACGCGAACGGAATGTTCGAGATGATCAGCGCCGCGCTCTTGAACGACTGGAACGCATTGAACAGCAGCAGGAAAATCACCAGCACCGACAGCGGCACCACGATCGACAACCGTGCCATTGCACGTTCCTGGTTCTCGAATTCGCCAGACCAGCTGATCTTCACATCCTCGGCGTTAACGTTCTTCTTGACCAGCGCCTGCATGTCCTTCACCACGCTGCCCATGTCGCGGTCATGGATGAAGATGCCGATCGACGTCGTACGCTGGCCGTTTTCACGGCTGATGTTCATCGCGCCCGATGCGGCGCGGAACGTCACCAGCTGCGACAGCGGCACCTGCGCGCCGTCGGCGGTCTGCATGAAGATGTTCGGCAGGTTCGGCAGCTCGCGCTCGCCCGGCTTCAGGCGCACCACCACGCTGAAGTGCTTTTCGCCTTCCCACAGCTCCGTGGCGGCCTTGCCGGCCAGCGCGCTTTCCATCAGGTCCTGCACATCGGCCACGTTGATGCCGTAGCGCGCGGCCTGGGCACGGTCGAACTCCAGCACGTACTGCGGCAGCTC
The DNA here is from genome assembly GCA_036746135.1 of Cupriavidus sp. Classification (GTDB taxonomy): domain Bacteria; phylum Pseudomonadota; class Gammaproteobacteria; order Burkholderiales; family Burkholderiaceae; genus Cupriavidus. The sequence goes on from DAIOET010000136.1 coordinate 9,729, forward strand.
GCCATCGCGGTCGATGAACGCGCGCATCACGCCCTTGACCGACTGCACGTTGG
>DAIOET010000137.1:0-9765 GCA_036746135.1 Cupriavidus sp.
AGGTGCCCAGCACGATGTTGTTGGCGGCCAGCGAGTCGGCCGTCACGAAGAAGCCCAGGTTGCGCTTGATGATGCGGCGCTCGTCCTCGGTCAGACCGTTCGGGTCTTTCCACAGGGCGATGTCGCGCGACATGTTGATTTCCTGCGGCATCCAGTGGTTGGCGCAGCCGGCCAGGTACTTTTCCCACGCCCACTTGTACTTGAACGGCACCAGCTGGTTCACGTCCGTGGCACCGTTGATCACGCGCTTGTCGGCGGCGTTCACGCGGCGCGTGCTCTGTGCGGCGGCGGCGTTCGGGTTGTTGCCGAGGATGCCCGACGGCGCGGTGGCGGCCGGCGGCAGTACGCCTTGCTGGTCGACCGTGGCGGCCGGCACCGCGGGTTGCAGGGCAGGCTGCGGTGCGGCCTGCGGCGTGGCTTGAACGTCGTCGTCCCAGCTCAGCATGTTGTGTTCTCCAAGATTCGATTACGGGGGCGGCTTTGGCGCAACGCCTCGGCGGTTGAGCCGTCCGCCCTCTCCCCCGGCCCTTCTCCCGCACAGCGGGAGAAGGGAACAGACCGAGGGCAATTCAATGTGTTACTGGCAGGCTTCGCACTCGTCGAAGCCGGGGTCGCCCGGACGCATCGTGCAGACCGCGCCTTCGGCTTCCGGCATGGCCGGCGCCGATGCTGCGGCCGCGGCGATGGCCGACTGGCTGTCCGCACCCGACGACACCGCATTCAGCGAACCGCGCGTCACGGTGGACTTCTCCACGTGCGTGGCGGCGATCGTGCGCAGGTAGTACGTCGTCTTCAGACCGCGCAGCCAGGCCAGCTTGTACGTGTCGTCCAGCTTCTTGCCCGATGCGCCGGCCATGTAGATGTTCAGCGACTGGGCCTGGTCGATCCACTTCTGGCGGCGGCTGGCGGCTTCCACCAGCCAGGTCGGCTCCACTTCGAAGGCCGTGGCATAGATGTCGCGCAGGTCTTGCGGAATGCGGTCGATGCGGGCCAGCGAACCGTCGAAGTACTTCAGGTCCGCAACCATCACTTCGTCCCACAGGCCGCGGTCCTTCAGGTCACGCACCAGGTAGTCGTTCACCACCGTGAATTCGCCCGACAGGTTCGACTTCACGTACAGGTTCTGGAACGTCGGCTCGATGCAGGCGGACACGCCGATGATGTTCGAAATGGTCGCGGTCGGGGCGATCGCGATGCAGTTCGAATTGCGCATGCCGTGCTGCTTGATGCGGGCGCGCAGGCTGTCCCAATCCATCGTCGACGACAGATCCACCTCCAGGTAGCCGCCACGTTCATCGGCCAGCAGCTTGAGCGAGTCCTGCGGCAGGATGCCACGGTCCCACAGCGAACCCTGGTAGGTGCTGTAGCGGCCGCGCTCTTCAGCCAGTTCGGTCGACGCGTGGTACGCGTAGTAGCAGACCGCTTCCATCGACGTGTCGGCGAACTTCACCGCGGCGTCGCTGGAGTACGGCGTGCGCAGCACGTGCAGGCAGTCCTGGAAGCCCATGATGCCCATGCCCACCGGACGGTGGCGCAGGTTCGAATTGCGCGCCTTTTCCACCGCGTAGTAGTTGATGTCGATCACGTTGTCGAGCATGCGCATCGCGGTGCGGATCGTCTTCTGCAGCTTGACGTGGTCCAGCACGTGCGTGCCGTCGGCCTGCTGCTTCAGGTGAGCCACCAGGTTCACCGAACCCAGGTTGCACACGGCGATTTCGCTGTCGTTCGTGTTCAGCGTGATTTCCGTGCACAGGTTCGAGCTATGCACCACGCCCACGTGCTGCTGCGGGCTGCGGATGTTGCACGGGTCCTTGAACGTGATCCACGGATGGCCGGTTTCGAACAGCATGCCCAGCATCTTGCGCCAGAGCTGCATGGCCGGCACCTTCTTGAACAGCTTCAGTTCGCCGTTGGCTGCCTTGGCTTCGTAGCCCAGGTAGGCGCGTTCGAATTCCTTGCCGACCAGGTCATGCAGGTCCGGGCAGGTGGACGGCGAGAACAGCGTCCATTCGGCGTTTTCCATCACGCGCTTCATGAACAGGTCCGGAATCCAGTTGGCCGTGTTCATGTCGTGCGTGCGGCGGCGGTCGTCGCCGGTGTTCTTGCGCAGCTCCAGGAATTCCTCGATGTCCAGGTGCCACGTCTCCAGGTACGCGCAGACCGCGCCCTTGCGCTTGCCGCCCTGGTTCACGGCCACGGCCGTGTCGTTGACCACCTTCAGGAACGGCACCACGCCTTGCGACTTGCCGTTGGTGCCCTTGATGTGCGAACCCAGCGCGCGCACGTTGGTCCAGTCGTTGCCCAGGCCGCCGGCAAACTTCGACAGCAGCGCGTTTTCCTTCAGGGCTTCGTAGATGCCTTCCAGGTCGTCCGACACCGTGGTCAGGTAGCACGACGACAGCTGCGAGCGGCGCGTGCCCGAGTTGAACAGCGTCGGCGTGGACGACATGAAGTCGAACGACGACAGCAGCTGGTAGAACTCGATGGCGCGGGCTTCGCGGTCCTTTTCTTCCAGCGCCAGGCCCATCGCCACGCGCATGAAGAACGCCTGCGGCATTTCGATGCGTACTTCGTCAACGTGCAGGAAGTAGCGGTCGTACAGCGTCTGCAGGCCCAGGTAGTTGAACTGGAAGTCGCGCGAGGCGTCCAGCGCGGCGCCCAGGCGGGCCAGGTCGTACGTGGCCAGCTTTTCGTCCAGCAGCTCGGCTTCGATGCCGCGCGCGATGAACTTCGGGAAGTACTCGGCGTACTTCGTCGACATTTCGGTCTGGGTCACTTCGGTGCCCAGGATTTCCTTGCGGATCGTGTGCAGCAGGATACGGGCGGTCACCTGGCTGTAGGCCGGGTCCTTCTCGATCAGCGTACGCGCGGCCAGGATGGCCGAGTCGTAGACCTGCGTCATCGGCACGCCGTCGTACAGGTTCTTGAGCGTTTCCTTCAGGATCGGCTCGGCGCTCACGGCATTGCCGAGACCGCTGCAGGCGTTGTCGATCAGCGCGTGCAGCGCCACCAGGTCCAGCGGGTAGCTCACGCCCTTGTCGGTCACGTTGAACGACACGCCGGCTTCCTGCACGCGGGCCACGGCTTGCGCGTTGGCCTGGGCGCGTTCCTGCGTGCGCTTTTCGCGGTACAGCACGTAGGCGCGGGCCACCTCATGTTCGCCCGAGCGCATCAGCGCCAGTTCCACGTGATCCTGCACGTCTTCGATATGGAAGGTGCCGCCATTCGGACGGCTGCGCACCAGCGCGCGCACCACGCCCTGGGTCAGTTGCTCGACCAGCTCGCGCACGCGCGCGGACGCCGCGCCCTGGCCACCGTTGACGGCCAGGAAGGCCTTGGTCACGGCCACGGCAATCTTGTTCGGCTCGAACGCCACCACGGCGCCGTTACGGCGGATCAGCTTGTAGTCCTGGTACGAAACACCTGCAGCGGCAGGGCTCTGCTGCGAGCTACCGGCTGCTGCGCCACCAATTCCAGTTGCGCCAGTCACGCCGGTGGTTTGTTGTTCGTTTTGGGCCGTTTGCATGAGGTAACTCCGGTATTAACCCTGTGATGAATACTTCTGTTCTTGTACTGAGACGACAAAGTCCCTAGCAAAATGCGCTTCCTAAGACACTTGATTCAGGCCAGGCCAGATGCGAACCAAACTGCTCGTGCGGACATTTTGCTAGGGACTTTCGGTACTGCTCCGGCCCGATAACCAATATGCGTTAGATGACGCCTGTCACGGCGGCGGCTACTGCACTTCCGGGCCGGCTCCCCGGCGGCACCACTAGATGTTGTGGTGCCGTTCAAAACTGGGCCTAAGTATAGTGAAAAGAGACAGCATGACCAGTCTTGACAAGCGCGCGGGGCGGGCTGAGGCTCCCGGTGCGGCGGCGCCACATTCCCGCAAAGCGCGCTGCCTCAAGGCTTCGCGGCGTCACGTTCGGTGGCGCACAAAATTTCGAAAATTTTTTAATGGGAATGGATCACCGATAGGTGACCCATGATGGGGCGCGGCACCATCCACCGGGGGGCGCGATTGTAGCCCCGATTGCGCCGAAATGAGGCGGCGCGCAGGCAACAGCACGGGAATTTTTCACCGCCATGACAACCTGCACCGCATGGGGTCTTGTCATCGCCACTTTCGCCGTCACGGCCCATCCGGACCCATCACGACCGACGTGAGGCGTTTGCACAACATCGGGGGAAATACCTACCCGGTCACCCCTGCCGCCGATACGGCAACAGTGCGGGCGGCAGTTGCGCCAGCATGGCCAGGCGATCCCAGTCGAAGTGAGGCCCCGGGTCCGTCTTCCGGCCGGGCGCGATATCGCTGTGACCGGCAACACCCTGGATCGGATACGCAACGCGCAGCGCGGCCACCAGCGCACCGGCGGTACCGTACTGGGCCAGCGTGAATGGCTGGTCGTCGGTGCCTTCGATCTCGATGCCGATGGAGAAATCGTTGCAGCGTTGCCGCCCGCAATAGTCGGACTGGCCCGCATGCCAGGCGCGCTGGGTGCAAGGGACGAACTGCACCAGCTCGCCATCGCGCGCAATCAGGAAGTGGGCCGATACGCGCACGTCACGGATCGTCTCGAAGAACGGATGGCGCGACACGTCGAGCCGGTTCTGGAAGAACGCTTCGATGTCGCCAGTGCCGAACTGGCCCGGCGGCAGGCTGATGTTGTGGATCACCACCACGTCCAGCGGCATGCCCGCGGGGCGGGCATCGAAATTGGGGGACGGCGCGCGGCGGGCGGCGGGCACCCAACCGTCGGCGCCCGGCAGGAAGTCGTGCGCGCTGGCCGCGTCAGGCATCGCGGCCCTCGCCTTCGGCCAGCGGTTCGCCCTCGTCCACGGCGGCTTGTCCGTCGCGGCCTTCGCGCTCGTCACGGATGCCGAGTTGCTGGATGCGGTAGCGCAACTGTCGGAAGTTCAGCCCCAGCAGCGGCGCGGCGGCGGTGCGGTTGAAACCGGTCTGCCTGAGCGCGCGCAGGATCAGCTCCCGCTCCACGGCTTCGAGCCGCGCGGGCAGGTCGATCGGGAAGTCGAGGTTGGCCAGCGCCGTGGCCAGCGGGTCGTTTTCCACAACACCGCCCGGCTCCGGTTCCGGCGCCAGCTCGGGCAGCGTCACGACAGGTGCCGCCGCGCCCGGTGCCGGCCAGGTGGCCGGACTGCCCCATGCGTGATAGCCGGCCGGCACCGGGGCAGGCGCTGGGGCATGCATCATTGCGGGCGCGCCCGCCTGCAGCATGGTGGCGCGCTCCATGCCGGCATCGAGCGGGCCCAGGTCCGCCACCGCGATTTCTTCGGACTCCGCGAACGCATAGGCGCGCTCCAGCAGGTTTTCCAGCTCACGCACGTTGCCGGGGAACGGGTACGTCGTCAGCCTGTCCAGCGCGGCGCGCGACAGTCGCTTGGGATGCGCATCGCCATAGCGCGCGGCCAGATGTTCCAGGATGGCGTGGGCCAGCACCGGCACGTCCACCACGCGCTCGCGCAGCGTGGGCATGCGCAGTTCCAGCACGTTGAGCCGGTAATAAAGATCCTGCCGGAACGAACCGGCCGCGACCATCGCGGCCAGATCCTTGTGGCTGGCGCACATCACGCGCACATCGACGCTGTCTTCCTTGCTGGCGCCGATCTTGCGCACGCGGCGCTCCTGCAGCGCGCGCAGCAGCTTGACCTGCATGGCCAGCGGCAGGTCCGCCACCTCGTCCAGCATCAGCGTGCCGCCGTGGGCCGCCTGGAAAAAGCCGCCACGCTCGGCGTCGGCGCCCGTGAACGCCCCCTTTACATGGCCGAAGAACTCGGCCTCCATCAGCGTTTCGGGAATCGCACCGCAGTTCACGGCCACGAACGGATGGGCCGAGCGCGCGCTGATGGCGTGGATGGCGCGCGCCGCGCGCTCCTTGCCGCTGCCCGATTCTCCGCTGATCACCACCGGTGCCATGCTGCGCGCCAGCCGCGACAGCGAGCGGCGCACGTCGTTGATGGCCGTGGAAATACCGGGCAGCAAGCTCGCGGCACGATCGGCCAGTTCGGCCAATTCGGACAGCTCTCCTGCATTGCCGCCATCCACCGGCGCCCGCTGCTGGCGCCCCAGCGCATTCAGGATCAGCGTGCGCAGCTGGTCCAGCGAGACTGGCTTGGCGATGTAGTCGAAGGCACCGGCCTTGAGTGCGTCCACGGCATTGTCGGCGCTGCCGTATGCCGTGATCACGGCCACCGGCGTCCGTTCGGGCGATGCCGAAAGCTGGCGCACGATATCGATGCCCAGGCCGTCGCCAAGCCGCATATCGGTCAGCACCAGGCTGTAGCGCCGTTCGGCCAGGCGCAGGCGCGCTTCGGCCAGCGACCCGGCCATCACCACGTCATGGCCCATGCGGCGCAGCGATATGTCCAGCAGCTCGCGCAGGTCAGCCTCGTCGTCGATGACGAGTATCGGATCGGGAGCGGGCGGTCTGGCTGCCATGACGGTGTAAGGGTCCGGTTATTGTTATTCGGTGCGAACTAGCCGGCGATGGCGGCATCGACCACGTCAGGTGCCTGGATGCGCATCGTCAGCACGAATGCCTTGGCTGGAAGTGTATCGCGAGCCCCGCCGCCAAGCATGCCGGTGCGTTCCAGCAACACATCGACGACGATCGCGCCGTAACGCACCTGCGCATCGTTGGCCCCGCACAGCTCGCGCGCCATGAACAGGCCCAGCCCGGTACCTTGCGGATTGCTGGTGAAAAACGGCTCGAACAGGCTGCGTTGCTGGTCGCGCGTGACTTCGGCCCCGTCGTTCCAGACGATCAGCTCGGCATGGTGCTGATCCAGCGCATGGGCCAGCATGCGGATCGACCCCGGCAACCGGCTGCAGTAGCGCCACGCGTTGTCGAGCAGATTGCCCAGCACCTGCTGGAGCTGCGCGACATCGAAGATCACCGGGCCTTGCAGGTCGACGGTGACGCGAATTGCATTGGGATTGACCTCGGCGCGGGCGCCGGCACGCGAGCGCATCTCCAGCCGCCAGCGGTCGACGATCTCCGGCAGCGCCTGGCCCAAGTCCACCGCGCTCTGATCGGTCTTGGGCCGGCGCGACAGTTGCAGCACATCGGACACCACCTGGTCCAGCCGCCGCACGTTATCGCTGATGATGCGCAGCAGCCGCGCATCGATACTGCTGCCCTCGCCGCCGCCGGAATCGGCCAGCAGCTCGTTGGCCTGGCTGATGGCGGCCAGCGGATTGCGGATCTGGTGCGCCACGCTGGCCACCAGCCGGCCCATCGCCGCCAGCTTTTCCTGTTGCACCTGCTCGGCGATGCGCTCCCAGCTCTCGATATGCACCAGCACCGTGTCGCGCATTTCGCTGCGCAGCAGGGTCTCGTCCTCGGGGCTCCATGCCATCGCCTCGTTCTGGGCGATGGCCAGACGCAGCCGCGCCGCGCCTTCGGGCGACATGTCGTGCACACCCGTGGTATCGCCGCCGAACGTGGAAACGCCGTTGAGCGTGGCGCGCAGCCCCGCCAGGCCGGGCAGCACGAAACGCAGCCGCAGGCGCGTGTGCAGCATGGGCGCGCGGCTTGCCGACGGGCGCGACGGCAGCGGCAGCAGCTGAAGAATGCGCGGTACGTCGTCCTTGCGCTGGATCCAGTCGCGCAGCATCTCCATCAGCGGCTGCAGGCGCGGAATGCGGCGCAGGTCGAACAGCACGTTCTCGCGCTCGCCCGAGCGCACCTGTCCCTGCTTGATCCGCTCGTGCGGCTGCACGCCCAGCAGCACGAACGCCGCCGGGTTGGCCGCCACCACGGCGCCGTTGGCGCGCACCAGCATCACGCCATCCTGCATGTCGTTGACCATCAGGCGGTTCACCAGCTGCTGCAGGCGCAGTTCCTGTTCGCGCGCCAGCGCCAGCTGCTCCTGCGCGATCTGGCGGTTGGCCAGCATGTACATCACCAGCGCCGCGATCATGAACACCAGCCCGAACAGGCCCGATCCCAGCAGATTGGCGTCCGCCTGGCGTGCCAGCAGTGTCTGGGCAAATGGGTTGACCATCACCAGCATGGCCGATACGGCCGCGGTGAACAGCGCGAACAGCAGGCTGGTCAGCGCCCCGGCTTCCAGCGCGGGCAGCAGAAAGATCATCGCCAGCCCTTCGCCATGACTGCCGGCGCCGCCCAGTACCAGGTAGACGGCGGCCAGCAACGTCAGATCGACGATGACCTGCACGCGCACGCGCAGGTGAAAATGGCGCCGCCACAGCGTGCCAAACAATGTCACCAGGGCGATGCACAGGTACGGCACCACCGCCGGAATGGCGGCCGCCGTGCGCGCGGTGGCGGCGATGCTGACCACCGCCACGCCGGAGCCGGCGCGCTCCAGCGGCAGCCAGGCATAGCCCAGCAGCAGCAGCGCCACGGCCGCGCGCGTCCAGCAGAAATAGCGCAGCAGGCGCCAGTGGAATTCAGGCGGCTCGGGCTGGCGCCACAGATCGACCAGCAGATGCCAGCCGCTCAGCCGGGCCCAGACCGATGGCCGCCGCTTCATGCGCCGCCCTCTCCGGCGGTATCCGGGAGATGGCTGCGGCGGCAGTAATGAAGGCCCTGCCACGCGATGGCATCGCCCCTCGGCAGATGCACGCCGCAGTGCGCGCACTGGACCATCGGCTCGGAGGCGTCGCCGTCGGCTGCCGCACGCCCCGTCGCGGTATCGCGCCGCGCCCGTTCGGCATCCTGACGCGCGCTGGCGCGTTCACGCAGCCACCACAGGACGCCCAGCACGACAGCCAGCAGGAGGAAGATTCTTGCCATAAATCGGAAAAAACGAGAAACGCGTTGGCCTGGATGGCGGGGTGCCGTCAGGTAATCCGGTGCAGCACCACTTCGATCACGAAGCGGCTGCCCACGTAGGCCAGCAGCAGGATGCCGAACGACGCAATGACCCAGCGCAGCGCTGTGCGGCCGCGCCATCCGCGGAAACTCCGGCCGATCAGGATGCCGCCGAACATCAGCCACGAAATGATCGCGAAAACGGTCTTGTGGTCCACGCGAAATGCCCGGGCGAACAACTGCTCCGAGAACAGGAAGCCCGACACGATCGTCAGCGTCAGCAGCACGAAGCCAGCCGCAATCAGGCGGAACAGCAGCTTTTCCAGCGTCAGCAGCGGCGGCAGCAGGTCGAGCCAGCGGCCCAGCCATTGCCCGGAAGCCGGCTCACCGGCCGCCGGCCGGTTGAAACTGTGCAGGCGGCGCTCGGCCAGCAGCATCAGGAAGGCATGGAAGGCGGCCAGCGTGAACAGCCCGTAGGCCACGTTGGCAATCACGAAATGCAGCTTGAACAGCGGCCGCGCCGCATAGCCCAGGATCTGCGTGCCCGGAAATGCCAGCGGCATCAGGCTCGCCAGCATCGCCACGGGGAACACGATCAGCCCCAGGCCGGCCAGCGAGAAGAAGAAACTCTCGATCCAGTAGATACCCACGCCCAGCCACAGCATGGCCGACAGCGCGAAGGCGAAGCCGAACATCATGTGGTCCGCCGGGAAGATCGTTTCGTGCAGCAGCACGCCGTGGCTGACCAGCGCCACCATCACCGCGGCGTGCCACCAGGCGGGCTGGCCGCTGGCCTGGTCGCCGTTGGCGGGCGATGGCATCAGCACGGTCAGGGCCGCGGCGCCGGTGCGCCCCTGTGGCCCGACGGTGCCTCCCCCGGCGGCCGCCAGTTGCGGGTTGCGCGTCGCCCAGCCGTGAAAGGCCAGGCCGCAGTAGAGAATTGCCGTCAAGGCATACAGTA
>DAIOET010000138.1:0-4107 GCA_036746135.1 Cupriavidus sp.
ACCGGCGCTGCCGGCTTTATCGGCAGCAATATCGTCAAGGGCCTGAACGAGCGCGGTGAGACCAACATCGTCGCCGTCGACAACCTGACACGCGCCGAGAAGTTCAACAATCTCGTGGATTGCGAGATTGCCGATTACCTGGACAAGGGCGAGTTCGTCGAGCGTTTCAAGCGTGGCGATTTCGGCAACGTCCGCGCGGTGTTCCATGAAGGCGCCTGTTCCGACACGATGGAGACGGACGGCCGCTACATGATGGAGAACAACTACCGCTACACGTTGGCGCTGCTTGAAGCCTGTCTGGAGCAGGGCACGCAGTTTCTCTATGCGTCGTCGGCCGCCACGTATGGCGCATCGACGATGTTCCGTGAGGACCGCGAGTACGAGAAGCCGCTGAACGTCTACGGCTATTCGAAATTCCTGTTCGACCAGGTGGTGCGCCGCCGGATGGCCTCCTCGCATCCTCCGCACTCGCAGATCGTTGGCTTCCGCTATTTCAACGTGTACGGTCCGCGGGAGTACCACAAGGGTCGCATGGCGTCCGTGGCGTTCCACCATTTCAACCAGTTCCGCGCCGAGGGTAGCGTCAAGCTGTTCGGCGAATACAACGGCTACGCGCCGGGTACGCAGAGCCGCGACTTCGTATCGGTCGAAGATGTGGTCAAGGTCAATCTGTACTTCCTCGACCATCCGGAAAAATCCGGCATCTTCAACCTGGGGACGGGCCGCTCGCAGCCGTTCAACGATATCGCGGTTTCGGTGGTGAACGCGCTGCGTGAGTCCGAGGACAAGCCGCCCCTGTCGCTCGACGAGATGGTGCAGGAAGGGCTGGTGGAATACGTCAAGTTCCCCGATGCGCTGCGCGGTAAGTATCAGTGCTTTACGCAGTCTGATGTATCGCGCCTGCGCGCCGCTGGCTACGACGCACCGTTCCTGACCGTCCAGGAAGGTGTCAGCCGCTACTGCAAGTGGCTGATGGAACGTAGCTGAGCGTCGTCGATGTATGCCGCCGTGTCGCACCCGCGCCACGGCGGGTGCGGCCGACACTCGCAGAAGTGCGGCTCTGCAACGCCAATATCGCGCTTCGACACACAACCGCGCGGATGATGTGAACTTGTGTGTCCGGCCATTTCTGAGGCCGGATCGGAATCCTATCCTGACCGCTCCCGTTGCCATCCGGCGGCGGGCGTTCCAGTACAGGAAGGAGTTTTCCGAATGATCGAGTCATCCAAGCCGGGTCGTCAGTCCGGCCGTTCCCTTTCCGATTTGTCCCGCGCCGCACTACGTGCTTGGCGCCGTAGCGGCATGGCGTTCGCGTTTTCGCTTGCGATGCTTGGCGCGACTCCCGCGTATGCGCAAATCGATGTCAACAGCGCCGATGAGGCCACGCTGACCACGGTGAAGGGGATTGGCCCGGCCACCGCCAAGCGCATTCTCGAGGAGCGCGACCGCAGCGGTGCGTTCAAGGATGCGGCCGACCTTGCGGACCGCGTCGCGGGCGTGGGGCCGAAGTCAGTGGCCAATCTGCAGGAGGCTGGCTTGACCTTCGGCAAACCGGCCGCAACCGCCGCGCGCAAAGAAGCCAAGCCTGCACCGAAGGCGGCGCGCTGAGGCCGGCCCCGCATCCCGCGTCAACAGATCGCAGCTGGTATGCGTTGTGCTTCCCCAGCGCGGTGCGCAGGAAAGTTGCCGATTTGCACCACCCGGGGTGCGGGGTATCATGCGCATCGCCGTTGCTGTCGGTGCCGGTGCGCACCGCGCAACCACAAGAATCCAACAATTAACACGCGTACTGCTTACTGCTGACAGGGAGAGAACAACATGGCGAATGGCCAGGACAGTACTGACGACGGCAGCTTCCTGCCGAAATGGCGACTCAAGACCGAGGGGGTGATCGCTCCCGACGAGCGGTTGCCGGCAGGCCAGACCGTGCTGGCGGGAATCCAGCACGTGGTGGCGATGTTCGGCTCGACCGCCATCGCGCCTATCCTGATGGGCTTTCCGCCAAATATCGCCATCCTGTTCTCGGGCATTGGCACGCTGTTGTTCTTCCTTTGCGTGCGCGGCCGCGTGCCGAGCTACCTGGGTTCGAGCTTCGCGTTCATCGCGGTGGTCATCGCGGCCACGGGCTACAGCGGCAGCGGACCGAACGTGAATATCCCGGTGGCGCTGGGTGGCATCATCGCCGCCGGCGCGCTGTACACGGTGATCGGCCTGATCGTGCAGGCGGTTGGCTATGCATGGGTGGAAAAGCTGATGCCACCCGTGGTGACTGGCGCCATCGTCGCGGCGATCGGCCTGAACCTCGCGCCGGTGGCCGTCAAGGCGGTCAGCGGCGCGCCACTCGATACCTGGGTTGGCCTGTTGACGGTGCTGGCGGTTGGCCTGATCGCCGTGCGGGCACCGGGCATGCTCGGTCGCCTGCCCGTGCTGCTCGGCGGACTGGCTGGCTATCTTGCCTATTTTGTGGCGACCAATCTGATGGGTATGGGCAAGGCCATCGATTTTTCGGGCGTTGTCGCGGCCAACTGGTTCGGCATGCCTGAGTTCACGACGCCGGTCTTCCACGCCAGTGCCATGCTGCTGATCGCCCCGGTGGCGATCGTGCTGGTGGCCGAGAACCTGGGTCACATCAAGGCCATTGGCGTGATGACGGGCCGCAATCTCGATCCGTATATCGGGCGCGCGTTCATTGGCGATGGCATCGCCACGATGCTGTCGGCGTCCGGCGGTGGCACGGGTGTTACCACGTACGCCGAAAACATGGGCGTGATGGCCGTTACCCGCATCTATTCGACGCTGATCTTCGTGGTCGCCGCGGCCGTGGCGATCCTGCTGGGATTCTCGCCGAAGTTTGGGGCGTTGATCCTGACGATTCCGGGTCCGGTGATCGGCGGCCTGACCATTGTGGTGTTTGGTTTGATCTCCGCCACGGCGGGCCGGATCTGGGTGCAGAACCACGTGGACTTTTCAAGCTCGCGCAATCTGATCACGGTGGGTGCCACGCTGACGGTGGCCGCGGGTGACCTGACGCTGAAGTTTGGCGGCATGACCCTCGGCGGTATCGGCACCGCCACGTTCGGCGCGATCCTGCTGTACCACCTGCTGGGTAGCAGGCATCCGGAAGACCTGGGCCTGACCCACTGAGGCACGCCCCGCGCGGGCGGAATGGCCCGCCCGCCGGTGCGGGTAAGGTTGGTGCATTACAATGACCGACGAAAAACCGACTGACCCCGCACCCCTCATGGCCTACAAGACGATTGAAGACACCATCGGCAACACGCCGCTGGTCCGACTGCAGCGCATCCCCGGCGCCGCCATCGACGCACGCGGCAACGTGATCCTTGGCAAGCTGGAAGGGAACAACCCGGCTGGCTCGGTCAAGGACCGCCCCGCGCTGTCGATGATCCGCCGTGCGGAAGAGCGTGGCCGTATCAAGCCGGGCGACACGCTGATCGAAGCCACGTCAGGCAACACCGGAATCGCATTGGCTATGGCGGCCGCCATCCGTGGCTACCGCATGGTGCTGATCATGCCCGAGGACCTGAGCCTCGAGCGCCGCCAGAGCATGGCGGCCTACGGTGCGGAGATCATCCTGACGCCGGTCAAGGGTGGCATGGAATACGCACGTGATCTGGCCGATGCAATGGAGCGCGAAGGCAAGGGCGTGATCCTCGACCAGTTCGCCAATCCGGACAATCCGCTGGCGCACTATGAATCCACCGGCCCCGAACTCTGGCGCGATACCGAAGGACGCATCACTCACTTCGTTTCGGCGATGGGTACCACCGGCACGATCACGGGCGTGTCGCGCTACCTGAAGGAGCAGAACCCGGCCATCCAGATCATCGGCGCGCAGCCCGCTGAAGGTTCGCGTATTCCGGGTATCCGCAAGTGGCCTGAAGCGTACCTGCCCAAGATCTACGATCCGAAGTTCATCGATCGCCAGGAGCCAGTCACGCAGGCCGACGCCGAGCACATGGCACGGCGCATGGCACGTGAGGAAGGCATCTTCTGCGGTATCTCGGCGGCTGGTGCGCTGTGCGTCGCGCTGCGGATTGCCGAGGAAGTGGAAAACGCGACGATCGTGTTCGTGGTGTGCGATCGCGG
>DAIOET010000138.1:4207-9722 GCA_036746135.1 Cupriavidus sp.
TATTCCGTGGGCTGGTCCGGTGTGGGCAGGTCCACGACCAGCACGCCGGTTTCGCCTTCGCGCTGCACGTCGATGGGTTCGTCCACGCGCAGGCCGGCCTTTGTCAGCTGGCTGAGGGTTCGCGTTGGCCAGGGTTCGCCGTCGGCCGCCGCGGTTGCCACGCCCAGGCTGCCCGCGTCACCGGCGATGCGCCAGGCCACCGGCCGGTTCTGTTCCCAGCCGTGCAACTGCAGAAAACGTCCGACGCTGCCGATGGCGTCGGTCGCGCTGTTCCGCAGGTCGACATGGCCATCACCGTCATAGTCGATTGCATACTCGCGCAGGCTGGTCGGCATGAACTGCGGAATGCCAACGGCGCCGGCGTATGAGCCGAGTACCGAAAATACGTCGGTCTTCGTGTCGCGGCACCAGAGCAGGTAATCGGCCAACTGGTTGCGGAACAGCTTCGTGCGGGCGTCGCGGTTCGGCGTATCGGGATAGTCGAAAGCCAGCGTCGACAGGGAATCGATCACGCGGAACGTGCCCATGTCACGCCCATAGATCGTTTCCACGCCAATGATGCCGACGATGACCGAGGCCGGCACGCCGAATTCGGCTTCCGCCCGACGCAGCGTTTCGCGGTTCTGCTGCCAGAAACGTACGCCCGCGTTGATACGGATCGGCTCGATGAAACGCGACCGGTACGCACGCCAGCTCTTCTTGCCGGGCGTGCTGGGCGGCATGATCAGGCGCGATACCGTGGCCGAGTACACAGCCTGACTGAAATACGATTCCAGTTCGGCGCGCTGGAAGCCATTGCGCGCCACCATCTCGTCGATGAATGCGCGCGCCTGCGGATGATTTTGGTAGCGGCCCGGTTCGATTTCTTCTTCCCGGACACTTACGCGGCGGCGGCCGGCGGCCAGGAGCCCGGGGGAAACGCCGCACAGGCCCAATGCGGCAGCGGTGAGTGCGGCGCCCAGCAGCGGGCGGCGCAGGGAGCGCTGTTGGTCGGTCATGATGTCCTTTGCAAGTCGCACCGAGTATAGCGGATGCGATACACGCGACGCCCCGTTACAGGGCAATTGGTTACGAAGTTCCGCTGGCATGAGAGCGGGCACGTCATGTGCTAACGTAACGGCTGGAGACAAACTTGACCCACAATCCAAAATGCCAACGGGTTACTACACGCATCCGTCGTTCCAGTTGCATGAGATGGGATTTTTCCATCCCGAATGCCCGGAACGCCTGCAGGCCATCGAAGATCATCTGATTTCCCACGGGATGGACGGCCTGCTCGACCGGCGCGATGCCCCGGCCGCCACCGAAGAACAGATCGAGCGCGTGCACCGGCCCGACTACGTGGCCAGCCTGGCCGCCAACAGTCCGTCGACCGGTTACTTCCCGATCGATCCCGACACGTCCATGAATCGCCACACGCTCACCGCCGCCACCCACGCGGCAGGCGCGGCCGTGGCGGCTACCGACGCCGTGATTGCGGGCCAGATCGAGAATGCGTTCTGCTGCGTGCGCCCACCGGGGCACCATGCCGAACCCGATCATGCGATGGGGTTCTGCTTCTTCAATAACGTGGCCATTGCCGCGCGTCACGCGATTGCGGCGCACGGGCTGCAGCGTGTGGCCGTGGTCGATTTCGACGTGCACCACGGCAACGGTACCGAGGCGGCCTTCCGCGATGACCCGCAGGTCATGATGTGCAGCTTCTTCCAGCATCCGTTCTATCCGTATAGCGGCACCGAGCATGTGGCGACGAACATGTCGAACATCCCGCTGCCCGCTTACACGAACGGCATGGCCGTGCGCGAGGTGGTGGAAACGATCTGGCTGCCGCGCCTGAACGAGTTCAAGCCCGAGATGATCTTCATTTCCGCCGGGTTCGATGCGCATCGAGAGGACGATCTTGGCCAGATGGGTCTGGTCGAGCAGGACTACACGTGGATCACCGAACAGCTCATGCAAGTGGCAAAGACCCACGCCCAGGGCCGTATCGTCAGTTGCCTGGAAGGCGGCTACAACCTCAGCGCGCTGGCGCGCAGCGTTTTCGCGCACCTGAAGGTGCTGATGGAAGCCTGATTGTGCGTTTTTCGGCGCTTATTTCGCATCTATATGACGCCAGCGCATAAAGCCATCGAAAAAATCTCGTTTGAGGTATGAAGCGGATCGCATAAAATGCGGGCTTCATAAAAATATGTGCGGCAACAACGCAGGAGACCCCGCGCTGTTGCCGTTTTCTTTTCTCGTTCCATGATCGAACTGCAAGGACTCTCGCAGCGGTTCCCCGGCGGGTCGGGGGAAGTGCACGCGCTGCGCGACGTCAGCCTCTCCATCGCCGCCGGCGAAATCTTCGGCATCATCGGCCGCAGCGGCGCCGGCAAGAGCACGCTGGTACGTGCCATCAACCTGCTGAACCGGCCCACCAGTGGCCGCGTGATCGTCGACGGCCAGGATCTCACTGCGCTCGCCAATGGCGCGCTGCGCGAAGCGCGCCGCGATATCGGCATGATCTTCCAGCACTTCAACCTGCTGTCGTCGCGTACCGTCTATGACAACGTGGCGCTGCCGCTTGAGCTTGCGGGCAAGTCGAAGCAGGAAATTGCCTCGACCGTAGAGCCGCTGCTGGAACTCGTTGGCCTGTCCAAGCTCCGTGACCGCTATCCCGCCCAGATCAGTGGCGGCCAGAAGCAGCGTGTGGGCATCGCACGGGCGCTGGCCAGCAAGCCGAAGGTGCTGCTGTCCGATGAGGCCACGTCGGCGCTGGACCCGGAGACCACGCGCTCGATCCTGGAACTGCTCAAGCAGATCAACAAGGAACTGGGCCTGACCATCGTGATGATCACGCACCAGATGGAAGTCATCAAACAGGTTTGCGACCGCGTGGCCGTGCTCGAAGCAGGGCAGGTCGTGGAAGCGGGCCGCGTGATCGATGTCTTCCTGCGCCCCCAGCATGAAGTCACGCGCGCGATGATTGGCGACGTGATTGCCCAGGAGCTGCCGGCGAGTGTGCTCAAGCGCGTGGAAAGCCGGCTCGGCAACGGCCGCGATCACGTGTATCGCCTGGCGTTCACGGGCGAGAACGTAGACAGGCCGGTGCTGGCGCAGGCCATTCGCCAGCACGGCCTGGACTTCAACATCCTGCATGGCCATATCGACGAGATCCAGGGCCAGGCCTTCGGCTCGCTGGCGATCATGGCCACCGGGGAACCCGCCGCCGTGCGCGCGGCGATGGACTATCTGCAGACGCAGGGCGTAGTGGTGGAGGAGATCGAACATGTGGTCTGAAATGTTTGACCTGTTCCTGTCGTCGTTCGGCGAGACGCTGCTGATGGTTGCCATCTCGGGCGTGGTTGGCTCGCTGCTGGGTGTGCCGCTGGGCGTGCTGCTGCACCTGACCAACCGCGGTGGCGTGCTGTCCCACCCGCTGTTTAACCGCACCATCGGCGTGGTGGTCAATGCGGTGCGTTCGATTCCGTTCATCATCCTGCTGGTGGTGGTGATTCCGTTCACGCGCTTTATCGTCGGCTCGTCGATCGGTACGACGGCGGCCATCGTCCCGTTGACGATTGCGGCCGTCCCGTTCATCGCGCGCCTGGTGGAAGCCGCGCTGCGTGAAGTGGATAAAGGCCTGGTGGAAGCCGCGCAATCGATGGGCGCCACCACGGGCCAGATCGTGTGGAAGGTGCTGCTGCCCGAGGCCATGCCCGGCATCGTGGCGGGTCTGACGATCACGTTCGTCAGCCTGGTTGGCTATTCGGCAATGGCTGGCGCCATTGGCGGCGGCGGGCTGGGTGATCTCGGCATTCGCTATGGCTACCAGCGGTATATCACCGAGATCATGGTGGCCGTGGTGCTGATCCTGATCGTGTTCGTGCAGGCCGTTCAGAGCTTTGGCGATTGGCTGGTTCGACGCATCAGCCATCGCTGAATCAGAATAATTCTTCGCAGGGAAACTCAGGGGTAATCGCAATGCAACGTCGTAGTGTGATCAAGAGCGCCATCGTCGCGCTGGGTGTGGTGGTGTCGGCCGGCGCGTTTGCGCAGGAAAAGCCGATCAAGATCGGTGTCACGGGTGGCCCGCACGCCCAGATCATGGAGCAGGTGAAGAAGGTGGCGGCCAAGGACGGCCTGAACATCCAGTTGGTGGAGTTCAGCGACTACATCCAGCCGAACGCCGCTCTGGCCGCCGGTGACCTGGACGCCAACAGCTACCAGCACCTGCCGTATCTGGAAGCCCAGATCAAGGATCGCGGCTACAAGTTCACGCATGTTGCCTTCACGGTGACGTTCCCGATGGGCGTCTACTCGAAGAAGATCAAGTCGCTCGACCAACTGAAGCAGGGCGCCCGCGTGGGCGTGCCGAACGATCCGACGAATGGTGGCCGCGGCCTGCTGCTGCTGCAATCGAAGGGCGTGATCAAGCTGCGCCCGGATGCCGGGCTGAAGGCTACGCCGCTGGACGTCGTCGAGAACCCGAAGAAGATCAAGATCGTGGAACTGGACGCCGCCCAGCTGCCGCGTTCGCTCGATGACCTCGATGCTGCCGCGATCAACGGCAACTATGCCGAGTCGGCAGGCCTGTCGCCCACGCGCGATGCCATCGCGATGGAAGGCCCGAAGGGTCCGTACGCGAACCTGATTGCGATCCGCGCCGCGGACAAGGACAAGCCGTGGGTAGCCAAGCTCGTGAAGGCGTACCACTCGCCTGAAATCAAGGAATACGTACAGCGCACTTTCAAGGATTCCGTGATTACCGCCTGGTAATTTCTGGAAGTTTTCATCCAAACCCTGTGCCCGCAGGGCATCCTGCGGCACAATCGGGGTGAATTTTTTGAACTGCCGGCTATGCCCGGCAATTCTTTGTCTATAAAATAGTACGATCGTTCGAAAAACAAGAGAGTCGCCACCCCGGTGGTTATAATGGCGAGCGATTCAAACTTTGGAACTATCAGCTATCAGTGGAGTGAGCGCATGAAAGTACTCGTCGCAGTCAAGCGGGTGGTGGACTACAACGTCAAGGTCCGCGTGAAGTCGGATGGCACGGGCGTCGACCTGGCCAACGTCAAGATGAGCATGAACCCGTTCGACGAAATTGCCGTCGAAGAGGCCGTGCGCCTGAAGGAAGCCGGCGTCGTCACCGAGGTGATCGCCGTGTCGTGCGGCGTGACCCAGTGCCAGGAAACCCTGCGTACCGCGATGGCCATCGGTGCCGACCGCGGCATCCTGGTCGAATCCGCCGAAGACCTGCAGCCGCTGGCCGTGGCCAAGCTGCTCAAGGCGCTGATCGACAAGGAACAGCCGAGCCTGGTGATCCTGGGCAAGCAGGCCATCGACGACGACTCGAACCAGACCGGCCAGATGGTGGCCGCGCTGGCCGGCCTGCCGCAAGCCACGTTCGCCTCGAAGGTGGTTGTGGCCGATGGCAAGGCATCGGTGACTCGTGAAGTGGATGGCGGTCTGGAAACGCTGTCGGTCAAGCTGCCGGCCGTGGTGACCACCGACCTGCGCCTGAACGAGCCGC
>DAIOET010000139.1:0-9637 GCA_036746135.1 Cupriavidus sp.
CGCGGGCCAGAGCTATCGCAGCTGGCAGCGCCGCGCCGCATCGGACTGGCTCGATGAACATGAACGGCGCGAGCGACGCGCGGCCGGCTCGGGCATCGCCAGCCGCACCGGTGCCGGAGGATATGACCCGGACGAACGCGCGTACGAACACTTCACCGGCGCCAGCGAGCGCAGCGACCTGAATCGTGACCTGAACCGAGGTTACGGTGGCGCGGGCGGCTCTGCCGCGGCGCGCCGTGCGCAACGTGCCGGCCCCAAGGGTTATCAGCGTTCGGACGAACGCATTCGCGAAGACCTGTGCGAGCGTCTGGCGATGAGCAGCCGGGTCGATGTGCGAGAGGTGGAGGTGTCGGTTTCCAATGGCGTGGTGACGCTAAGCGGCAGCGTGCAGGACCGCCAGCAGAAATACCGCATCGAGGACATGACCGACGACGTGTTTGGCGTAAAGGACGTGCACAACCAGATTCGCGTCGCCCGTGAGTCGCGCGAATTGCGCGAATCCGGATCAAGCGGTGGCCGTGCTGGCGCCAGCGGTTTGTCGCAAAGTCCATCCGGCCAGGCCAGCAGCACACCATCCAGCGCTGCGGTCAGCCCAAGCAGCACGGGCAGCCTGGGCAGCGGCCTGTCGTCCGGCAGCTATGGCAGCGGCACTACCCCTGGCAGGACAGGGAGCTGACGCCATTTTCGTCCGCATCGGCGCCGCAGTTCGGTAGCTGTCGCGCCGATGCACGTGCTCAGCACGCGCATCCGCTAATTGCCCATTCCAACAAGGAGATGCTCATGCCTTTCGCCTACGCAGGTACCCGACGCCGTCGCAACCGAGATAGACGGCGTACCCACGACTCACAGGAAACCAGCACGGCACAGCAGGAAAGGGAAAGCACGCGTCCGGCGGACGCCAGGGAAGAACGCGACCCGATGGCCGCGCGCTGCGCCTCCGATGAGGAGCGAGCGAACGACCGCAAGACCGGGCGTGGAGAGATGTCGTCGGGAGCGGGCGGCGAGGAGTCGCTGGAGCCCGGCGGCCGAGACCCCGACGCGCCACCGGTCGACAACCGTTCTTGAAGGTTGAAAACCTTCATACGGTTGCCGCTTTCAGCCTGTGCGTAACGGTGCGGCTTATTCCGGCAGGACCGCGATGGCTTCGATCTCGAACAGCATGCCGTCCAGCGCCAGCCGGGGCACCGGTATCAGCGTGCAAGCCGGCGCCGGCCACTCGCCCAGCAGCGCCTGCCAGGCACGGCTGAAAATCGCCAGTCGTTCCATCGAGTGGTCGACTATCAGCACTGTCACCTTGGCCACGTCTGGAATGTCGGCGCCGGCCGCCTGCAAGGCGACCCGCAGGTTGGCCAATGCCTGCGTCACCTGGGCGGAAAAGTCGGCGCGGAGTCCGCCGCACATATCCTCGCCACCCTGGCCCGCGGCGAAGACGATCTTCGCCGGCCGGTTGGCGACGGCCACGTGGGAATACCCATTGAGCTTGGGGTCGTAGAGGTCGGGCGGATTCATGAACTGCAGGTAGGGGGCGCGGGGCGATTCAAGCAGCATGGCGGGGTCCTGAGTGAAAGTCGCGCAAGTATCAGACCTCAAGTGCACTTGAGGTCAAGCACGAGTGCGATACCATTGCGTGAATCAGGGCTTTCCCGCCGACCAGCACGAAACAGATGCCAAAGATCACCACTCCGGCCGCCGCCTCGGCCAAGGGTTCGGGTACCGCTTCCGGCCGTCCCGCGCGTACCTTGCGCGCACGCGATCCGTTGACGATCGGCGAGGTGGCCGAACGCAGCGGCATCGCCGTATCCGCATTGCATTTCTATGAATCGAAGGGGCTGATTTCCAGCTCGCGCAGCGCGGGCAACCAGCGGCGTTATCCGCGTGGCATCCTGCGCCGGCTGGCCGTGATCCGTGTGGCGCAGCGCATGGGCTTGCCGTTGTCGACGATCGCCGAGGCGTTCGAACGGCTACCGAGCAACAAGGCACCTACCGTGGCGGACTGGCGCCGGCTGTCCGCCGCATGGCGCGACGATCTGAACGCGCGAATTCAAACGCTGACCATGCTGCGCGACCAGATCGACGGATGCATCGGCTGCGGCTGTCTCTCGCTGAAGGCGTGTCCGCTGCGTAATCCGCAGGACGTGCTGGCGCAACAGGGGCCAGGCGCCCATGTCGAAGAAGGCGCTTGCCCGCATCGGCCCAAGCGCTGATGCCGCCGCGCCGGCGCAACGCCGACCGTGACAACACAACAACTCAGTGCATTCTGAAAAAGGCGGTTGGCGGTTAGCGTCCATGATTCAGCCTGTTCGCAACCACTGCTAACAAGGAGCAGATCATGAACACACTGAAGAAGATGCTGATTGGCGCCGCTATCGTGGCCGTTCCCGCACTGTCGTTTGCCCAGAGCGTACAGACCGCCCAGGCGCCCGTGACACGCGCCGAGGTACGGGCAGACCTGATCGCCGTGGAAAAGGCCGGCTATCATCCGGGCCGCAATGATGACGACTATCCGGTCGACATCCAGACGGCCGAGGCCAAGGTGGCGGCCGAGCAGGCCATGCAGCAGCCGGGGCAGATGGTCAAGCCGGTGGTAAAGGCGTCGATGCACGCCGCCAACTCGGTGCCGCGCATCGATCTGCCGCGCAGCCCTTTTTATGATGGGGCCTGATGGGCTGGAGCGGTTTGCCATGACCCCGCCGCGCGCCCTGAGCCTGGCCACCGCCGATGCGGCGGCCAGGCTTTCCGCGGCTACTGATTCTTCATTGCCTCCGCCAGCCGCGCAATGATCTCGCCCTCGCTCTTGAAGGCCTTCTGCGCATAGGCGGCATATTGCTCGGGCCCCATGTAGTTGGTGACCATGCCGTACTGGCGCGTCACGTTCAGGAACTTCGGGTCCTTGAGCGCATTGCGGAATGCCTCATCGAGGCGTTTCACCACGGCGGGTTTCATGTTCGCCGGGCCGATGATGCCGAACGGCGAATTCGACCATACGGGATAGCCGATCTCCTTCAGCGTCGGCGCATTCGGAAAGTCGGCGGCGCGTTTTTCAGATAGCGTCGCCAGCACGCGCATCTGTCCATTCTGCACATACGGCAGCAGCGTATTCGACAGCACGGCCACATCGGAGGAGCCGCTCAGCAGCGCCGTGATGGCTTCCGCGTCGCCCTTGTACGGCACGTGCGTCCAGTTCGATTGCGACACGCGCGCCAGCTCCGAAATCGTCAGATGCTGGCTGCCGTAGATGCCGGTGGTGCCGTAGCTGATGCCTTTCTTGTCGGCCTTGGCGTCGGCGATCAGCTCCTGCATGGTCTGCCACTTCGCGTCCTTCTTCACCGCGACCGCGAAGTTGTAGTCCGCGATCATCGAGATGTAAGTCAGGTCCTTGGCCGGGTCATAGCGCATCTTCTGCACATGCGGCAGCCGGAAGATCACCACGGGTGCCATGCTGAGCGTGTAGCCGTCCGCCTCCGTCGTGACCATCTGCGTGGCACCGAGCGTGCCGCTGACGCCGGGCTTGTTTTCCACGACGATCGACTGGCCCAGCTCGCGCCCCGCGGCATCCGCCAGTGCGCGCGTTACCTGGTCGGTCACGCCGCCCGCGCCATACGGAACGATCAGCCGGATCGGACGGGTAGGGAATTCATCGGCAGCCAGTGCGTGCGTGCCGAGCGATGCGGCCAGCGAAAGGCCGGACACGGCCAGCGCGGCGCGGAAGAAGCGACGTCTTTGCATGAGGTTGTCTCCTGATTGTCTGCCGGATCTGTCATGTCCGGTCTGCGAGGTTGTTTGCGCAGTATGACAATGCAGGAGACGGCCCGCTATCGGGCTTTCGCGCATAGGCGCGGCATATCCACCGATTTCATCGCCCGCATGCGCAGAATGCATGCGGGCGTGGCGGCTCAGCGGTTCACGATCACGCGCGAACGGATGAAGGCGTCATGCTGCATCAGCTTTTCGGCCCAGCCGGCCGGCGGCACCAGACTGATATCGGTGATCACGTAGCCGATGTCGCCTTCGGTTTGCAGTTGCTGCGCTTCGATATTGGCGCCGATTTCGGCCAGCGCCTGGTTCAGGTGCGACAGCGTGCCGGGCCGGTTGTAGTGGATGTTCAGCACCCGCGCCGGCGAATCCAGCGGATTGGGCTGGATCTGTGGCAGATTCACCGCCCCGATCGTGGCGCCGGTTTCCAGGAAATTGGCCAGCTTGGTGGCCACTTCCACGCCGATGTTCTCCTGGGCCTCCTCCGTGCTGCCGCCCACGTGCGGGGTCAGGATCACGTTGGGCTTGCCCTGCAGCGGCGTGACGAACCGATCGGTATTGCTGCGCGGTTCTTCCGGGAATACGTCGATGGCCGCGCCGGCAATGTGGCCGCTGTCCAGCAGCTTGGCCAGCGCATCGATGTCGACCACCGTGCCGCGCGATGCATTGAGCAGGATGCTGCCCGGCCGCATGGCCGCCAGTGCCTTGGCGTTGAGCAGGTTGCGCGTCTGCGGCGTGGCAGGTACGTGCAGGGTCACCACATCGGCCGCGGCCAGCGCATCTTCCAGCGAATGCATCGGCACCGCGCCGCCAATCGATAGTCGCGGGCGGATGTCATAGAACACCACGCGCATGCCCATCGCCTCGGCCAGGATGCCCACCTGCGCGCCGATATTGCCGTAGCCGATCACGGCCACGGTCTTGCCGCGGATCTCGAACGACCCCTTTGCCGATTTTTGCCACTCGCCCTGATGCGCCGCGCGGCTTTTTTCCGGAATCCGGCGCATCAGCATGATGGTCTGGCCAATCACCAGTTCCGCGACGGAGCGCGTATTCGAGAACGGCGCATTGAACACGGGAATGCCAGCGTGGGCGGCGGCGCCAAGATCCACCTGCGATGTGCCGATGCAGAAGCAGCCCACCGTCAGCAGGCGCTGGGCATTGGCAAAGTGTTCGGCGGTCAGGTGGGTGGCCGAGCGGATACCAAGCAGGTCGTGATCGCGGACGGCGGCCAGCAGGGCATCGCCGGCCAGCGCCTTGGATTGCGTGGCGATGTCGATCTGATGGCGGCCCAGCAGTTGCTGGCCGCTGGCGTGGATGTTTTCGAGTAGGAGAGCGCTTGCCATGAGAGTCGGGCGTGCTTCAGGAGAGTTGAGAAGGCATATCAGGCGTCCTGTCCCGGACGCGCACAAACAGACAATAGCACCGACCCTTTCCCGTGATGGTGTTGTGGGCAAGGCATGCCGCGCCTCGATGTCATCGTACAAGTGCTTGTCACTACGCCAAAAATCTCATAGGATGTCGGACAACTATAAGGGGTCGATACGGCCCGCCACCATCCAATGAGGAGACATCATGGAATCGAACAAGACCGGCATTGACGCCCGGCGTCGCCAGTTGCTCAAGACGGGCGCGGCCTTAGGTGCGGCGGCGGCCAGCGGCCAGGCCCTGGCGCAGGCGTTTGAATTCAAGCCCGCGCAGCGCTATCCCGATCCCGCGGTCGAAATCCTGGACCCGAGCTTTGGCAAGTACCGGCTGTTCAGTTCCACGGTGGAGCAGGTGGCCACTGGATTCCGCTGGGTGGAAGGGCCGGTGTATTTTGCGGACGGCCGCTACCTGCTGTTTTCGGACATCCCGAACAACCGCATCATCAAGTTCGATGAAACGTCGAACCAGTGGAGCGTGTTCCGTTCCCCGGCCAATTTCACCAATGGCCATTGCCGCGACCGGCAGGGCCGTCTGATCAGCTGCGAACATCTGACGCGCCGCGTGACGCGGACCGAGTACGACGGTTCGATCACGGTGCTGGCCGACCGTTATCAGGGCAAGCGTTTCAATTCGCCCAACGACATCGTGTGCAAGTCCGATGGCTCGCTCTGGTTCACGGACCCGCCTTTCGGCATCGCCGGCGACTGGGAAGGCGACAAGGCTCCGTCCGAGCTGCCGCACGCCGTCTACCGGATCGACCCCAAAGACAATAGCGTGACGCAGGTCATCGCCGACCTCAACGGTCCCAACGGCCTGGCATTCTCGCCGGATGAAAAGAAGCTGTACGTCATCGAATCGCGCGCCCAGCCATACCGCGTGATGTGGGCCTACGACGTGGGCGCCGACGGCCAGCTCGGCAACAAGACCAAGCTGATCGATGCCGCCGGCCCCGGCGCGCTCGATGGCTTCAAGGTCGACGTCGACGGCAATATCTGGGCCGGCTGGGGCAGCAGCGGCGCGCCTGGCGCCGATCCGTCGAAGCTCGACGGTGTGCGGGTGTTCAATCCGCAAGGCAAGGCCATCGGCCAGATCCACCTGCCCGAGCGCTGCCCGAACCTCTGCTTTGGCGGCCCGAAGCGCAACCGGCTTTATATGGCCAGCAGCCATTCGGTCTACGCGCTCTATGTGGAGACCCGCGGCGCGGTATGAACGGCGCGGACGCGCCGCCGCCCAACGGCGAATGAAAGCCCCCGAGGCCTGGCGGTCTCGGGGGCTTTTTTTATTGGATCGATCGGGGGGGCGTTTTCCGGGGCGATGCACCATAAGCACGAAGAAAACATTCAACTCGGCAACCTAGAAAAGTGAATTCCAATGGGGTTGGAATCTGCGAGGATTCTGCATCCGCATGGTGAATGCCCTAGCAAGGAAACCTCATGAAACGCGCAAGTTCGGCCTTCCTCGGTGCTATGGCCGCGACGGCCGCAACCGGGTTGCTGGCACCGCTGGCCGCGCACGCCACCGAGGGCGCGCTGGGGCGGCCGGTGGCTGGCACCAGCGTGTCGCCCAATGTAGGCGTGATCCCGGACCAACCGGTCTGGATCGCCAACCTGCAGCAGCTCTATTTGGACGGATCGATCAGCTCCGGCCGCGAAGTGGCGATTGGCGGGCGCACGACCGCGGGTATCGACGCCAAGGTCGCATTTACGCTGGCGACGATGATGAAGGTCTGGGACACCGGCCCGGGCGCATGGAATTTCGCATCGAGTTTTACGTTGCCGTACGTCTGGACCACGGTGCATGCCAACGCCGCCTTTACCGGCGCGAACGGATCGTTCTCACGTGGCAGTTCGGACCGGGCGTCAAATCTCTATGACATCTACTTCTCGCCGCTGATTGCCGGCTACCACTTCTCGAAGACCAGCCATATGGCGCTGAGCTTCAATGTCTGGGCGCCCACGGGACAGTACGACAAGAACGCACTGGCCAATCCGAGCCTGAATACCTGGACCTTCGTGCCGCAGGTCGCCTTCACGCACCTGATGCCGCAATACGGGCTGGAATTCAACGCCGTGGCGGCGTTCCAGTTCTACACGCGCAACTCGGCCACCAACTACCAGAACGCGCCGCTATTCACGCTGGACGTAATGGGCGTGAAGAAGTTTGGCAACTGGGGCGCTGGCCTGGTAATGGGCACGGTCCAGCAGCTTGGCGACGATACCGGCCCCATCGCCGACCGGCTGAACGGGTTCCGCGGCCACGACTTCACGATCGGGCCGATCATCACCTACGACACCAAGCTCGGCGGCAAGGCGCCGCTCTCGTTCAGCCTGCGATGGGTGCCCACTGTGACCAGCAAGAACCGGCTGGACAGTACCGCAACCGTCATGGCAACCGCCACGCTGGTCTTCTGATTCGGCGCCCGACGCCGAAATATCACCAAAGCATCACTTGGGTGTCATGTGACGCCGGCATCATCGCGTGCACAAATCCTTGCCAGTGCGGCTGGGACCTTGGGCACGCAATTCCCGTTGACGTTTGACTTCAAGGCCGAAGACGCACGGCTAAAAATGGTCGAATAATCAAGTAGTAAACGGGGAATTCTAATGCGTCACATCAAGTCCGCCATCGGCCTGGCCGCCGCCATGACCGTCGCTTTCGGCTTCTATGGCTGCAACGGCGACGACACCAGCGCGAGTAACACCACCACGCCGCCCGCTACCCAGCCGGCCGCGCCTTCGACGCCAGTTGCCGAGGTCACGGGCAAGTGGACCACGGGCGATCTGCATGTCCACACGACCGAGTCCGACGATGCACAAAGCAAGCTCGTCGACGTGCTGGACCAGGCGATGATCTCCAACAATCTCGACTGGACCGCGATCTCCAACCACCTGCGTGTGTCCACGCGAGACCAGAACGGCACGGCCATCGTCGGCGGTCCGCTGCCATTCTCCAAGGCGATGGCGGACTACGAGATTCCGGCGGTTCGCCAGTTGCAGGTCAACGGCAGCTATCTCAGCAAGCTGATCTTTTCGGCCTTCGAATGGGACATGCCGACCCACGACCATATGAACGTGGGCATCTTCACGGGCAGCCCGCTCGGCACGGCCACGAAGGCCGCGAACCAGTTCGAGTACTACTTCACCGATCGCCCGGCCGCCCAGTTTGACGCCGTGGACGTGGCCAACTGGAACGCGACCGGCACCAAGGGCTACACCACGCACGCGGACGCGGTGCGCGCCGTGGCCTGGCTGCGCGACAACTACCCGGACACCAGTTACGCGCTGATCAACCATCCGTCGCGCAACACGGGCAAGTACACGGCGGCGGACTACCGCGAGTTCAACGACACGGCGCCGAAGATTGCGTTTGCCGTGGAAGGCATGGTCGGCAACCAGATGGAACCGGACCGTGGCGGCTACGCCACCACTTATGTGGACGCCAACCTGAAGAACCGTGTCTACGGCGGCGTGGATTACGTGGTGGCGCAGGTCGGCGGCATCTGGGACGCGCTGCTTGGCGACGGCCGCCGGTTCTGGAACGTGGGTGACTCCGATCACCACTTCAAGACCGTTGGCACGAACAGCAGCGGCTACTTTCCGGGCGAATACGCCAAGACTTATGTCTGGATCGATAACCGGAACACGGGCATCAAGGGCGTGCTCGAAGGCGTCCGCTCCGGCAAGATGTTCTCGGTCTTCGGTGACCTGATCAATGCGCTCGACTTCAATATCGCCAGCGGCGCCGGCAAGAGCGAGATGGGCGGCGAACTCAAGGCCAAGGCCGGCGAGACGGTCACCGTGACCATCCGCTTCAAGAGCCCGGACCACAACAACTACCAATACCCGATCAATGGCGGTGTCAATGTCAACATGCGCCCCGTGGTGGACCACGTCGACCTGATCGCTGGCGATGTGACGCCGCGCGCCGCGGCCGGTACGCCGGGCTACAGCAAGGAAACGAACGATTCGACCAAGGTGATCGCCACGTTTACGTCGACGGACTGGAAGCTGGACAAGGACGGGTATAACACCGTGACCTATACCTACACGGCCACGAAGAACCAGTACTTCCGTCTGCGCGGTACCAATCTGGCCATGAACGTGCCCGGCGAAACGTCCAACGGCAATCCGCTGCCCGATCAGAAGACCACCGTGACGGAACCCGACGCGCGTTTCAACGCGATCAACGCGCGCAACTACAACGACCTGTGGTTCTATTCGAACCCGGTGTTCGTGACGGTCGGCTCGTAAAGGCAAAGGCGGGGATGCAGCCTGTCCTAATGGCCTAGCGTCTGGAGCCAGAAGGGCAGGCCGGCCCCGGCCATCGCCACGGCCAGCGGCGCAAGCTGGGCCAGGCCTGCGCCAAGGGTGCGCAGGACCGGGGAGCGCGAGGTAAGCAGTTTGCGGGAACGTGACATGGTGCCGAGGTTGTGGGAATCTTGAGGGCATCATGCGCC
>DAIOET010000140.1:0-9619 GCA_036746135.1 Cupriavidus sp.
CCGGCGGTACCGCCGTCGTTTGCCGTATTCGGTGACCGGCTGATCATCAACGACGATGTGTTCTCGTGGGACGACCTGCCCGCAAGCGTGGCGGTGTTCGGTCCTGGCGTGATCGGCCTGGAGTTGGGCCAGGCACTGTCCCGGCTGGGTGTGCGGGTACGTGTGTTCGGCGTGGGTGGGGGTGTCGGCCCGTTGTCCGACCCGGAAATCCGCGCCTATGCCGCGAAGGCCTTCAATGCGGAATTCTCGCTGTTGCCGGACGCGAAGATCGCCGATATGCGCCGCGAGGGCGACGAAGCCGTGATCGCGTTCGAGGACGAACACGGCCAGACGGTGACCGAGCGCTTTGCCTATGTGCTGGCAGCGACGGGTCGTCGTCCGAACGTCGACAACCTGGCGATCGAGGACACTGCGCTGGAACTCGACGCCCGTGGCCTGCCGGTATTCGATCCGGTGACGCTGCAGTGTGGCGACGCGCCCGTGTTTATCGCAGGCGACGCCAACAACGTGCTGCCGCTGCTGCATGAGGCAGCCGACGAAGGCCGCATCGCTGGTGAAAATGCCGCGCACTGGCCGAACCTGAAGCCGCTGACGCGCCGCGCGCCGATCGCCGTTGTGTTTTCCGATCCGCAGATCGCGATGGTGGGCAAGCGTTTTGCCGATCTGACCCAGGGCAGCTTTGTCACCGGTGAGGTCAGCTTCGAAGACCAGGGCCGCAGCCGCGTGATGCTGAAGAACCGGGGGATGATGCACGTCTACGCCGACCGCGCCACGGGCCGCTTCCTGGGCGCCGAGTGGATCGGGCCGCGCGCGGAAAATATCGCGCATCTGCTGGCATGGTCCTACCAGCAAGGCCTGACGATCGCGCAGATGCTGGCCATGCCGTTCTACCACCCGGTGGTGGAAGAGGGCCTGCGCACCGCACTCCGCGATGCGGAAGCCAGGCTGACGCAGTTGAGGGTGGCTGCCTGACGATCGGAGCGTGATCGTTTGACGACGATGCAAGAGAAGGGCCGGGAGCGGTGTGCCGCTACCCGGCCTTTTTGCGCGCCGCGCAACGCCATCCACACGTACGCGATGTAGCACGATTGACACCCCACGCGGCGCGGGCACACGCGCCAGTGTTTGAAACGCCCCCCACCATCGACGCCCCAGAGCGCCGGCCGGCCCTGCCTGTACGCCAAACTGCTCCTGCATGGTCGAAAGCGGATGCCAGAAGGTACGTCCCATATGGGAATTGCCCTGCTGACCCTTGCCGCGCCACTTGCTATGCTGAAGTGAAGACCCCGCACCAATCAGACCGGAGGAGAGCGCCATGTGCCGCTGGCTGGCCTATTCGGGCCGTTCCGTGCCGCTGGAGGCAGTGCTGTTTCAGCCTGATCATTCACTGATCGATCAGAGCCTGAACGCACGGCTGGGACACACCACCACGAATGGCGATGGTTTTGGTGTCGGCTGGTACGGGCGGCATTCCGAGCTGCCGTTCCGTTATCGCTGCCTGCACCCCGCGTGGAGCGATACCAACTTGCGAGAGGCCGCACGCGCGGTTCGTGCACCGCTGTTCGTGGCGCACGTGCGCGCGGCCACGGGTACCCCCACCCAGGAAACCAACTGTCATCCGTTCCGCTTTGGCCGCTGGCTGTTTGCCCACAATGGACTGATTCGGGAATATCCCCTCGTGCGGCGAGACCTGATGATGTCCGTGGCGCCGCACCTGTTTCGCTGGATCGAGGGCTCGACCGATTCGGAGGTGATGTTCTTCCTGGCGCTGACGTTCGGTCTCGAACGCGATCCGCAGGGCGCGCTGGAGCAGATGGCCGGCCTGATCGAGGAGGTTGGGCACCGTAACGACGTGGAATCCCCGCTCAACATGACCGTCTGCGTGACCGACGGGCAACAGATCGTCGCGGCCCGCTATTCCAGCGAGCGCGATTCACGATCGCTGTTCCATAGCACGTCGTTCCGGCAGTTGCGCGCGCTATATCCGGAAGATCCACGCATCATCGCCGCCGGCGACGACGCATTCCTGGTGCTTTCCGAGCCGTTGATCGATGTTCAGGGCGTCTGGGAGGAAATCCCCGAGGCGACGATCCTGGTGGCGCGCGGCGGAGAAATAGAGCAGCGCTGCTTCACGCCCAGATTGCCAGAGGCGCACGTGCGCCACGCGACGGGCTGAGCGCCCGATATGCCGATGCCGCCTTGCTGTCCTCCTCGCGGAAAGACAGACCTGTCTACTATAATGGCGCTTGTCTCCGCAGAAGATTGACCCCACGCCAATGGCTATTCCCTCCGCCCGCGAACGCATTCTCGACACTGCCGCGCGACTTTTCTATCGCGACGGCTACCGTGCCACCGGTATCGACCGGATCATCGCCGAATCGGGCGTGGCCAAGATGTCGTTGTACCGGCACTTCGCGTCGAAGAACGATCTGATCTTCGAATATCTGCAGCGCCGCCACGAATTCTGGATGGACTGGTTTGAAACGGGCGTACGGCAACGCCTGGCGCAACGGCCCAATCTGGACGTGCTGGCCGACACCTTGGGCGAGTGGTTCGGCGGCGAAGATTTCCGGGGCTGTGCCTTTATCAATATGGTTGCCGAGTCCGGCGGCGGTGCCGGTGACGATCCGCGACTGCTGGAGCAGGCGGTATCCCACAAGGCTTCACTGCAGGACTTTGCCCGGACGGTGGCGAAAGAGCTGGGCTTGTCGAACCCCGCCGAAGTTGCCGAAGAGGCGATTCTCTGTATCGAGGGGATGATCGTGCGCGCGCAAACCACGCACGATGAGGCCGTCGTCAGCGCTGGACGCCGCACGCTGGCAAGGCTGCACGCCGCATACGCCACCTGAAACGCGCCGCGTAACTTGCTGAAACACAGCCATACAAGGTAAACCCTGATGTCACGGTAAGATGCGTCCCGTAATTGCCGCGTGGCGCCCCCGATGCCGCAGGCAAGCCTAGGGATGTACGCCTGTGAACGCAGCAAACAACAATCAGCGGCGCACCGAGATCGACCTGATTCGCGGCATCGCGCTGCTCTTTATCGTGGTCGACCACGTCAACGGCAGTGTGCTGGCCGACTACACGATCCGGAATTTTCAGCTCTTCGACGCAGCCGAGGTGTTCGTCTTTCTGGCCGGCTATTCGGCGGGCGCGGCATATCTGGCGATGGAAGCGCGCCACGGCGCCAGCGCCGCGCGCAAGCGCCTGCGTCGGCGTAGCTGGGAAATCTACAAGGCTTTCGTCCTGACCGGCGTGCTGATGCTGCTGTTCGGATTTGTGCTGGCGATGTGCAAGATCCCGGCACCCGCCGTGCGCGCGACCGAAGCGCTGGACTTCATGGCGCAACCCATTGCCACCGTGCTGCAGGTGATTGGCCTGGCGCGTCAGCCCTTTGTGTCCGATGTACTGCCGATGTATGCCGTGTTCATCGGCCTGGCCCCGCTGGCTATCCGTTTTGCCCGCGCGCAGCCGTTGGCATTCATCTGCGGCAGCGTGGCGCTCTGGATCATGTCGCCGACGCTGCTGCCGTTGCTGCCCAGCAGCGAGCCGCGCGGCTGGAGCTTCAACCCGTTTGCTTGGCAACTGATGTTCGGCATGGGCCTGCTTGCCCGGCTGCGTCCCGATTTTGTGCTGCCGCAGCAGACCATCGTGCGCCGCGCCTTTACCGCCGGCGCCGTGGTGGTCGCATTGTTGTGCATGGCGGCAGCCTACCTGTGGATGCGCCCGCATCTCTATGAAGCGTGGCTGCCGGCATGGATTCCGACGATGGCTTTCCCGCTGCCCAAGCAGAGCCTTGCAGCACTGCGCGTGATCAGCTTCCTGGGTCTGGCGTGGCTGGTTTATCTGGCTGTGCGGGCGGGTTGGGTGGAACGGCTGGCCCGCTTCATGGGGCCGGTCGTGCAGATTGGCCGCCACAGCCTGTTCTGCTTCGTGCTCGGCGCCGTGGTGTCGGTGGGCATCGAAGGACTGACTTACGGCTTTGCCGGAGGACGGCCGACGCGGCCGGTGGCCTTGACCGGAGACATCGTCGCCGTGGCGGTGCTGCTGGTGGTGGGCGGCTGGTACGGCCGCCGCAAGGAAGCCAGGAAGGTGGCCGCCAAGATGAAAATGGCTTCGGCATAACGGCGGCGATTTACCCCAGGCCGCCGCCAGCCGACGCCACGCTGACCGTCACGCCTGCGCCTGAACCCAGGCGATGGCGCGCGCCAGGTACGGCGAGGTGTCACCTGCGCGATAGCTCATGATCACGGGCGACATAAAGCCCGGCGCTTCGATTGGCACGTAGCGCACGTCGTCACGATGCAGCCGTTGCACCGACGACGGCACCAGTGTGATGCCGAGTCCCGCGGCGACCAGGCCCAGCGCGGTCTGCAACTCGTTCGCTTCCTGCACCACGCGCGGTTGCAGCCCCTGCGCGCGGAACAGCGACAGCACGTGGTCCGCATAGCTCGGCCGTGGCCGGGCAGGGTAGAGGATCAGCGGCTGCCGCGCCAGCGACGCCGCATCGAACGGTTTGGATGGCGGTGGCGCGGTCACCGGCATGGCGGCCACCAGTGTTTCGGCCATGACAACCTGCTGGACGATGGCGGCATCGTTGAACGTCAGGCGTCCGAACGCCAGATCGATGCGCCCGGACTTGAGCGCTTCCAGCTGCTGCACCGTGATCATCTCGGTCAGACCGACCTCTACCTCGCTGTTGTCTCCGCGCAGCTCGCGTATCAACTCGGGCAGCACGCCGTAGAGCACCGACGGCACGAATCCGATGCCGAACCAGCGTTTCTCGTTGCGGCCGATGCGCCGCGTACCTTCCAGTGTTTCTTCCAGCCGCTGCGTCAGTTGCAGCGATTGCTCCAGCAGAAAGCGGCCCGCCTCGGTCAGCTTCAGCCCGCGCCCGACCCGGTCGAACAGCGCCACGCCCACTTCATCCTCGAACTGCCGGATCTGCCGCGATAGTGGCGGCTGTGCCATATGCAGCTTCTCTGCCGCGCGCGTCACATTGAGTTCCTGGGCAACGGTCTGGAAATAGCGGAGGTGGCGGAGTTCCATGTCGTCTCGTGGCTCGTGGGGTGAGGGCGCGGAAGCGTCGGTGAAGCATACCTGGAAGGTATGGATCGAGACATCATCGGTCTTAGACACCCATGCGGTCAAGGTCCATACTCCGTTCACAAGACAAGATTGCATGGAAAAGGTATGACTGCGACGATTTCTTCGATTGAGGCCATTCTGGTCGATCTGCCGACGATCCGGGCCCACCAACTGGCGATGGCCACGATGCAGCAGCAGACGCTGGTGATCGTGCGCCTGCGCTGCAGCGACGGCGTGGAAGGCATCGGCGAGGCCACCACGATCGGTGGCCTGTCCTACGGCGACGAGAGTCCCGAGGGCATCAAGCTGGCGATCGATACCTACCTGGCGCCGGCACTGGCGGGGCAGGATGCCACCAATGTGCATGGCGCGATGGCACGCCTGAACAAGGTGGCGCGAGGCAACCGCTTTGCCAAGTCGGCACTGGAATCGGCCATGCTCGATGCGCAGGGCAAGCGGCTGGGTGTGCCGCTGGCCACGCTGCTGGGCGGCGCGGTACGCGACACGCTGCCGGTACTGTGGACGCTGGCCAGTGGCGATACCGGCCGCGATATCGAGGAAGCCGAGCGCTTTCTGGAAGAGCGCCGCCACAACACGTTCAAGCTCAAGATCGGCCGCCGCAGCGTGCGCGACGACGTGGCCCATGTATCGGCCATCAAGCGTGCGCTGGGCGATCGCGCCCGCGTGACCGTCGACGTCAACCAGGCGTGGAATGAGGCCGAGGCAGCCACTGGCATCGCGATGCTGGAATCGGCCGGTATCGACCTGATCGAGCAGCCTACCCCGCGCGAGCACCGCGCGGCGCTGGCACGGCTGGCGGCGCGGTTCATCGTGCCGATCATGGCCGACGAAGCCGTGACCGGTCCGGAGGATGCGCTGGAACTGGCCCGCCTGGGCGCGGCCGATGTGTTCGCGCTCAAGATCGCCAAATCGGGCGGCATCTTCGGCATGCTGCGCACGGCGGCAGTGGGCGATGCCGCTGGCATCGCGCTGTACGGCGGCACGATGCTCGAAGGCGCGGTGGGCACCATCGCCGCCGCGCATGGCTTCAGCACGCTGCCGCAACTGGCGTGGGGCACGGAACTGTTCGGCCCGCTGCTGGTGAAGGACGACATCGTCACGGAGCGGCCCGTGTTCAAGGACTTCTCGCTGCACCTGCCGCAAGGTCCCGGGCTTGGCCTGGCGATCGACGAAGACAAGCTCAAACACTATCGCCGCAAGGCCGGCTGATTCGCTGGCTGCATCCATTTCATACTGGAGACCTTCCCATGTTGTTCCTCGTCAGGATGGACGTGCAGATCCCGCACGACATGCCGGCCGATACGGCCGACGAGATCAAGGCCCGCGAAAAGGCCTATTCGCAGGACTTGCAGCGCCAGGGCAAGTGGCCGGCGCTGTATCGCGTGGTCGGTGAGTACGCCAACTACAGCGTGTTCGATGTGGAATCCAACGACGAACTGCACACGCTGCTGGCTAGCCTGCCGCTGTTCCCGTACATGAAGATCCACGTCACGCCGCTGGCCAAACACCCTTCGTCGATCCGCTGATCGGCAACCAGAAAAGAAGGAACGGAGACAAATGAAGTCCTTGCTGCAACGGTCGGCCCGCATGCCGGCTGCATTCGCCATTTCCGCATCGCTGCTGTTTGCGGCAGCCGCGCCCGCGCACGCCGCGTATCCCGACCATCCGATCCGCTGGGTGGTGCCGTTCCCCGCGGGCGGTGCGATGGACAACATCGCCCGCACGCTGGGCGAAGACATGTCGAAGACGCTGGGCCAGGCCATCGTGGTCGAGAATCGTCCCGGCGCTGGCGGCAATATCGGCGCGGAGATGGTGGCGCGCGCACCGGCCGACGGCTACACGCTGATCATCGTGGCCAACGGCATGGCGGTGAATCCGGCGCTGTACGGCAAGCTCAGCTACGACCCGATCAAGGACTTCGCACCGGTGTCGCTGCTGGCCGTGGTGCCCAACGTGCTGGTCACCAACAAGGCGAAGAATCCGCAGAAGACGGTTGCCGAGGTCATTGCCGGCGCCAAGGCCAAGCCGGGAAAATACACCTATGCGTCGGCGGGCAACGGCACGTCGATCCATCTGGCGGGTGAACTGTTCACGTCGATGGCGCACGTGGATCTGCTGCATATCCCGTACAAGGGGTCCGGCCCCGCGATGACCGATCTGCTGGGCGGCCAGGTGGACTACATGTTCGACAGCATCACGTCGGCCAAGCCTCATATCGACAGCGGCAAGCTGACCGCGATTGCGGTGACCACGAGCAAGCGGTCGTCGGCGCTGCCCAATGTGCCGACCGTAGCCGAAGCGGGTGTGCCGGGCTATGAACTGTCGCCGTGGTTCGCGGCGTTCGTGCCGGCCAAGACGCCGCAGCCGGTGATCGACGCGTTGAACAAGGCCATGCTCGAAGCGCTGAAGAAGCCGGCGGTGCAACAGCGCCTGGCTGGCATCGGCGCGGAGCCGATCGGCAGCTCGCCGGCGCAGCTCAAGGACCATCTGGCCAAGGAAACGGTGAAGTGGGGCGCGCTGATCCGCGAGCGGGGCATCCATGCCGACTGAGCCGACCCGTCAACTGCACTACGTCATCGAGGGCGACGCGGGCAAGCCCGTCCTCGTCATGTCGAACTCGCTGGGTACCACGCTGGAAATGTGGCGCCCGCAGATGGCGGCGCTGACGCAGCACTACCGCGTGCTGCGTTATGACACGCGCGGCCACGGCCGCTCGGCATTGCTGGCCACTTCGTTCGGTTTTGATGAACTGGCGGCCGATGTGATTGCGATCCTGGATCACGCCGGTATCGAGCGCGCGCATTTCTGCGGGTTGTCGATGGGCGGGATGACGGGTATGGCGCTGGCACGCCACCATGCCGCGCGCTTTGACCGCTTTGTGCTGGCCAATACGGCAGCGCTGATCGGTCCCGAATCGGTCTGGAACACACGTATCGCCACGGTCCACCGCGACGGCATGGCGGCCATCGTCGATGGCGTGCTGGCCCGCTGGTTCACTGAGCATTACGTGCTGACGCGCCGCGATGAAATGGCGCCGGTACGCGCGATGCTGGAAACCGCCAGCCCGGCGGGCTATACGGCCAACTGCGCGGCGGTGCGCGACGCGGACTTGCGCGGCTTGCTCGCGGAGATCGACGCGCCTGTACTGGTGATCGCCGGTGAGCAGGACTTGGCGACGACGGCCGCACAGGGGCGCGAGGTTGCGGAATCGATTCCGGGCGCCCGGTACGTGGCGCTGCCGGCCGCGCATCTATCGAACTGGGAATTGCCGGAGGCGTTCGGCAACGCGGTGATCGATTTCCTGGATCGCCATTGACAGGCCGGGGTTCTCCCCTCCCGTAAGCGGGAAGGGGCGTCCCCGGTAATCCGCGGATTTACGGCACCACCGTCAAGAACAGGTACGCCGCAAAAATCACCATATGCACCACGCCCTGAAGAATGGTCGTGCGGCCCATGCCCAACGTCAGTGACGCCACGATCATGGTCAGGAAAAGCAGCACCATCTCCTTTGCGCTGAGCCCAAGTTCGAGCGGCTGTCCGATCGTGATGAAGACCACGGCCACCGTGGGAATGGTCAGGCCGATGCTGGCCAGCGCGGAACCCAGCGCCAGGTTCAGACTGGTCTGAATGCGGTCCGACCGCGCGGCGCGCAGGGCGGCCAATCCTTCCGGCAGGAGCACCAGCGCGGCAATCACCACACCCACTACCGCGGCGGGCAGGCCCGCATCGGCGACGGCCTTTTCCACTGAAGGCGACAGCAGCTTGGCCAGCGCCACCACGGCCACCAGGCAGACCACCAGCAGCACGCCGCTGGCCACGGCCACGCGGTCTGGCGGAGGCGGGGCATGCACGCTCTCGTCGTGATTGCCTTCCACCAGGAAGTAGTCACGGTGCCGCACCGTCTGCACGAACACGAAGCAGCCATACAGCAGAAGCGACATCACACCGGAGAACGCCAGCTGGGATGGTGACAGCACCGGGCCTGGCGTGGTGCTGGTGAAGTTCGGCAGCACCATTGTCAGCCCCAGCAGGGTGACCAGAATCGCCATCGCGGCGTTGGCGCCGGGCGCCTGGAACGCTTGCTCGCGATGATGCAGCGCGCCGACGAACAGGCATATGCCGACGATGCCGTTGCAGATGATCATGACTGCCGCGAACACGGTGTCGCGCGCAAGGCCGGCTTTCTCCGGCCCGGACGACAGCATCACCGACACAATCAGCGCCACCTCGATCACGGTCACCGCAATCGCCAGCACCAATGTGCCGAAAGGCTCGCCCACCCGGTGCGCTACCACCTCGGCATGATGCACGGCGGAAAACACCGCGCCGGCCAGTGCGGCGGCCATCAATGCAATCAGCCAGCTTTGGCCCGTCATCGTAAGGCCCAGGCCGAATGCGGCCCAGGCGGCCAGCGGCGACCAGATGGTCCACGCCGGCAGCTTGTTGGAAGTTGCCATGTCTTGTTCCCTTTGTTCTTGTGGCTCACAGGCGCGAGCGTGCACGCCGCGTG
>DAIOET010000141.1:0-9566 GCA_036746135.1 Cupriavidus sp.
CCCAGCGGGCGCGGGTCGTCGATAAAGCAGCGCAGCAGCGCGAATCCCTTGGCCAGCAGCCCGCCAAACGAAGGGTCCTCGCGGCGGCGTTCGGCAATGAATTGTTCGACCGGGGTGTTCATGGGCATCTCGTCTCCTGGTTTCCAGTGTGGGCGTCGATTCCGGATCGTGTCAAAAAGCGGA
Source organism: Cupriavidus sp. (assembly GCA_036746135.1). Lineage (GTDB taxonomy): Bacteria > Pseudomonadota > Gammaproteobacteria > Burkholderiales > Burkholderiaceae > Cupriavidus. The sequence goes on from DAIOET010000141.1 coordinate 184, forward strand.
ATGATTTTCCACATATTGGAAATCCAGATCGTAAACCCTGACTTGACGGTCCGCCGCGCCAAAACGTAAGGTGCAAAACCGAATCCGAATTCGAATACGGAAAAGCGCCATGCAAGCATCAGTTCCCAGTGCCGATACCGCCACAACCAACTCCGCCTTTCCGCGCGTCGATACGACATCGATCCTGCAGCCGCCGCGCCAGCGCCGTGCGCGCGAAACCGAGCACGCATTGTTGTCGGCGGGCCGCCAGTTGCTGGCCGAGCGTGATTTCGCCGCCGTATCGGTCGCGCAGATCGCTGCCGCGTGCCAGGTATCGGTAGGCGCGTTCTATGGCCGCTTCCGCGACAAGATGGCGTTCTTCGACGCGCTGCGTGCGTCGGTGATGGAGGAATCCGACGCCTCGGTCGCGCGCTACATGGCCGAGCATCGCTGGCAGCAAGCCCCGGTGCGCCAGATCATCGAAAAGACCATGCGCTTCATGGTTAACGGCTGCCGCAATAACCGCGGCATCATCCGCGCTTCGCTCAAGCACGCCACGACCCATCCGGAGCAATGGCTGCCACATCAGAAGAATGGCCAGGAACTGATCGAGCGGCTGGTGATCCTGTTGGTGCCGCGCCTGCCCGGCCCGCCCGAGGACGCGGAGCTGCGCGTGCGGTTTGCGATGCAGATGGTGTTCGGGATGCTGGTCAATGCCGTGCTCAACAATCCCGGACCGCTACCGCTAGACGATGAACGCCTGCCCGTGGAAATGGCGCGCATGGTCAGCAGCTACCTTGGCATCGACGCCTGACCCGTTTTTCCCTCGCTTCATCCGTTCACCCGCCCGCATCAGCCGCAGCCATAGCGGCATGTCCACCCAACAGACCGGGCATAAAAACGAGGAGACACACCATGAAGCAAACCACGCCGCCGCGCCGGCAGTGGGCGGCACGCGCTGCCTGCGCAGCGTTGTCGCTGATACCGCTTGCGGCATTCGCACAGGGCGACTATCCCAACAAGCCGGTCCGTCTGGTGGTGCCCTATCCGGCCGGCGGGCTGACCGACACGCTGGCGCGCCAGGTGGCGGACGGGCTTTCCAAACGGCTCGGCCAGCCCGTGGTCGTGGAAAACAAGAGCGGTGCGGGCGGCATCATCGGCACCGACTTCGTCGCCAAATCGGCGCCGGACGGCTACACGTTGCTGATGACGATTCCCGGTCCCATCACATCCAACCTCGCGCTCTACAAGAAGCTGCCGTACGATCCGCGCACCGATCTGCGCCCGATCTCCGACGTGGCGATGGCCCGCACGGTGCTGGCCGTCAATAGCGCGGTGCCGGTGAAGACCGTCAACGAGCTGATCACCTACGCCAAAAAAGAGCCGGGCAAGCTGCGCATGGGTTCATGGGGACCCGGCACGCAGCCGCACACGATCCAGGCCTATATGGACAAGACCTATGGCGTGGATATCCTGCACGTGCCATATCGCGGAGAGGGACCGATGGTGACGGATCTGCTGGCCGGGCAGGTCAACGTGACGATCGGATCGGTCACCACACTGCGCCAGCACATCGCCGCCGGCAAACTGCGCCCGCTGGCCGTGGCGGGCACCACACGCGCCAAGGCGCTGCCCGATGTGCCGACCTTTGGCGAAGCCGGGTATGGCGACGCGGCCTACAAGCTCGTTGGCCCGACGACCTTGCTCGCCCCGGCGAAAACGCCCGACGCCATCGTCGAGCGCCTGGGTCGTGAAGTATCGGCATTGGTCAAGACGCCCGAGATGCAGGCAAAGATCGACGAGATGGGTGCCGAGCCGATTGGCAACACGCCAGCCGAGGCCGAGCGTGCCTACAAGGCCTATCTGCCGGTGGTGCTCAAGCTGACCGCCGATACCGGCGTGACGCTGGACTGACATCCACGCGACGCTTCCGCTGCATGGCATGCAGCGGAACAATGGCCATCATGAATTCCGGCGCGACTTGCTGGGTCCGCCGGGTTCATCGATCTAGAATCGCGGCATTTCCTTCTTAAGATTCCGATCATGGCCACGCTCTTCCTGGTCCGTCATGGACAAGCCTCGTTTGGCGCCGCCAATTACGATTGCCTGTCGGACGTCGGCCGCCAGCAGGCACGCTGGCTTGGCGAATACTTCAAGGACCGGGGCCTGCAGTTCAAACGGGTGGTAGCCGGTTCACTGGTGCGCCAGCAGGACACCGCCGCCGAAATATTGAGCGGCATGGGCGCAGTGGGCACCGCGATCGACACGCACACCGGACTGAACGAATACGACGGCGAAGCGCTCTATCGCAGCTTCACCAACGGTGCCGACCATCGCGCCCATCAGAATGGCGATTATCAGGACTACTGGCGCACGTTCCGCGCCGCGTTTGCGGCCTGGACGCAGGACCAGCTCGCCGGTATGCCGGAGTCGTGGGGAGATTTCGGTACGCGCATGCAGGCTGCGCTGTCGACGGCCACCGAAGGTGCGGCCCGCGAGGACGCACTGCTGGTGGTCAGCTCGGGCGGCGCGATCGGCCGGGCCATCGCCGATTTGCTCGGCGCGCCCACGCAGACCGCCATCGAACTGAATCTGCAATTCCGCAATACCGGCTTCTGCGAGCTGATTGTCGGGCGCGGCACGCAGCGCCTGCTGAGCTTCAACAACGTGCCGCACCTGGAATTGCCGGAGCGGCGCCGCGCCATCACGTTCGCCTGAGCGGAAGTCTGAGCGGACGTCCTATCGCTGCGACAGCGCAAGCTTGCCCGCCAGCGCCAGGAAGACCGTTCCCGCAAACCAGTTCACGGCGCGCTGCACGCGCGCCGAACGCATCAGCATGCGGCCAAACACGCCCGAAAACCACGCGATGGAACCGAACACCAGCAGCGTGGCCAGGATGAATACAAAGCCCAGCACCATCAGCTGAAAGGCAACGTGGCCCTGCTGCGCGTTGACGAACTGCGGCAGGAAAGCCAGGAAGAAAATCACCACCTTGGGATTGGTCAGGTTCATGACCACGCCGCGCAGGTACATATTCTTGACCGGCTTGACGGCGGCATCCGACGCATTGACTTCGCCGACCGGGGCACGAAACGCCTGCCAGGCCAGATAGACGAGATAGAGCGCGCCCACGATCTTGATGATCGTGAACGCCACCACCGATGCCGCCAGCAGCGCGGCCAATCCCACTGCCACCACCGCTGTGTGCACCAGCAAGCCCGTGCACAAACCCAGCACCACGGTCAGCCCCGCCCGCGTGCCATGCATCGCCGACTGCAGCAGCACGAAAATATTGTCCGGCCCCGGCGCCAGACTCAGAAGAATGGCAATACCCAGAAAAGGCAGCAGTGTTTCGAGCGGTGGCATGTGAGCGGCTCCGACAAAAGAAGCCGTCATGGTAGCTGAATGCGGCGGCATTCCGGCATCGTCACGACCTTTCTGCAAGACCGATCAATCCATTCAAACAATCAATTTATCAGCACAATCCGCGCCGCCTATATTCGAGTCGCCTCTCGGCCTGCACGACCGTGCACGACCGGGACGGCCATCCAAATACAAAGACGAGGAGACATCGATGGAAGCACGTGCACATGGGCGGCACGCGGCGGCGCTCGCCCTTGCGGCGGCGATAACGCTGGTGGCAGGTTGCGGCGGCAGCGATGACAACGGTGGCACAACCGGCAGCAACGTCGGCAACAGTGGCAACGGATCATCCCCCACGCGCACGCCGGCGCTGACGCTGAAGATCACCGGCACGCAGGCGTTCGCGGGCACCTATGGCAGCGTCGGCCAGTATGAACAGGTCAGCGGCACGGTCAGCGGCGAAGTCGATCCAAAGGACCCGAAGAACGCGATCATCCAGGACCTTGCACTTGCGCCGGTGAACGCCAACGGCATGGTCGAATACACGGCCGACTTTGTCATGCTCAAGCCCAAGGACATGAGCAAGGCCAGCGGCGTATTGCGCTACGACGCACCGAACCGCGGCAACATCCTGACGATGCCCAACCCGGCCGTCACACCGGGCGATGCCGTCTACCTGGAGCGCGGCTACGTGCTGCTGTACTCCGCGTGGCAGGGCGATGTGCCGAAGTCCACCCCGGCCCGCCTGACGGTGACGGTTCCGGTGGCCAGAAACACCGATGGCACGTCGATCACGGGCACCTACCGGTCAGAGCTGGTGCCCACGACTGCCACGCCAATGATGTCGCTGCCCGGCGGCGTATTCAACGGCACGATGCTGCCGTACGCACCGGCAAGCCTCGACAACACGCTGCCGGGATACTCGCTGACCCGGCGCGCCAACGAAACCGATCCGCGCGTCGCCATTCCCGCCAGCGACTGGAAGTTCGCCCGGTGCGACGCCGGCAATCCGTTCCCCGGCACCGCCGATGGGGCCAACATCTGTCTGCGCGGCGGCTTCGATCCGCAGTACCTCTACGAACTCGTCTATGTCGCCAAGGATCCCAAGGTCATGGGCGTCGGCCTGGCCGCGTTGCGCGATACGGTCAGCTTTTTCCGCAACCGGCCGGTGGATAGCGCCGGAACGCCGAACCCGCTCGCGGGACGCATCCAGTACGCCATCGGCCAGGGCACTTCGCAGTCCGGCAATGCGATGAAGACATTCCTGCATCTGGGCTTCAACCAGGCGCTCGATGGATCGAAGGTGTTCGACGGCATCTACGCCCATGTGGCGGCGCGCCAGACCAACATCAACACCCGGTTCGCGGTGCCCGGCGGCGGCGGCGGCCTGCGCACCGATCACACGGCATTCGGACAGACCGCGCCGCGTGGCCTGGACGCGAACTATGTCGACGACATTGCCGGCAAGACGGGCGGCGTGATGGCGCGCTGCTCCGCCACGCAAACCTGCCCGAAGTTCTTCCTTGGCCTGTCGGGCACCGAGTTCTGGCAATTGCAGGGGTCGCCGGTATTGACCGACGCCAACGGATTCACGGACCTGAAGCAGCCGGACAACGTGCGCATCTTCTACTACACCGGCACCCAGCACGGGGGCGCGGGCGGTAGCGCCAGCATCTCGTTTGCGCCGACCCGCAACGTCTATCCCGCTGGCACGGTGATCCATCACAACGACACGTTCCGTGCGCTGTTCATCGATCTGGAAGACTGGGTGGTGCGAAACACGGCACCGCCGGCCAGCCAGGTTCCCGCGCTGGCCAACGGCACGCTGGTGCGGCCCGCGAGCCTGACGTTGCCGGTGATGAAAGGGGCGAGCTGGCCAGTATCCGGCGTGGCGACGACGATTCCGGATTTCCAGTATCTGGCGCGCTACAACGGCTATCCGCTGCTGGACTTCGGCCCACAGTACCGGCGCGAGGATGAATCGGGTATCGCCACAATCCTGCCGCCCGCCTATCTGAACCGCGACTACGCGATCCTGGTGCCGCAGACGGACCCGTCCACCGGTATTCCGCGCGCGGGCATTCATAGCGTGGAAGCACGCGCGCCAATCGGCACCAGCCTGGAGTTCAACTATGTGGCCACACCGGGCATTGTCGACCTGTCCAATCTCACCGGCTCCTTCATCCCGTTTCACAAGACGGAAGCCGCGCGACTGGCGGCGGGCGATGGCCGCCCTTCGCTGGAATCGCTGTACACGGACCAGGCCGGCTATGTGGCGGCGGTGACGGCAGCGGCCAATGACCTCGTGGCGCAACGATTCCTGTTGCAACGCGATGCCGACGCCATCATCGCGCGCGCGGTGGCCAATCCGGTGCTGCCCTGAGCCGCGAGGCGCACCGCACGGTCGGAACTCAGAAAACAAAAAAGGCGTTACGGATTACGTAACGCCTTTTTTGTCTTGGGTAACGGCCATCATGCACGCGCGCCGTCGAGGTACGGGTCGAAGCTGCGGGCAGGCTCGGCCGACACGCCGGTCAGGTCAAGACCAGCCACGAAGCGAGCACCGTCGGTATAGGGATCGGCGTTACGTGCACCGTCCAGATACGGATCGGCTGCACGGCCCGGCGCTGCCGACACACCAATCTTGTCCAGCCCGGCTACCGTGCGGGCGCCGTCGGTATAGGGGTCAGCGCTGCGGGCACCGTCCAGATACGGATCGGCTGCACGGCCCGGCGCTGCCGACACACCAGCCTTGTCCAGGCCGGCTACCGTGCGGGCGCCTTCGGTGAAGGTGTCGAGCTTGCCAGTGCGGGCGCCATCGGTAAAGGCGTCGTGCGTGCGGAATTCATATCCGTAGGTGTCAGCCGAAGCCGTGGTACGGAACGTGTAGCCATACTTGTCTGCCGATACGGTCTCTGCCTGAGCGGCGCCAAGGGCGGCCAGCGACAGAACCAGGGTCGAAGCGATCTTGAGGGCGGTGGTCTTGGTCATGATTTCTCTCCGTAAATGCGATGCAGTGTTATTCAGTTTGTGTGAATGGCTTCGACTCGCTGCGCTTCGGCTTTGCTCTGCTGCGTCTGCGTTGCGCGTCGTCCATGAACAGAACTATAGGCCTGCACCACCACTGGAAAGTGATCCATTCGCGGACTAGTTGTTCAATTTTTTTGAATCCAGGGAACCAGCCCGAAATGCCGCTCCGAAAGCGCCCATCAACCGACTTCCTGACGCCGGCGTGGCGCAATGCGCTACAGTGACGCGCATGCAGGCTAACTGACGACCACCTCACGCCCGCGCCCCATCCCATGCAACGCTTGCGCCCCCGTCTACTGATCCTGGTCTGGTTCCAGGCTGTTCTGCTGACACTGCTCCTGAGCGGCGCGGCGTATGGCGCCGGCTCGCCATTGATCAACGCGCTCAAGGCGCCCGCCAACACTGCCCCACCGGCGCCGCCCGCCAGCGAGGCACTGGCGAAATCACTTGATCAGGTCATCAACACACTACAGACCGATGCCGAGCGGCAGGCGCTGGTTTCGCAACTGCAGACGTTGCGCCGTGGCCTGGACGCCTCGGCGCCAGTCGCGGACGCCAGCGCGCCGGCGCCCGGCCTGATCGGCGCAGTCGCGCAAGCCCTGCAGGAAATCGACAACGGGCCGCATCGGGATCGTGGTCCGTGGCAGTACTGGCGCTGGCGCATCAAGTTTGCAGGTGAGGAGCTGCGCGAGGCGGTCACGATCGGACATACGCGCGCCGCCTTCGAATCGTGGCGCGAATTCATCATCGTTCTGGCCGGCTGGGCGATGACTGGCTGGCTGCTGTTCGAACTGTCGCGCCGGCTGCACCGCAGCCGGATTCGCGCCGCCCGTCGCACCGAACTGCCGGTCGTGCCATCGTGGGTAGACGTTGGCATCTACTTTCTGCGGCGGATCGGCCCCTGGATCGTCGCGTTCGCGCTCACCCTGGTGCTGGCCTACAAGGTTTTCGGCCGCACGCCAGCCAGCATGGGCGCCGTGCTGGTGGCCTACGCCATCGTGGCTGGCGCGCTGATGTCGGCGGTTTGCCAGGTCATCTTCGCGGTGTTCCAGTCCGGGCATCGCAAGCACGCGGTGCGCGACCTGCTCAAGCATTCGCCGATCCTGCTGTTCATCACTGGCGCGCTGGCCGCATTGGGCGAAGCCAATAACGATGCCCGCGTCATCGCGGCGCTGGGCGTGAACCTGTCCGCCTTGGTCAGCACCTTCGCCAACATCCTGGCGGCCGTGCTGATCGGCGTGTTCACCATACGTTTCAGACGGGCAATCGGCCAGCTCATCGCATTCCGTCCGTTCGCGTATCGCCAGGAACATCCGGCCCTGATGGAGCTGCTGCGCATGACCGGCCAGGCATGGTATCTGCCGATGCTTGCCGTCGTGGCGGCGTCGGTCATCGGCACGATCATGGCCACCGGCCGGGCCGATGAATTCCTGCGGCGCGCCGTGGTCACCGTGGCGCTGTTCGTCGCCGCCATCCTGCTCACGCTGGTGGCGGGCCGCTCGCCCAAGGCGACGGTGCGGGCACCGCGGCTGCGCGACCGGCGCCGCTCCGCCTATCTGCAGCGCTTTGGCCGCTTTGGCGTGGCGCTGCTGCGCGTGGCGATCTGGCTGGCCTTTCTGGAACTCAATGCACGCATCTGGGGAACCTCGCTGATGCAGCTTGCCGATTCCACCGTGCTGGGCCGCCATATCACGGAGTCCGTGCTCAGCGTGATCGGCGTGGTGCTGCTGGCCTGGCTGGTGTGGCTGCTGATCGATACAGCCATCACCCAGTCACTGACGCCGTCCTCCAATCGTGCAGCGCAGCCCAGCATGCGCGCCAAGACCATTCTTCCGCTGGTTCGCAACGCATCGTTCGTGGCGCTGCTGGTGGTGGCGATGATCGCGGTACTTGCCAACCTGGGTGTCAACGTCACGCCGCTGCTGGCGGGTGCCGGCGTGGTGGGCCTGGCCATCGGCTTTGGCGCGCAAAGCCTGGTGCAGGATCTGATCACCGGACTGTTCATCGTGATCGAGGATTCGATCGCCATCGGCGACTCCATCGAACTGCCCGACCACGCCGGCGTGGTGGAAGGCATGACAATCCGCACGCTGCGCCTGCGCGATGGCAAGGGCGCGGTGCACACGCTGCCCTACAGCCAGATCAAGGTCGTCAAGAACCTGTCGCGCGACTACGCCTTTGCCGTGTTCAACGTTTCCATCGCGTACCAGAGCGACTTCGATCGTGCGCTGGAGATCATCCGCGAAACCGGCGCCGAGGTGGCACGCGACCATCGATACTCACGAAACCTGCTGTCCGGCCTCGACATACTTGGCCTCGACCGCTTTGATCCGAACGGCCAGGTGGTGCTCGCGCAGTTCAAGACGCGCCCCCTGACGCAATCCGAAATCTCGCGCGCCTTCAACATCCGGCTCAAGCGCAACTTCGACGCCGAAGGCATCCGCATGGCCGCGCCCTACGTGACGGTTCAGGTCGACGGCGCCAACGGTGCCGCCGCCGAAGCGGCAGCCCTGACCGCCGCCGCGGGCGCGGGCGCCGAACTCGTCACCTCGACTCAGGGCAAACCACGATAATTGCGACCCGAATGTGAAGATCCGGGCGTGCCTTGGCCGCGGCTGTCGCATTTGCGCAATGTTTGCGCTGAAACTTCGCGCCGAATCGTTTGAAATACGCTGGTCACCGCATTACTATCTCGGCGGCCGATCCGCAATCGGAGCGGCCTGGTGCCGCCCTGATGGACGGCCGGAAAGGCAGGCGTGGCGCCGGATGCCGGTATCGCCCCCTCCCTTTGCGGGATATTCCCGCAACTGGTTTATGCACGATCATCGTTAGACACATTGCCGCAGCCGAGCGCTCCCATAAATGCCGGCATGGCACTGTGATTACATACAAAAGAACGACCGCGCCTCGACGCAGCGGTCGTGAGGAAAAAAGGCGTTTGCCACCGGGGAAAAAAGAAATGGGCGAACACTTGTCTGCCGACGACGTCTTCTATCGTCTGGTCGATCGCA
>DAIOET010000142.1:0-9524 GCA_036746135.1 Cupriavidus sp.
GGTCGCGCCGCATGATGGCATCGATATCTTCCTTCAGGCGAGTGAACATCTTCGTCGTGTCGTGTTGCCGCGCCGATGCGCGCGCCCGCACGATATGCGGACGGTCGCCGGCGCGGTCATAAGCCGGTCTTGTGCTTCTTGCTTGTGTTGGGGGACGGCCTGGGCGCGTGCGAGCAGGGAGTGTAAGAGATTTATGCGCCTGCCGCCGGGCCCTGAGGCCATCAGGGCTTTTGGGGTCGCGGCGGCTTCAACATCGCGGCGGCTGGCTCACGCAGGCGCGTGCGTCCCGCTGGCCGGGGGCCTGGCTCCGGGAATCGTTCCGCCTGTTGAGTGCCGAGATGGAAATCACGGGTCAGCTGTCCTTGTTGCCTTCTGTCTGCCTGCCGGCCAGCAGCATGCGCTTGGCGATGCCACGCAGGATATTCACTTCCTCGCGTTCGAGTCCGGCTCTGGCAAACATCCGCCGCAGTCGCGGCATCAGCTTGCGCGGATTGTCCGGATCGAGAAATCCGATGGCCACCAGCCCCGACTGGAAGTGGCCGAACATCGATTCGACCTGTTCCGCCGTGGCGGGCTCACCAGAATAGCCGATATTCGGCGCGCCGTCCGGCACCCCGCCCGCTGCCTCCTGCTCCTCCAGCAGCGCCAGGCGCATCTCGTACGCAATCAGCTGTACCGCCTGCGCAAGGTTCAGGGACGCATACGCCGGATTAGCAGGAATGTGCGTCACGGCCGAGCAGCGCAGCACCGCGTCGTTGGGCAGGCCATAGCGCTCGTTGCCGAACACGAAGGCGATGACCGCCGCGTCGTCGGCCGCCAGCACGGCACGTCCCCGGCTGGCCGCGGCGCGCGGCAGCAGGCGCGGCGGGCCGAATTCACGCTGGCGCGCGGTCATCGCCACCGTAAAGGCCGTGCCAGCCAATGCGCTTTCGATATCGTCGACGATGCGGGCACCCGCCAGCACGTCGTCGGCACCGCTGGCCATCGCCACGGCGTCCGGGTGCGTCAGCACGTCCGGCTCGCGCGGCGTCACCAGCACCAGGCTGCCGGGCACATCGCCAAAACCCATCGTCTTCATCGCGCGGGCGACGGAGCCTACGTTGCCTGGGTGGCTGGTTTCCACCAGCACCACGCGCACGCGGGAAAAAATGCCGGGCAAGCCACCGGGGCCAGCATCCGCGGGGGTCTGCCCCGCCTCGAAATTCAGTGCTTCAGTCATTTGGGATGCCCCGCTACGGCGTTTGCCGCGCGCGACTCGTGCAGCGGGCCGGGTTCCTATACAATGCAGCCTTCCAATTGCGGCGCGGCGCCCAGAAAAGGCGACGCACCCTCGTTCTTCTACAATCCGTTGTGCTGTTCGGCCGATGCCGGACTATCCGCGCGCCTTCCGGCCACGACCACCAGGTCTGGCAGAAGCTGCCCCGCAGGACAGTTCGCCGGCCCCTGGAGAGATTCATGCATCCGATGCTAAATATCGCCGTCAAGGCGGCCCGCAAGGCGGGTTCCATCATCAACCGCGCGTCGATCGACGTCGACCTGGTACGCGTTTCGCGCAAACAGCACAACGATTTCGTGACCGAAGTCGATCGCGCTGCCGAAGCAGCCATCATCGAGGTCATCCGCACCGCCTACCCCGAGCACGCCATTCTAGCGGAAGAGTCCGGCCAGTCCTGGGCCGAGGGCGACGACCAGCACGAATTCACCTGGGTGATCGATCCGCTGGACGGCACCACCAACTTCATCCACGGCTTTCCGCAGTACGCAGTGTCGATCGGCCTGCTGCACAAGGGCGTGCCTTCCCAGGCCGTGGTCTACGATCCCACGCGCGACGAATTGTTCACCGCCAGCAAGGGCGCCGGCGCCTTCCTGAATAACCGCCGCATCCGCGTCACGCGCCGCGACAAGCTGGCAGACTGCCTGATCGGCACGGGCTTCCCGTTCCGTGACCTGGAAGGCGTGGACGAATACCTGGAGATGTTCGCGCTGATGACGCGCAGCTGCGCGGGCCTGCGCCGCCCGGGCGCTGCCGCGCTGGACCTGGCCTATGTGGCCTGCGGCCGCCTGGACGGCTTCTTCGAGCGCGGCCTGAAGCCGTGGGACATGGCCGCCGGCATGCTGCTGATCACCGAAGCGGGTGGTCTGGTGGGCAACTACAACGGCGAATCGCGCCAGATGGAACAGGGCGAGGTGCTGGCCGGTAATCCGAAGGTCTTCGCACAGATGGTTCGACTGCTGGCGCCGTTCTCGCTGGACAACGTCAAGCCGGCACTCAAGGCACTTAAGGCAATCGAGGAATAACTCGCGCGGCAGCCTAGCTGCTGGTATCGAGTACACACGAAAGGGGCAGGTACATGGCGGTGATGCCGCCGGTTCCGCCCCGCACCGTGCAGTCCCAACTGCCGTCCGCCAGGCGGCCCACGGTCAGGCGCGTGCCCTTGACCATCGTATGCACGTCGCCGTCGAGCGTGACGACGATGCTGCCTGACCCGTCCGCGTTGAACACGAAGGTATTGGCGGTAGTGGTAAGCGACGACTTCACGTATCCCAACGAATCGGCGGGATTCGGAAATACGCGCACGCCGGCGTTCAGGCGTTCCTCCACGGGAATCTTGTAGGCCGATGCTTCCCAGAAAGCCCGGCCGATCTGCGCCTTCGCAACAAAAACCTGATAGGTGGGAATGGCGATCGCGGCAAGAATGCCCACGATCGCCACCACGATCATCAGCTCGATCAGCGTGAATCCGCGGTGTGACGCCGGCCGCCAGGCCACGCCCCACACCGGAATCACGCTGACGGCCCTCCCCGGCCATCTTCCCGCCCTTGCTTTTTTCATTTGCGACCTGTCCTGTTACCGGCCTCTTCGTGCCGCTACGGACGGTTATATCCAAGGACCATGCCAGGCCCAATCGCCCGCATATCTGACACTTTTTGTCGGAAACATCTGGTTACAGACGGCTGTGGCTGACAAATTTGCAGCGGCGCTCCGGGGCAACTGACAAATCTCGTCGATTTCGCGCCTGCCCGCTCAAAGTGCGGCGCTGCTTGCCGATTACGGCGCGACGGCCAAAGTTATTCTTGCGTTACATGCCGCCGCACGCGGCCTGGCTCCCCGCTCCCGCGTCCCTGCAATTTTTGAGATTCCACCCCAAGACATCCCAGTCGCCTCCAGCTAGATTTGCTGACTGCACATAACTGCTGGAGATCGCATGGAAGCACCCGGACCTCAAATATGCTGGCGCCTCCCCGCGCGGGGCCCTTCACGCCAGGGCTCCTGTCCGTTCCAGCGCTCAAAGAGCGGCGCACTGGGCTGGAAGCCAGCAGTGCATCGCGGAATCGGATGAAAATCCGGTCCGGCAGCGGACCACTGGATGGGCAGGCAGTAAAATGCCGCTTTGCGCCGCGGCCCGCTTGAGGCCAGTCACGTCGGCAAGTCACCGACCACTCGCCACGCCCGCGGCAATCGATACACCGGCGGCCCCTTTCACCGGGCCGCCCGAGAGGAATGCATGTCCGCAGAAGCCTTTTCCAACCAAGCCGAATCCACGCGACCGGACGCACCCGTAGCCGCAGGTGAGATCCAGGAGGCCCGCGACGATACCGTGTCCGCCGAAGCCCTGGCCGCCGCCGAAGGCACGCGCCCGCGCAACGGCAAAGCCGACAAGTCGGACAAGGCCGAGAAATCCGAAAAGCACACGCCCATGATGCTGCAGTATTTGCGGCTCAAGGCGGACCATCCGGACACCCTGCTGTTCTACCGGATGGGCGACTTCTACGAACTGTTCCACGATGACGCGGAAAAGGCAGCCCGCCTGCTCGACATCACGCTGACGTCGCGCGGCCAGTCCGGCGGCGTGCCGATCCGCATGGCCGGTATCCCGTTCCATTCGGTGGACCAGTATCTGGCGCGCCTGGTCAAGCTCGGCGAATCCGTGGCGATCTGCGAACAGATCGGCGATCCGGCCACGAGCAAGGGGCCGGTCGAACGCAAGGTCGTGCGCATCGTCACGCCGGGCACGCTGACCGATGCGGCGCTGCTGCCCGACAAGGTCGACAGCTACCTGATGGCCGTGCACCAGCAGACCACTCGCCGCGGCATCAGCAAGACCGGCCTGGCGTGGCTGAACCTGGCCAGCGGAGAACTGCGCCTGATGGAATGCGACGCGGCGCAGCTGTCGCGCGAACTGGAACGCATCCGGCCGGCGGAACTGCTCTATGCGGACGGCATGGACCTGCCGGCGCCGACCTGCGCCCGCACACGCCTGCCCGAGTGGCACTTCGATCAGGAGGCCGGCACACGCCGCCTGCGCGAACAGATCGGCGTCGCCAGCCTGGAGCCATTTGGCTGCGCCGGGCTTGGTGCGGCCCTCGGCGCGGCGGGCGCGCTACTCAACTATGCCGCCACGACGCAGGGGCAGTCACTGCGCCACGTGCAGGGCGTGACCGTCGAGCGCGAGTCCGAATTCGTCGGCCTGGACACGGCCACGCGGCGAAATCTCGAACTGACCGAAACACTCCGCGGCGGTGAATCGCCGACGCTGTTCTCGCTGCTCGATACCTGTTCGACCACGATGGGCAGCCGCGCACTGCGCCACTGGCTCCACCATCCGCTGCGCGACCCGGCCTTGCCGCGCGCACGCCAGCAGGCCATTGGCGTGCTCATCGCGCAGGACCCGGACACGGTGCGCGCGGCGCTGCGCAAGCTGTGCGACGTCGAACGCGTTACCGCGCGCCTGGCGCTGTTGTCGGCGCGACCGCGCGACCTGTCTTCGTTGCGCGACACGCTGAAGACTCTTCCGTCGGTACAGGCAAGCGTCAGCGCCGCGCACGAATCGCCGCTGCTCGCGCAGACGATAGACGAACTCGAAGTCCCCGTGGAGTGCCTGTCGCTGCTGATCCGCGCCGTGGCGGAAGAGCCGTCGACGGTGATCCGCGACGGCGGCGTGATCGCACCGGGCTACGACGCCGACCTCGACGAACTGCGCGATATTTCCGAAAACTGCGGCCAGTTCCTGATCGAACTCGAAACGCGGGAGCGCGCACGCACCGGCATCAGCAACCTGCGCGTCGAGTACAACCGCGTGCACGGCTTCTATATCGAAGTGACCAACGGGCAGGCCGACAAGGTGCCCGACGACTATCGGCGCCGCCAGACACTCAAGAACGCCGAGCGCTACATCACGCCCGAGCTGAAAGCGTTCGAGGACAAAGCCCTGTCCGCCCAGGATCGCGCACTGGCGCGCGAGAAGCAGCTCTACGAGGCATTGCTCCAGGCGCTGCTGCCCCATATCGGCAACCTGCAACGCGTGGCGGCGGCCCTCGCCCGGCTGGACGTGCTGGCCACACTGGCCGAGCGCGCACGAACGCTCGACTGGAGCCAGCCGGAGCGCGTTTCCGAGAACGTCATCGACATCACGCAGGGACGCCATCCGGTCGTGGAAGGACAGTTGGCCGCGGAATCGGTGGCATTCATCGCCAACGACTGCCAATTGAATGAAGCGCGCAAGCTGCTGCTGATCACCGGCCCGAACATGGGCGGTAAGTCGACGTTCATGCGCCAGACGGCACTGATTGTGTTGCTGGCCTGCGTGGGCGCATGGGTGCCGGCGCAAGGTGCGGTGATCGGACCGATCGATCGCATCTTCACGCGGATTGGCGCGGCCGACGACCTGGCTGGCGGACGTTCCACGTTCATGGTGGAAATGACCGAGGCCGCTGCCATCCTGCACAACGCCACGCCGTCGAGCCTGGTGCTGATGGACGAAATCGGCCGTGGCACGTCAACGTTCGACGGCCTGGCGCTGGCATGGGCGATTGCGCGCCACCTGCTCTCGCACAATCGCAGCCACGCGCTGTTCGCCACGCACTACTTCGAGCTGACGCAACTGCCGCAGGAATTCTCGCAGGCCGCGAACGTCCACCTGTCCGCCGTGGAACACGGCGACGGCATCGTGTTCCTGCATGCGGTGCAGGATGGCCCGGCAAGCCAGAGCTACGGCCTGCAGGTGGCACAACTGGCAGGCGTGCCGCAGCCGGTGATTCGGGCCGCGCGCAAGCACCTGGCCTGGCTGGAGCAACAGTCGGCGGATGCCACGCCTACCCCGCAGCTGGACCTGTTCGCAGCCCCGGCCACCCCGCAGGACGACGATGCGTTGGACGTGATCGATGGCATGTCTGGCGATCTTTCCGCCGAACAGGCTGCCGCGCTTGAGGCGCTGGCCGATATCGATCCGGACAGCATGTCGCCGCGGGATGCGCTGGAAGCGCTGTACCGGCTCAAGGCACTGGCGGAACCGACGCGCAAGGCATGATGGCACCGCACCGCTCGGGACGCGCGGCCATCATGCTGGCCGCCCTGGTGTACGCCGCCGGCTTCCTGGCGTCGCACACCGCCCATGCGGCGCGCGCCAGCAAGGTATCGCCACCGGCGGCGCCAACGGTGCAACTGACGCGCATCGCACTGGTCGCCGATGTGCCACAGTGGCCCACGGCGGAGGCCGACACGACGGCGCTGTTCGACCAGATGAGCGCGCGTCAGGCGTCGCTGATCATTCACGCGGGCGGCATCAAGGGTGACACGGAGTCGTGCGGAGACGCCGTGCTGGGTGCGCGCCTGCGCGTGCTCGACGACTCGCCCGCACCGCTGCTCTACGTACCTGGCGAGACGGACTGGGCGGAATGCCACAAGCCGGTCAATGGACAGTTTGATGCCGTGGAACGGCTCAACCGCTTGCGCGAGCTGTTCTTTCCAGTCGATGCCACGCTGGGCCGGCGCACGATTCCGCTGGTACGTCAGTCAGACCAGGCCATGTTCCGGAGCTTTCGGGAGAACGTTCGCCTGGTGACGGGCAATGTGATGATCGTCGGCCTGAACCTGCCCGGCGACAACAATCACTATCGCAGCGAGGGGGGGCGTAACGGCGAGTTCGAGGACCGCCGCGAAGCCAACCGGCAGTGGCTTGGCCGCGCGTTCTCGGTAGCCGAACAGCGCGACCTGCCGGGGATTCTTATCGTGGTGCACGCCGATCCGCAGTTTGGCAACGGCTGGGAAAAGCGCGGCAAGCCGTCACTGCTCGATGGCTTTCTGCGACGCGGCACCCGCGATGGCTATCTTGAATTCAAGCGACAACTGCGTGACCTGAGCGCGAAGTATCCGGGCCAGGTGTTGCTCGTGCATGCCAGCGACAGCGGCTTCAGCGTCGACAAGCCGCTGCGCGACGCGGGCGGCAAGGTGGTCGGCAACTTTACGCGCGTGGCACTGCCGATCGGCAATCCTTCGCACTGGGTCGAACTGACCATCACGCCAGGCACGCGCTCGGTCTTCCAGGTGGAAATGCAGGACGGACCGAAAACCAACTGACCGCTGGAACATGCCGGCCGACGGAACTTGATGCACGTCACGTGCGGGGCGTTGCGCCCAAAATAAAAAAGCCGGCGGATGCCGGCTTTTTCATGTTCGCGATGACCTGTCGCGTATCGCTCGATTGGCTAGAGGATATCGGCTTAGTGCAGCGTGCGCGGGCTGTCGCCTTGGCTGCCTTCGTCCTCGTCTTCGTCGACGACTTCGATGCCCGACGCGCCATGCGCGTGACCGTGTTCCACTTCTTCGGTCGTGGCTTCGCGGACTTCGGAAACCTTGAGCCAGAAGCGCAGTGCCATGCCGGCCAGCGGGTGATTGCCGTCGAGCACCACCTTGTCTTCGGCAACGTCGGTCACCGTGTAGATGATGGAATCCTCGTCGTCGCCGTCCTCGGGCACGCCCTCGAACTGCATGCCGACTTCCAGCGGCTCCGGAAAGCGGTCGCGCGGCTCAACCTTCACCAGTTCGGCATCGTAGTCGCCGAACGCTTCGTCGGGTTCCAACTGCAGCTGGGTCTCGAAGCCGGCATCGTGACCGTCCAGCGCTTCCTCGATCTTGGGGAACGTGCCATCATACCCGCCGTGCAAATAGACCATCGGCTCATCGGATTCCTCGATGAGATTGCCCTGCGCGTCCGACAGCTTGTACACAACGGACACCACCGTGTTCTTAGCGATTTTCAATTCTTGACTCCATGAGCGATTCCGCATTATACGCGCAGGCCCTGCCTGCGGGCCCCATTGATCCCGATGCACCGCTCACGCTGCTCGGGGGGATGACGCCCGCGGCATTCATGCGTGACGTCTGGCACCGCAAACCGATGCTGATTCGACAGGCAGTGCCCGGAATCGTGCCCCCTGTGTCGCGCGAAGCGCTTTTCGAACTGGCCGACCGCGACGACGTAGAGTCGCGCCTGGTGTCGTACTTTCGCAACCGCTGGAAGCTCGAGCACGGTCCTTTTGCCGAAGACAATCTGCCGTCACGCAAGACTGGCAAGTGGACGCTGCTGGTGCAAGGCGTGAACCTGCACGACCAGGCAGCCGCCGAGCTGATGAGCCAGTTCCGCTTCGTGCCGGACGCGCGCCTGGACGATGTCATGATCAGCTATGCCACCGACGGCGGTGGCGTGGGGCCGCACTTCGATTCGTACGACGTGTTCCTGCTGCAAGTATCGGGCCGACGCCACTGGCGAATTTCGTCGCAGACCAAGCTCGATTTGATTCCGGACATGCCGCTCAAGATCTTGTCCGATTTCAGCGCCGAACAGGAGTGGGTGCTCGAGCCGGGTGACATGCTCTACCTGCCGCCGCAGTACGCGCACGATGGCGTTGCCGAAGGCGAATGCATGACCGTCTCCATCGGGTTCCGCGCGCCGGCGTATCGCGAGCTTGCGGGCCATTTCCTGGCGTGGCTGTCGGAAACCGTGGAAGGCAACGAGGACCTGGACGGCCGCTATGCCGATGCAGGCGAGGCCGCCACGGCAACGCCCGCGCAACTGCCGGCCGGCCTGGCTAAGAACGTGGCCGACCGTCTGCAGGCTCTCAAGTGGAACGCGGGCATGGTGTCCGAATTCCTGGGCTCGTACCTGTCGGAACCCAAGCAATCGGTGCAGTTTGACGAAGTCGCGGAAATCAGCCTGAAGCAATACACGAAGCTGGCCAAGGCGCATGGCGTGGTACTTGCTCCCGCTTCCATCGCGCTCTACGACCGCACGCACTTCTTCCTGAACGGTGAAGCCTACGAGCCACCGCCACCGCTGGCGAAATGGCTGCGACGGCTCGCGGATCACCGTCAACTGGCAGCCGAAGAAGTGGCCGCGTGCGCGGCGCTTCCCGATCTCATGGACACATTCCATGACTGGACGATGGAAGGTTGGCTGCAGATTGCGCCCGCACGCGTGTAATTTTACGTAACAGAATGAACCGGCATATTTCGCCTATACACAAGGCGGGAAAACGCGGATATAATCGCCCGCTGGCTAGTACTGTGGACCACTGCACTGTCGGCACCCGGGAGAGCCTCATATTTGCAGTACAAGAGCGATAATTACCGGTAATTATTCATCGCCTGTTTTCGTTTTATTAAAAGTTAAAGGACGAACAATGAAGAAGTCTCTCCTGATCGCATCCCTGCTGGCTGCTGTTGCTCTGGCCGCTTGCGGCAAGAA
>DAIOET010000143.1:0-9445 GCA_036746135.1 Cupriavidus sp.
TGCTTGGATCGGCGAAACCATTCGTTCCGTTCAGATAGCCCCACCGGTAGCCTGTCTCCCTGACAGAAGCCCGGCCATATGAAGGCCGGGACGATTCACGACAACTCTGACGGGAGCAACCGAAGATGATCCGCAAGCTGGCCCTGGGCCTCGCAGTACTGTCCGCAATCGGCGCCGCACCGGCCGCCCTGGCCAATACCAACCTGCTGAACGTTTCCTACGACCCCACGCGCGAGCTGTATGTCGACGTGAACGCTGCTTTCGCCAAGGCCTACAAGGCCCAGGGTGGCGATACCGTGCAGATCCGCCAGTCGCACGGCGGCTCGGGCAAGCAGGCGCGCTCGGTGATCGACGGGCTGGACGCCGATGTGGTCACGCTGGCGCTGGGCTATGACATCGACGCCATCGCGGAGAAAGGCCTGATCAAGCCGGACTGGCAGAAGCGCCTGCCGCACAACGCATCGCCGTACACGTCGACGATCGTCTTTCTGGTGCGCAAGGGTAACCCGAAACATATCAAGGACTGGAACGACCTGGTGAAGCCGGGCGTGCAGGTCATCACGCCGAACCCGAAGACGTCGGGCGGCGCCCGCTGGAACTACCTTGCCGCGTGGGGCTACGCGCTGCGCCAGCCGGGCGGCAATGATGCCAAGGCCAAGGATTTCGTCGGCCAGCTGCTGAAGAACGTGCCGGTGCTGGACTCCGGCGCGCGCGGCGCCACGACGACGTTCGTCGAACGCGGCCTGGGCGATGTGCTGATCGCCTGGGAGAACGAAGCCATCCTGGCCATCAAGGAACTGGGTCCGGACAAGTTCGACATCGTCGCGCCGTCGGTCTCGATCCTGGCCGAGCCGCCGGTGGCCGTGGTTGACAAGGTGGTGGACAAGAAGGGCACGCGCAAGGCCGCCGAGGCCTACCTGCAGTTCCTGTACACCGACGAGGGTCAGGAGATCGCGGCGAAAAACTACTATCGCCCGATCTCGGAGAAGGTGGCTGCCAAGTACGCCGCCAACTTCCCGAAGGTGAAGCTGTTCACGATCGACGAAGTATTCGGCGGCTGGGCAAAGGCCCAGAAAGCCCACTTTGCCGACGGCGGTTCGTTTGACCAGGTGTACCAGCCTGGCAAGCGGTAATCACGATGCCGGGGCGGCACGGTCCGATGCCTGCCACCCCGGCGCGCCCGATGAAGGAGCCTGAGATGTCCGCTGTCCGCCAAGCTGTGTCCTCCCGCATCGCGATGAAGCGATGTCCCGCCTGACCTGAAGTTTTCCGAAGCATGACGTGTCCGTATGCCGCTCGATGAGCCGGCAGGGCGTCGTGTTGCCGCAGATTTCGCTCCATCGCTTTCCGCCATCGAGGAACCCAGAACATGACATCGACCAACTCCGCCTCCTTCCGGCCGCATTCGTTGCGCCGCCGCCTTCTGCTTGGCGCGATCGTGATCGCCACCGGCCTGGTCTACGGCCTGGTGGCAACGCCCGCCAGCGCGCAGTCGCAGACCGTGAATCCGAAGCAGCTGCGTATTGGCTACCAGAAGTACGGCACGCTGACGCTGCTCAAGGCGCGCGGCACGCTGGAAAAGCGTCTTGCGCCGCAAGGTATCACCGTGAAGTGGACGGAATTTCCCGCCGGCCCGCAATTGCTGGAAGGGCTGAACGTCGGCGCGATCGACTTCGGCACGGTCGGCGAGGCGCCGCCGATCTTCGCCCAGGCCGCTGGCGCGCAACTGGCCTATATCGGCAATGAACCTCCCGCACCGACATCCGAAGCGATCGTCGTGCCGAAAACGTCCACGCTGAAGTCGGTATCCGATCTGCGTGGCAAGCGCGTGGCCCTGAACAAGGGATCGAACGTGCACTATCTGCTGGTGCGCCAGCTGGAGAAAGCCGGCATTCCGTGGAGCGATATTCAGCCGGTCTACTTGCCGCCCGCCGACGCGCGTGCCGCGTTCGAGCGCGGCGCGGTGGACGCCTGGGTGATCTGGGACCCGTTCCTGGCCGCCGCGGAAAAGCAGCTTGGCGCGCGCGTGCTGGCCGACGGCCGCGATGCCAGCGGCAAGAACGTGGTCAGCAACCACCAGTTCTATCTGGCGTCCCGCCCCTATGCGAATGCCCGCCCGGATGTGGTCGGCGTCATCCTCGACGAACTCGCCCAGCTTGGTCAGTGGGCTGAGAAGAATCCGAAAGACGCAACCCAGTTCCTGGCCAAGGAAACCGGGCTGGATACCAGCGTGCTCGACCTCGCCGTATCCCGTTTTGCTTATGGCGCGAAGCCGGTGACCGCCGAGGTGCTGGCCGAGCAGCAGCGCATTGCCGACGCATTCGTAACGCTGAAGCTGATTCCGAAACCGATCAAGGTGGCCGACGCCGCCTGGCAGCCGCCCGCAGCCGCTTCGGCAACCGCGCAGCGCTGATCCGACCCCCGAAGAACAAGAGGCACGACATGCAAGTATTCTGGTTCATCCCCACGCACGGCGACAGCCGCTACCTTGGCACGTCGGAAGGCGCGCGCGAAGTCAGCTTCGATTACCTGAAGCAGATTGCCGTCGCCGCCGATACGCTTGGCTACGAAGGCGTGCTGATCCCGACCGGCCGCTCGTGTGAAGATCCGTGGGTGGCGGCCTCGGCGCTGGCCGCCGTCACGCGCCAACTGAAGTTTCTGGTTGCCGTGCGTCCGGGTTTGATGACGCCAACGCTGGCCGCCCGCATGGCCGCCACGTTCGACCGAATCTCGGGCGGCCGTCTGCTCGTGAATCTGGTGACCGGTGGCGATGTGGCCGAACTGGAAGGCGACGGCCTGTTCCTCGATCACGCGGCGCGTTACGAGGCATCCTCCGAATTCATCCGCATCTGGCGCGACGTGCTGGCCGCGAGTCACGACAACGGCGACGTCAGCTTCGAAGGCAAGCACATCACCGTGAAGGGTGCGCGCGTGCTGTACCCGCCGGTGCAGCGTCCACATCCGCCGGTGTACTTCGGTGGATCGTCGGCGGCCGCGCACGACCTGGCCGCCGAGCAGGTAGAGGCGTACCTGACGTGGGGCGAACCCCCGGCCGAGGTGGCGAAGAAGATTGCCGATGTGCGCGCCCGGGCCGCGAAGCATGGCCGCACCGTGCGCTTTGGCATCCGCCTGCACGTGATCGTGCGCGAAACCGAAGCAGCGGCGTGGGCCGCCGCCGACGAACTGATCAGCCGGCTCGACGATGAGACCGTCGCGCGCGCGCAGGCCGTCTTCTCGAAGATGGATTCCGAAGGCCAGCGACGCATGGCCGCGCTGCATGCGGGCGGCACCAGCCGGACGCGCGAGGCGCTGGAAATCAGCCCGAACCTGTGGGCCGGCGTGGGGCTGGTGCGCGGTGGCGCGGGCACGGCCCTGGTGGGCGACCCCAAGACCGTCGCGGCGCGCATCGAGGAATACGCGGCGCTGGGCATCGATACGTTCATCTTCTCGGGCTATCCGCATCTGGAGGAGGCATACCGGTTCGCCGAGCTGGTATTCCCGCTGCTGCCGCGCAAGGTGCGCGACAAGCTGCCGGGCCAGGTGCTGTCGGGACCGTTCGGCGAAGTGATGGCCACGGGCATCGTGCCACGTGCATCGCAAAGCTGAGGAGGCGTTCGACTATGGCCGATTCCTCATCAAAGAAGAGCGTGGCGCAGATCGTGGCGCCGTGGGTGGTGCCCGTGCTGCTGATCGTGGTCTGGCAGGCCGCGTCGCAACTGGGCTGGCTGTCGAACCGCGTCTTGCCGGCGCCGCTGGCGGTGGTGGAGGCCGCATGGTCGCTGGCGGTGTCGGGCGAGTTGTGGCGGCACGTATGGGTCAGCACGTGGCGCGCGTTGATCGGGCTGGCGGTCGGTGGAGGCCTTGGGCTGGTGCTGGGGTTGCTGACCGGCACGTTCCGCACGGCGGCCACGCTGCTCGACAGCACGCTGCAGATGGTGCGCAACATTCCCACGCTGGCGTTGATCCCGCTGGTGATCCTGTGGTTCGGCATCGACGAGACGGCCAAGCTGTTCCTGGTGGCGCTGGGCGTGTTCTTCCCGGTCTACCTGAACACGTACCACGGTATTCGCGCGGTCGATCCCGGCCTGGTCGAGATGGCGCGCAGCTATGGATTGTCGGGTTTTCGTCTGTATCGGGAGGTCATCCTGCCCGGCGCGCTGCCGAACATCCTCGTGGGTGTGCGTTTTTCGCTGGGCCTGATGTGGGTGATTCTGATCGTGGCAGAGACTATCTCGGCGCAGTCGGGCATCGGCTACATGACGATGAACGCGCGCGAATTCCTGCAAACCGATGTCGTGCTGGTTGGCATTCTGCTCTACGCACTGCTGGGCAAGCTGGCCGACGTGCTGTCGCGTGCGCTGGAGCGTTTCTGGCTGCGCTGGCATCCCGGCTATCAGGCCAGCTGAGACGGACTGAAGGAGGTATCCATGCAAACGCTATTTCCCGTGGAACAGGCCGCGCTCGCGTGGGCGGAGCGTGATCTTGCCCGGCGTGAGGCCGCGCGCAACGAAGAACGCCAGCCGACGGTGACCGGAGGCATCGCACTGCATGTGCGGCAGGTGGTCAAGCAGTACAACGGCCGCGAGGTGCTGCACGGCATCGACCTCGATGTGACACCCGGCGAGTTCGTGGCGATCGTTGGACGCAGTGGTTGCGGCAAGAGCACGCTGCTGCGGCTGGTGGCGGGTCTGGAGCCGGCCGATGCCGGCGCGGTGCTGCTCGATCGCCAGCAAGGCCGAACACTGCAGGACAGTATTCGCGTGATGTTCCAGGATGCACGGCTGTTGCCTTGGAAGCGTGTACTCGACAACGTCGCGCTGGGCTTGCCGCGCGAGCGCCGCGGCGACGCCGAGGCGGTGCTGGCACAGGTGGGCCTGGCCGACCGTGCCGGTGAATGGCCCGCGCGGCTTTCCGGTGGGCAGCGCCAGCGCGTGGCCCTGGCACGTGCGCTGGTCCATCATCCGCGCCTGCTATTGCTCGATGAACCGCTTGGCGCGCTCGATGCGCTCACGCGGATCGACATGCAGGCGCTGATCGAATCGCTGTGGCGCCGGCTCGGTTTCACGGCGCTACTCGTCACACACGATGTGTCGGAGGCCATTGCGCTGGCGGACCGCGTGGTGCTGATCGAGGATGGCCGCATTGCACTTGACCAGCGCGTGCCGCTGGACCGACCGCGCCAGCGCGGATCGGCGGCGTTTGCGCAACTCGAAGATGCCGTGCTGCGTCGCGTGATGCAGCAGCCATCGAACGTCTCTGAACCATCAACGAATCTTCATGCCCGGGCCGCCGAGGAGCTTCTATCATGAGCAATCAGGCGAACCGCGTGCATCGACATGGACATCACCATGACCAACGCTTCCGCACTTGAACGCTATCTTGAAACGCTTCCGCGCGAGCCCGCGCCCGGCCGTGAGCTGTGGCGCGACGCGCGCGGCCAGGTGCAAGGCCAGTATTTCAACTGCTCGCTGACCAGCGCGTTCGATCCGCTTGTCACGCTGGCCGACCGCGAGGTGGTGGCCCACGAAGGATCGATCCGTACCTACGCGGACGATGGCGTGGGTCTGGCCGCGTGGAAACTGTTTGCGATGGCGGCCGACGATGCATCGCTGGTGTCGCTCGATCGTCTCTCGCGCCTGGTGCATGCGATCAACTATTTCGCTGCACACGGCGAACGCAAGCTCGTGCTCAACGTGCACAACCGGCTGCTTGCCGCCGTGGCCGACGATCACGGCGCGGCATTCCGGCGCGCGCTGGAGTCGCTGGGCCTGCCGATCGACCGTTTCGTGATTCAGGTGCCTGCCAGCGCCAACGATGATCTGCCGCTGTTGCTGCACGTAGTGGGAAATTACCGGCGTAACGGTTTTGCCGTGAGCCTGCAGGCATCCGACCCCGCCGAGGCCGGTGCGTTGATGGCGCACGCGCTGCCTGACTGGCTCAAGCTCGATATGCGGCGGACCTGGACCGATCGCCAGCTGGCCGGCCTGCGTGCCAGCGCGGAAGGTGCCGGCGTCACGCTGATCGGACGGCGTCTGCAGAACGACGAGGCCGTGGAGCGGCTGCAGAACGCCGGCATCGTGCTGGGGCAGGGCGAGGCCGTGGCTGGCGCGCCGGTGCCGGCACGGCAATTGCATGAACCGCTTCAGGCGGGAAGTACCTGATAAGAACTGAACAACAAGGCGCGAACGCGCCGGGCGAAGAGAAGGAGAGCGTATGGCAGCATCGACTCTATCGGGCGGCGTTGCGCGCGTGGAAGTGCCGCGTGGGCTGCAGATCCTGACCGTACCTGGCCTGCATGGCAGCGGCCCGGCGCACTGGCAGAGCCGCTGGGAGGCGTTATATCCGGACTGGCAGCGGATCGAGCAGCACGACTGGGGGCGACCCAGCCTGCCGCTCTGGGCGGAGCGCGTGTCGGAAGGGGTGTCGCGCGCGCTGCGCGTGGCGTCGCGCGGGGCGGTGCTGGTGGCGCACAGCTTCGGCTGCCTGGCCACGCTGCGGCAGGCTTCGCTCGATCCGGTAGGCATTGCCGGTGCGCTGCTCGTGGCGCCGGCGGACCCCGACAAGTTCGGCGTCAGTTCCCTGTTGCCGACCTGGCGGTTGCCATTTCCGACGGTGCTCGTGGCCAGCACCAACGATCCGTGGATGTCGCAGCGTACGGCCTTCAGTTGGGGCACGCTATGGGGCAGCGAGCTTGTGGACGCCGGCGCGCTCGGCCACATCAACGCGGATTCTCAGCTCGATACATGGCAGCAGGGGCAGGCATTGCTCGCCACATTGCTGCAACGGATCGATTCGGAAGGGCGCATTCTCCACTTGGGCGATGGCACGGACACCTGGGAAGCCTCCGCGGAAGTCGCCCAGTCCACCCCTTATATCTAAAACGTCTAAGAAAATTCGGAAAGATTCGTTCTGTTTATAAGGGCGCATCTGCAAAATTTGTCTCGTACCCCGGCGCGTTATGCGTCGGATTCATAAGACGAGACACCCATGCCACCCTCGATTTCCCTGGCCGATGCGCCGCCGCCAACGGCGCCTGCCGTGCAGCAACGGCTTCCAGCCAGCCAGCGTTTTACCGTGCTGCCCGGCTTTGGGCTGTCGCTGGGCTTCACGATCTTCTATCTGACGCTGATCGTCCTGATCCCGCTGTCAGCGGTTTTCCTCAAGACGTTCACCCTGACCTGGGATGGATTCTGGGCGACCGTGAGCAATCCGCGCGTGGTGGCGTCGCTGGAACTGAGCTTTGGCGCATCGTTCGTGGCGGCGATCGTCAATACGGTGTTCGGCCTGATCGTGGCCTGGGTGCTGGTGCGCTACCGGTTCTTCGGCAAGCGTTTCATCGACGCCCTGGTCGACCTGCCGTTTGCGCTGCCCACCGCCGTGGCCGGTATCGCTCTGACCGCGCTGTTCGCCGGTAACGGCTGGCTCGGGCGCTGGCTGGAGCCGCACGGGATCAAGGTGGCGTTCACGCCGCTGGGCGTAGTGGTGGCGCTGACGTTCATTGGTTTGCCGTTCGTGGTGCGTACGGTGCAGCCGGTGCTGGAGGATGTGGAGCGCGAGCTGGAAGAGGCGGCCGCCAGCCTTGGTGCGTCGCGGCTGCAGACGTTCTTGCGCGTCATCCTGCCGGCCATCCTGCCTGCGCTGCTGACCGGCTTTGCGTTGTCGTTCGCGCGGGCCACCGGCGAGTACGGTTCGGTGGTCTTTATCTCCGGCAACATGCCGATGGTGTCCGAGATCGCGCCGCTGATGATCTATTCGAAGCTTGAGCAGTACGACTATGCCGGTGCCACTGCCGTGGCCGTGGTGATGCTGATGATTTCGTTCGTGCTGCTGTTGCTGATCAACCTGCTGCAGGCCTGGACGCGACGCCATCAGACCGGTGCCCGCGCCGCCGCGCTGCCCGACGGTAACCCGGAGGTGAACTGATATGGCCGGCGCTGTTTCCCGCCTGGGCGCATCGGCCGCCCGGCATCCGCAAGACGCCACGGGCGAGTCTCCGTGGGTGCGCTATACGCTGATTTCGGTGGCAGTGCTGTTCCTGGCGCTGTTCCTGTTCATCCCTCTGGTGTCGGTGTTCTATGAAGCGCTGCGCAAGGGCGCGGACACATACCTGGCCGCGCTGGTCGAACCCGATGCCGTGGAGGCCATCAAGCTGACACTGACCGTGGCGGCCATCGCGGTGCCGCTGAACGTGGTGTTTGGCGTGGCCGCTGCGTGGGCGATCGCCAAGTTCGATTTCCGCGGCAAGAACCTGCTGATCACGCTGATCGATCTGCCGTTCTCGGTCTCGCCCGTGATCTCGGGCCTGATCTATGTGCTGATGTTCGGCGCGCAGGGCTGGTTCGGCCCGTGGCTGGAAGCGCACGACATCAAGATCATGTTTGCGGTGCCCGGCATCGTGCTGGCCACGATTTTCGTGACGTTCCCGTTCGTGGCCCGCGAACTGATTCCGCTGATGCAGTCGCAGGGTAGCGAAGAGGAAGAAGCCGCCATCGTGCTGGGTGCGTCGGGCTGGCAGACGTTCTGGCACGTGACGCTGCCGAACATCCGCTGGGGCCTGCTGTATGGCGTGATTCTGTGCAACGCGCGGGCGATGGGCGAATTTGGCGCGGTGTCGGTGGTGTCGGGCCATATTCGCGGCCTGACCAACACGATGCCGCTGCACGTGGAAATTCTCTACAACGAGTACAACTTCGCGGCCGCGTTCGCGGTGGCGTCACTGCTGACGCTGCTGGCGCTGGTCACGCTCGGTATCAAGACGCTGGTCGAGATTCGCGCCAGCCGTGAACTGCAATCGGAAGGGCAGCCATCATGAGCATTCAGGTCAGAAACGTACAGAAGCGCTTTGGGGACTTCGTCGCGCTCAACGACGTATCGCTGGACTTCGCCGAAGGGGAACTGACGGCGCTGCTGGGACCCTCCGGCTGTGGCAAGACCACGCTGCTGCGCATCATCGCAGGTCTGGAACGCGCCGATGCGGGCCAGGTGGTGCTGGCCGGGCTGGATGCATCCACGCAGCACGTGCGTCAGCGCAACGTCGGCTTCGTGTTCCAGCACTATGCGTTGTTCAAGCACATGACCGTGTTCGAGAACGTGGCGTTTGGCCTGCGCGTGAAGCCGCGCGCCGAGCGTCCCTCGGAAGCCAAGATCCGCGAGAAGGTGAAGTCGCTGCTGGAACTGGTGCAGCTCGACTGGCTGGGCGACCGCTATCCGTCGCAGTTGTCGGGCGGCCAGCGGCAGCGGATCGCGCTGGCCCGCGCGTTGGCGGTGGAGCCGCGCGTGCTATTGCTCGACGAACCGTTTGGCGCGCTCGACGCCAAGGTCCGCAAGGAACTGCGCCGCTGGCTGCGCCGTCTGCACGATGAGTTGCACGTGACCAGCGTGTTCGTGACACACGACCAGGAAGAAGCGCTCGAAGTGGCCGACCAGGTGGTGCTGATGAACCGCG
>DAIOET010000144.1:0-3218 GCA_036746135.1 Cupriavidus sp.
ACCGGGCTGGCGCGCACCGGATCCGTCTACGGCCATGGCTCGTGCGATATCGTGCTGGCGTTCTCCACTGCCTACACCGTGCCGCATCTGGCTGACGCGCCGATGCCGGCCGTGCCGATGGTGCATGAATCGAAGCTCGATCCGCTATTCCGTGCTGCCGCGGACAGTGTCGAGCAAGCCATCGTCCACGCGCTGTGGCATGCCACGACCGTGCATGGCCGGGATGGCCACCGCCGCAGCGCGCTGCGTGAAGTACTGCAAGACCTGACCGCATGAAGATCCTGATTTCCGCAGATATCGAGGGCGTGGCCGGCGTGTTCCATGCCGAGCAGACCCGTGCCGGCAACGGCGAATATGAACGCGCGCGCGCCTGGATGACGGCCGAGGCCAATGCCGCCGTGCAAGGCGCATTTGCCGGTGGCGCCAGCGAGGTGCTGGTCAACGATTCGCATGGCGGGTTCCGCAACCTGCTGCCCGACCGTATCGATCCGCGCGCGCAGCTGGTGCTGGGCAAGCCGCGTTACCTGAGCATGGTGGCTGGCGTCGAGCAGGACTGTGACGGTGTGTTCATGATCGGCTACCACGGCCGCGCGCAAAGCCGTGGCGTGCTGGCGCATACGATCAATAGCGGCGCCTTTGCGCGCGTCTGGCTCAATGGGGTGGAACTGGGCGAGGCCGGCATCTATGCGGCGCTGGCCGGCGAGTTCGATGTGCCGGTGCTGATGGCCAGCGGCGACGACGTATTCGTCGCCGAGACGCAGCCGCTGATGCCATGGGTGCGCTTCGTGCAGACCAAGACCGCCGGTGGGCAGGGCAGCGGTACGACGCTGTCGCCAGCCGCTGCGTGCGAGGCGATTGCCAGTGCCGCGGAAGCGGCCACGCGCGATGCCATCGCGCATCCGCAGGCGCGCTGCTTCGAACTTTCCGGTCCGGTGACGTGCCGCCTGCAGACGCAGACCACGGCGCATGCAGACCTGTTCTGCCAATGGCCCACGTTCGAACGCGTGGACGGCGTGACGCTGTGTTTTACCGCGCCGACCGTACAGGCCGCGGTGCGCATGCTGAACTGCTGCTCGGCCATGTCGTTCATGCTCAAGTAGAAGTTGGGGAGGGGTGGGCAAACAATGGGACAATGGCGGCCGTTTCCCCATTTGCATTTGCCACACCCA
Source organism: Cupriavidus sp. (assembly GCA_036746135.1). Lineage (GTDB taxonomy): Bacteria > Pseudomonadota > Gammaproteobacteria > Burkholderiales > Burkholderiaceae > Cupriavidus. The sequence goes on from DAIOET010000144.1 coordinate 1,170, forward strand.
TGACTTCACCCATGCACGGGAGCTGGATCCCCGTTCGCAAGGACTTTGCCGATCCGTCCACCACGCGCTGCCACGCGCGCAGCAGCAAGGGCGGGCGGCATCATGGCTTTCCGGAAGGCCACGCCTGGATCCTGCGTGGCCCCGATGGCCAGGAATATCCGTTTGGCCTCGAATGCGCACGCGCCGCGCTGGCGGTGCCAGGCATGCTCGACCAGATCCCCGACTACACCGCGCGCGATGCCGTGAAGCTTGCCGATGTGCCGTTCGATACCTTGCCGCGCCGCAAGCCGACTGCCGCGGAACTGGAATTGGAACGGCGCAACGCCGCGACGCGCTACGTCGTACTGCGCATGGAGAAGGTGGCCAGCGTGCCGCGCGTGCAGCCGACCGTGCGGTTTCCCGCACTGGATGACCTGTACCAGCAGATTGCCGCGGGACGCCCGCTGACGCATGCCCAGGTCCAGCGCGTGCTGGCAATCGAGCGCAGCGCCACCACGCCGCCCAAGCTCAAGAGCCTGAACCTGCTCGATGTCTACACCGCGCATGTCAAGCTGGAATGGCTGATCGCAGCGTCCAACCGGGTGGACCGCATACGTTTCCTGCGCAGCCTGCATGACTGGCTGGCCAGACATCTGGTGCTGTCCGCCGCGCAGATCGAGGCGGCAGGCATCGTCATGCATCCGCATGCGTTCCGGTCGGCCTGGCCCAAGGACGGCGAACCCGGCGAACTGTTCTGAGCGCCGGCGCCAGCCATCGGCTGGATGGGCGTTGGGGTGGCATTCCATTGCCGATTGGCGGTACATTGGCAGCACCTTCATCCGGCCCAGGCCATATCCCGCCATGCCTGCCAGTTCGCCGTCGCCCGCGTCCCGCCACTTCGCGCGCAGCTATGCCGAAGCCCGACAGAAGTTTCTCGATGCCGCCCGTGGAAGCGGCGCCACGCTGACAGAGTTCCCGCATCCCACCGCAGTCGGCCATGACGGGGAAGCGCTGGCGATGGATGTCGCATGGATCGGCGCCGCCGATGCGGCCCGCGTGCTGCTGGTGACATCGGGCACGCATGGTGCGGAGGGATTCTGCGGATCGGGTGCCCAGGTGGCCCTGCTCGCCGATACCGCGCTGCATGCCGACTGCCGTCGCGCTGGCTGGGCGCTCATGCTTGTGCACGCGGTGAATCCCTACGGGTTCTCGCACATGCGCCGCGTCAACGAAGACAACGTCGACCTGAACCGCAATTTCATGGACTTCGAGCAGCCGCTGCCGGTGAACGGGGCCTATGCCGAAGTGGCGCCGCTGCTGTTGCCCGCGCAATGGCCGCCGTCCTGCGACGAGCACACGGCGCTGATGAAGACCGTGACACAGAAAGGTATGGACTGGTATCAGGCCGCGGTGACCGCCGGACAGTATCAGTACCCGGCGGGCATGTTCTTTGGCGGCCAGAAAGCCACATGGAGCAACTACACATTGCGGCGCATCCTGGCGCGTTTTGGCGCGGGGCGCGGCGTGCTGCGCTGGATCGATGTGCATACCGGCCTGGGGCCGTGGGGATATGGCGAACCCATCTACATGGGGCCGGACACGCCCACGCAGCTAGGCAAGACTCGTGCAATCTGGGGCAGCGGCGTCACGTCGATCTACGATGGCTCGTCAACGTCGGCCAACCTGACCGGGCTGGCCTGGCAGGCCGTGCCGCACACACTGCCATCGATCGACTACGCGGGCATCGCGCTCGAATTCGGCACGCTGCCGCTGCCGGACGTCCTCGATGCGTTGCGCGGCGATCACTGGCTGCATTTGCATCGTGAAGCGGACGAGAATCAGCGGGCGCTGATCCGGCAAGCGATGTGGAGCGCGTTCTATGGCGACGCCGACGACTGGCGCGAAGCCGTGCTGGGGCAAGTGACGGATGCTGTTCGCAAAGCGCTGGCCACCGCCACATGACCGCTGCGGCTTGCAACGCGCTGAAACATCAGGCGTCCGCGCCGCTTTCCTCGATCAGCCATTGCCGGAATGCGCGCGCCGCCGCCGGTTCGGCGCGGTCGCGCGGCC
>DAIOET010000144.1:3318-9429 GCA_036746135.1 Cupriavidus sp.
ATCAGCCATTGCCGGAATGCGCGCGCCGCCGCCGGTTCGGCGCGGTCGCGCGGCCAGACCACGTAGTATCCGCCGCCCAGCGAGGCGCTGGCCTCGCAGGCGCGCACCAGCAGACCGGCCGCCAGGCACCGGTCGATCATATGGCGCCACGCCAGTACGATGCCCTGGCCCTCGATGGCCATCTGCACCAGCACCGGGTAGGTATTGGCGATGAGTTCGCGCTCGAAGCGTGTTTCCCTGAGTCCGTTGCGCGCGAACCAGGCCGGCCATGACATCCAGATCCGCTGGGCGTCTTCGAGCACCAGCAGCGATTCGCGCGGCAGCTCGGCCACCTTCAGTTGCCGGCCGTTCAGGTAGGAGGGCGCGCAGACCGGGAACACTTCCTCGTCATACAGACGCTGTGCGGCGATGCCACTGGGCGCGCCTTCACGCAGGTAATACAGGCCGACGTCGAAGTCGGTACCCGACAGCGAGGCCAGGCTGTCGTTGACCACCAGCCGCACATGGAAGTCCGGATGCCGCGCGCGAAATGCCGCCAGACGTGGCGTGAGCCACAGCACGGCCACGCCGGACGAACAGGCCACGGTCAGCTCGACCTGGCCCTTGCGCTTCATCACGTCCTCGGTGGCTTCGGCGCACCTGACCAGCAGCCGCTGCACCTGCTCCGCGTACTGCTGCCCGCTCACGGTCAGCCGCAGCGCGCGAGGTTCTCGAATAAACAGTTTCTTGCCAAGAAAGCGTTCGAGCTGCGCCACCTGGCGGCTGATCGCGCTTTGGGTCAGATGGAGTTCGGCCGCTGCCTTGGTGAAGCTGCCGTGCCGCATCGCCGATTCGAAGGCGACCAGGCAAGGTAGTGGGGGAAGAGGGGTGATGCGCATTGGGGGCTTGTCATGGGCAGGTGACGATGCCAATGATAGTCGCAAGCCTTGTGCCAGAGGTGGGCGGCGGGTGAAGCGTACGGGGCGAGGTGTGGCGGGATATCGATGCGCGGGCGCTCTCCTCCCTCAATCGGCGAGGGGGGAGAGCAGGCCGGCGCAGTCTTACGCGTTATGAATCTTGCCCGCCTGGATCACCATCCCGATGCGTGAATCGGGGCCGGCCAGCACGCCGATATCGCTCAGCGGATCGCCATCGACGACCAGCACATCGGCAATCGCTCCGGCTTTTACCACACCGAGTTCGCCCTCACGCTGCAGGATTTCCGCCGCGATCGACGTGGCCGAGCGTACCGCTTCCGCATTGCCCAGCAGTTCGGCGCGAATGCGGAATTCCTCCGACTGGTACTGGTGCATTTCACCGAGCAGATCGGAGCCGAAGCCCATCGGCACGCCCGCTTCCGCGTAGATGGCCAGCGAATCGCGGCCGGCCTGGCGCACTGTTTCGATCTTGGCCACGGAGTCGGCCGGCAATCCCAGGCGCGCGCCGTCGCGGGCCAGCGCGTCGTAGGTGATCAGCGTCGGCACCACGTACGCACCGTGCTCGCGCATCACGCGCGCCGCCGCCGCATCGACGAGGTTGCCGTGTTCGATGGTCCGCACCCCGCAACGGATGGCGCGCGTAATCGCGCGGCCCGTGTAGGCGTGGGCCATCACATAGGTCTGCGCCGCTTCGGCTTCGGCCACGATGGCGCGGATTTCGTCCTCGCTGTACTGGGTGTTGCCGATCGGATCGGTGGGCGAGGCAACGCCGCCGGACGCCATGATCTTGATCTGCGTGGCGCCTTTCTGGATTTCCTCACGCACGGCCAGCCGGACGGCGTCCACGCCGTCGGCGACGCGCGCGATGGCACCCGCACGGAACGCGCAGGAGCAGGGTTCCAGCGTGTCGGAGCGTGGACGGAAGTCGCCGTGGCCTCCGGTCTGCGACAGCGCCTTGCCGGATGGGAAGATGCGCGGACCCGGAATCAGGCCCGTGGCCACCGCCTGCGAGAGGCCCCAGTCCGCGCCGCCCGCGTCGCGCACCGTGGTGAAGCCGCGTTCGAGCATGCCGCGCATGATCGGCATGGCACGGAACGCCACCAGCACGTTGGGCTGCACCGCGTTCAGGCCCAGGTTGGCCAGCGATGCCAGCACGTGCACATGGAGATCGATCAGGCCCGGCATCACGGTCTTGCCGGTCACGTCGATGATCCGCGCCTGTGGCGCATGGATGGGCGACGCGCTGACTTCGGCAATGCGCTCGCCATCGATCAGGACGTCATGACGCGGCAACAGCACACCGCGCACGGGGTCAAGGACGTTACCGCCCTGGAGCAGGATCTGGGTCATCTTGGCTTACGTCTTTACTTCCGATTACTTCGATTTCAGATAGGCGGGCTCGCGCACCAGGCGCGTGCCGCAGAAGCTGATGGCGGCGGCGATCATCACGTAGATGGCCGGGGCCATGCTGCTGCCCGTGGTGGCGATCAGCCACGTGATGAAGAACGAGGCAAAGCCGCCGAAGATCGTCACGGCCAGGTTGTACGCCACCGACAGGCCGGTGGACAGCACCTTGGCCGGAAACAGTTCGGCGAATGCGGCGAGGATCGGGCCGGTGTACGCGGCAATCAGCACACCGAACACGAGCTGGAACACCAGCAGCGAGGCAAGGCCCGGCGCGTGGTTGATGTACGCGAACATCGGCCAGGCCAGCACGAAAATCAGCGCGGCCGCGCCGGACAGCAGGCCCCGGCGGCCGATGCGGTCGGCCATCATGCCGACGATCGGCGCGAACACCATGATCGCCATGCCACCCGCCATGCCGGCGACGAAGCCCGTGGATTGCGGCACCTTGAGCACCTTCACGGCGTACGTCGGCATGTAGAACAGCAGTACGTAAGTGCAGACCGTCCACAGGATCACCATCGAAAAGCTGGCGGCGGTCTGGCGCGGGTAGTCGCGCAGCACCTCGGTCAGCGGCGAATCGGTCTTGTCGGTGGCGGCCTGGAACGTCGGCGTCTCGTCGAGGTTGTGACGAATATAGAAACCAACCGGGCCGATGATCATGCCGATCAGGAACGGCAGGCGCCAGCCCCAGCTATTCAGTGCCTCGGGACTCAGCGTGGAGGTGACGAACGTGCCGACCGCGGCGCCCAGCAGCACGGCTACGCCGATGCTGGCCTGAATCCAGCTCGAATAGTAGGCGCGCTGCCGCTCCGGTGCGTATTCGGTCAGGAAGGCGGTGGCACCGCCCATCTCGCCGCCGGCTGAGAAGCCTTGCATCAGCCGCGCGATCACGATCAGCAGCGGCGCGAACACGCCGATCTGGTCGTAGGTGGGAGCGATGCCGATCAGCGTGGTGCCGGCGGCCATCAGCAGGATGGTCAGCGACAGCGCCGCCTTGCGGCCCACGCGGTCCGCGTAGACGCCCAGGATGATGCCGCCCACGGGCCGCATGAAGAAGCCCACGCCGAACGTGGCCACGGCCAGCAGCAGCGAGGACAGATCATTCCCTGTGGGGAAGAACAACTTGGCGATGATCACGGCAAAGAAGCTGTACACCGTGAAGTCGAACCATTCGAGGCCGTTGCCGATCACCGTGGCGATGATGGCGCGGCGGCGTTGACTGGCCCCGATATGAGGCGCGGTCTCCGCAAAGGCGGGGGCGCTGGCTTGCATGTCTCTCTCTCTCCGGTGTTTGGCAGAACGCTGGGAAGCCCATTTCTGACAGGCTTTGGCCGATGGTAGGGGCGTCGTCCTGACCGGAGAAACGATATCTGCGCATGCGGGCATGACGCCAGCGCATGCGTGGCCTGCGCTGGCGTCGGGCTAGCCGGCGCTATTCACCCGGCTCAATGCACCGGTTACCCCATGCGCGCACAGCAATTCCAGCTGCGCGGCCACGGTTTCAACGAAGACCGGCGATTGCGCGAGGTCGCCAAAAACCGGCGCAAAGCCGGCGATGATCGCTACGCGCTGCCGCTCGCGCGTGCGGGCATCGAACAGATTTTCGGTTTCGCGTGCGGCTCGGGCCATCACTTCGGCCAGCGCCGGGGCCAGCGGGTCTTCGATCGGAAAGGCATTGCCCGTTTCATCGTAGCCACGCAGGAAGTGCAGCCACGCGGCCACGCCAAGCGCCAGGCGCGGAAACGGCTGGCCGGCCGCGATGCGATCGCGGATTGGTGCCAGCAGGCGCTGCGGAATCTTCTGCGAGCCGTCCATCGCGATCTGGCGCGTGCGATGGCCCAGCGCCGGATTCGTGAAGCGCGGCAGCAGGCTGGCGCGATAGGCGTCCACGTCCAGGCCGGGAAGGGGCGGCAACGTCGGCTGGGTCTCGCGGGCCATCGTCTCCGAAATGAATGTGTGAACGGCGGGCTGGGCGATCACGCGATCGGTGGTCGGCCAGCCGGCCAGGACGCCCATGTACGCCATCATCGACTGGCTGCCGTTGACCAGCCGGTGCTTGAGCACCTCGAAGGGCCGTGCCTCGGCCACGAACTGCGCGCCGCCGGCTTCCCATTTCGGACGGCCCGCCGCAAAGCGATCTTCGATCACCCATTGAAAGAACGGTTCGCCCACCACGGGCCACGCATCGTAGAGGCCGAGCGCGCTGGATACATGGGCCACATCGTCGATAGTGGTCTTGGGCACGATGCGGTCGACCATCGTATTGGGGAACGTGCAGCGCGCCTGCACCCAGTCGTGCAGCGTGGGGTCGATCTCGGCGCAGAAGGCCAGCAGCACGCGGCGCAGCGTGTCGCCGTTGCTGGCCAGGTTGTCGCAGGACAGCAGCGTGACCGGACCCAGCGCGCGTTCCATGCGCCGCTGCAGCCCGCGCGCCAGATAGCCGATGGCGGTTACCGGATGCGAGACGCCGGACAGGTCTTCGATGATGTCGCGGTCGGCGCGGTTCAGCTCACCCGTGGCCGGATCGTGGCAATAGCCTTTCTCGGTGACGGTCAGGCTGATGATGTGGGTGTCCCGATGCGCGATGCGGTCGAGCACGATCTCGGGATCTTCCTCGGCCACCAGCACGTCCATCACGGCGCCGATGACCTGCAGCGATTCGGCCGTGGCGCTGCGCAGCGCCAGCGTATAGAGGCTGCCCTGGGGCTTGAGCGCGTCGCGCGTATCGGGCCGGCGCAGCGAGACGCCGATGATGCCCCAGCGCAGGCCGTCGGCGCCGGAGGCTTCGATGGCCGCCTCGGTGATCTCGGCCTGATGGCCGCGATGGAAGGCGCCGATGCCCAGATGCACGATACCCGCGCGCAGGTCGTCCCGCGGGTATTTCGGACGCCGCACGGTGGCGGGCAACGCACCGAGCCGGCCGGGATGCAGACGCGGCAACTGTTCGATATCGCTCATCACGGTCTCCCTTGTCGTGCGTTGTCGTCGGTTGTCGTCGGTGGGCTTTCGCCTACCAGTGCCACAGCGTGCCATCGTGCGCCAGCCGGTTCACGGGCAGGTAGGCACGCTGGTAAGGGTACTTTGCCGCGAGCTTCTCGTCGATATCCACGCCATGCCCCGGCGCATCGCCGGGGTACATCATGCCGTCGTGGAACGTGTATGCGTGCGGAAAGACGGCATCGGTTTCCTCGGTATGGCGCATGTATTCCTGGACCCCGAAGTTCGGCACCCAGATATCGAAATGCAGCGCCGCGCCCATGCACGCCGGCGACAGGTCCGTGGCGCCGTGGCAGCCGGTGCGGACCTGATACATCGCGGCAAAGTCGGCAATGCGGCGCAAATGGGTGATGCCGCCCGCGTGTACCACCGTGGCACGAATATAGTCGATCAGTTGCTCCTCGATCAGCGTCTTGCAATCCCAGATGCTGTTGAAAATCTCGCCCACGGCTAACGGCGTGACCGTGTGCTGGCGGATCAGGCGGAAGGCGCGCTGGTCTTCGGCGGGCGTGGCGTCCTCCATCCAGAACAGCCGGAACGGCTCCAGCGACTTGCCCAGCCGCCCGGCTTCGATCGGGGTCAGCCGGTGGTGCACGTCGTGCAGCAGGTGGATGTCCGGACCGACCGCGTCGCGTACCTTGTCGAACAGCTTCGGCGTGTGTTCGAGGTAGCGCTCGGTGCTCCAGTCGTGCTCGGATGGCAGGTTGGCGTCGGCAGGTTCGTAGAACAGCCGGTCGCGCGACACGCCATAGACCTTGTTCAGCCCCGGCACGCCGGACTGCGCGCGAAT
>DAIOET010000145.1:0-9423 GCA_036746135.1 Cupriavidus sp.
CCAGCGGCGACGACCGCTACGCCGAGATCGTCAAGTCCGCCTATCACGAGGCCGACCTCGACACCGTCCGCAAGATCCGCGAGATTGCATCGACCGGGCGGCTCGGGTGAATCGCGAATCCACTGCGCCGGCAAGTACCGGCAGCGGGGACGATCCGGGAGGAGACGAACCAAGGGGTAGCGGCCCGACGCGCGCCGAGCTGCGCGCGCGCTACGGCGACCGCCTGCGCTGGCTGATCCTGGTCACGCTGATGCTGGGCGCGATGTCGTCGATCATGTCGTCGACCATCGTCAATGTGGCCATTCCCGACCTGAGCCGCCATTTCGTGCTTGGCCAGGAGCGCGCCCAATGGGTGGCGGCAAGCTTCATGATCGCCATGACGATGTCGATGCTGCTGACACCCTGGCTGCTGAACCGCTACGGGCTGCGGCGCACGTTCATCGGCACGCTGTTACTGCTGGGCTGCGGCGGACTGATCGGCGGCTTCTCGCCGACGTTCGGCGTGATGCTGGCCATGCGCGTGGCCGAGGGCATTGCCGCCGGCATCATGCAGCCACTTCCGAACATTTTCATTCTGCGCGCGTTCGACGAGCGCGAGCAGGGCCGGGCCATGTCGCTGTTCGGTTTTGGCGTGGTGCTGGCGCCCGCCATCGGCCCGAGCCTGGGCGGATTTCTTGTCGAGCTGTTCGGCTGGCGCTCGATCTTTTTTGTCGTGGTGCCACTGACGCTGGCGGGCTGGTGGATGGCACGGCGCTATATGGCCGTGGATTCCGCGATGATCGGCGAACGCAAGCCACTGGACTGGCGTGGCCTGGCGCTGGTGGGAGTGGCCACCGTGAGCCTGCTCAACGGGCTGGTGGCCATGCGCAACAGCGCGGGCGAAGGCGTCGGGCTGGCGATCTTTGGCGTGGTCATGCTGGCTGTCTTCGTGGCATGGCAACTGCGCGCGCCAGATCCGCTGATGAACATGCGGCTCTACAGCTATCGCCAGTTCTCGGCCGGCGCCATCGTTGGGTTTATCTACGGCGCTGGCCTGTTCGGATCGACCTACCTGCTGCCGGTCTACATGCAGACGGCGCTGGCCTATACACCGTCCGCGGCGGGCCTGGTCCTGATGCCGGCCGGCATCGCGCTGGCCGTGACGATCGCCGTGGCTGGCCGCCTGACGAGTCGAATACTGCCGCACAAGCAGGTGTCGTTCGGGCTGGCGCTGCTGGCGGGGTCGTTCCTGCTGATGGCGACGGGATCGATGGCCACGCCGTATCTGCTGATCGTGCTCTACGCGGTGATCGGCCGGATCGGGCTGGGCTGCATCCTGCCGTCACTGACGCTGGGATCGATGCGCGGTGTGGATTTCTCGTTGATTGCGCAGGGGTCGAGCTGCATCAACTTTCTGCGCCAGCTTGGCGGCGCGATTGGCGTGAGCCTGGCGGGCGTCGGCCTTGAATGGCGCCTGGCCGAGCACGGCGTGATGCTGGGCGCGAGCGGCCAGGTTGCCGAACAGGCCGCGCAGGCCGCCCGCATTCGCGCTTTCGATGAAACGTTCCTGGCCGTGGGCGTGGTGATCGCCACGGCCATGCTGGCCGCGTGGCGCATCCGCCCGCGGCCGGTGCCCGGAAGCTAGGCCGCGCGAAGCAGGTCGCGGTGTTGCATCAGAAACTGTTCAACACCGCATGCCTCGCGGCCAGTCAGCCGCTGGAAATCGTGGCTGACTGACTTCATCGCACCTTGCGCCATGCCGCGCGCCAGATAGACGAGGATGCCCGCCATCGGCTGACTCATGCCATCGGCGACAAAGCCGGCGAGCAGCGCGTCTGGCGATACCTCTTCGACCTCGATACTTGCGCCAAGGCACACGTGCATGATGCGCGCGAGTTCCACGGGGGACACCGAGCGCGGCCCGGTGATATCCAGGACCGCGCCGCCCCGGCCAGATAGCAGCGCGCATGCGCCGGCCAGCGCGCAGTCCGCCCGCGCCACGTAGGCAGCGCCTGCGTGGGCATCGAGCGTCCTGAGCACGCCGGTGACGAGCGCCCGCTGAACCGTGGGCAGCAACATTTCCATATAGAACGCATGGCGCAGCACCGTGTGGTCCACGCCGGTTTCGCGCAGCGCGCGTTCCGTCGCGGCGTGATCCGCTGCCAGCGCCGCCAGGGCCGAGTCTTCGGCAGCGAGGAACGACGAATAGACGATATGCGCGACGCCGGCTGCGCGCGCGGCATCGATCGCGTGTCGATGCTGCTGTACGCGGCGCGGCCCGGCATGTTCGGCTGCGGTGCTGGTCAACAGCATGCGTTGCGCGCCCGAGAATGCGCTGGCAAGCGTTGAAGGCGTATCGAAGTCGGCGTGCCGGATATCGAGGCCAAGGTCGGCCAGGTCCCGCGCGCGTGCCGGCGTGCGCGTGGTACCGATCAGGTGCGAGGGGTGGTGGTGCTCAAGAAGATGGCTGGCCGCGAGCCGGCCGTAGTGTCCGGACACACCGGTCACCAGAAGACGATTCTTTGTCTGCATGACTTTTCCTTGCGACATGGGCGCGGCCACGGCGACCATCGGGCGGCCGTGGCACGCGTGTCCGGCACGCGTGACATGCACGCGCACCGGGCGGGAAAGGCTGAAAGTCCCTAGCGGGACGCAAGGAAGACCGATGTCATGTGGCGCATGGTAACGCGACCGTTGCGCGGCGCCTACCTGCCTTCACGCGCATGACACATGCACGCCACACGCTACGCGTCGAGGCGTGCAGCAACGATTCCGGCAATGCGGTGAAGGGCATCGCATTGGCACACCTGTTCCGTCGCTCGCGCTTCATTCATCCCACTCAGCGAGCGAAAAAATGAAACAAATGATGAAAGGCTCCCAGGCCCGCGCGGCGCAACTGCTGCTCGCGCTGCTCGGCAGCCTGGCGCTTGCCGCATGCGGCGGCGACGATGACAACAATGCAGCAGCCACGCCGCCGGCTCAGTCCACGCCGGCAACCCCGACCGCGCTCAAGACGCTCGATGGCAATCCGCCCCTGGTGATCGGCCATCGCGGCCTGCCGGGGCTGTATCCCGAGGAGACCCAGGTCTCGTACGAAGGCGCGGCCGATGCAGGCGCCGATTCACTGGAAGAAGACGTGCATCTGAGCAAGGATTGCGTGCTCGTGGTGCGCCACAACCCCTGGCTCAGCGATAACACCAACGTTGCCGAGGTGGCAAAAACCAATGCCGCCGTGGCCGCGCGCAAGCGTACCGTGCCGGGCGTGCGCGTGCCGGTGTCCTGGCCGACGACGCCCACGAGCGGCCCGTCGTCCTACCTGACCGATCTCACCAATCCGTCCGATCCGACGTCGGTGCTCAGGTCGCTGATCGTCGACGGCGAGGACCACACCAACGACTGGTCGATCACCGATTTCACCGCGGCCGAGCTCAAGTCCTGGATTCGCGGCACGACTTACGACGCCAAGGACGTACGCCCAACCGCGCTGAATGGCGTGTTCCCGATCCTGACACTGCAGGAGGTCTACGATATCGCGCGCGCCAAATCGGCCGTTAGCGGCAAGACGTTCACGATCTATCCCGAAGCCAAGAATCCGTACTGGAACAACCAGCAAGCCATTGCCAATGGCTGTGGCGCCGCGGGTACGCGGCCGTTCGAGGACGCCATCGTCAAGTTCGTCACCGACAACAACCTCAACAGCAAGACCGCGCCGATCCTGCTGCAGAGCTTTGACCCCGAGAGCCTCAAGTACATGCGCACGAAGGGCGTGCAGGCGCGCATGGTGCAGCTGGTGGACGGTAACGCCGTCAACTACCAGACCGGTGAAATGATCTACCAGACCAACGACGACTATGCGTTTGTCGACGGCCGTCCGTACAGCTGGACCATCCACGGCGACCCGCGCTGGTTTGGCGACATGCTGACGCCGGCTGGCCTGGCCGAGATCAAGACCTACGCCGACGGCATCGGGCCGTGGAAGCCGCAGGTCTTTGCCTGGAAGGTCTCGCCGTGGAAGGCCACCAATGCCGACGGTACGCCTTTCACCCCGGCGCTGGCCGATGTGAACTCGGTGGAGCCAACGAGCCTGATCGCCGATGCCCACAAGGCCGGCCTGTTCGTGCATCCGTACACATTCCGGAATGAGGCGCGCTATCTGCCGGGCAAGTACAAGGGCGACCCGGTGGCTGAGTACCTGGATGCGTTCCGCGCAGGCGTGGATGGCGTGTTTTCGGATTTCGCCAATACCGCCGTGGCGGCACGTGCGCAGTATCTGAAGGAAACCGGCCGCTAAGCTGGTCGCGTGATTCGATGAGGGAAGGGCGCCCGTCAGGGCGCCTTTTTACTGCAGCGTGGGCAGATCGGTGCGCTGGTAGCAGACGCCGGCAAGAAATCCGCCCAGCGTGGACGCCGCTTCACGGCCGGAAGGGCGTGACTGAATGGCGGACGCCGCGAACTCGGTCAGCGCCACCATCGCGGGCGATGGCGGGTTGCCGCCTTCGAACAGGGCGCGCTTTGCGCTGTAGCCGTGGGTACGCATGTCGACGGCAGCCGACATCGCCGTCGCGGCATAGACCGCGCACGACTTGTAGCGCACGGGATCATAGGCGGGTGCGACGGGCTGGGCGGGCGTGGCCGGGGCGCGCGGCGCGGCCATCGGGGCCGTCGACAGCATCAGCGCGCAAGCGCAGGCCAGCACGTGGAATGTCTTCATGTCTTCCTGGGAAACGACACCATTGCGGATAGTCTGCTTATCGGCAGGAAGAGCCAGGTGCTGAACATCTATCGTGCGGGCAATCCGGCCGTGTGGCATATCCGCCGCGGCCGGCGCCGCAAGGCCGGGCGTCAGCTGGCGCGGCCAGCCACCAGGTCGCCTACCAGTTCGATGTACTTCTGCTTGGCGTCGTCCTGGCTGGTGCCCTTGAGCGCCTCCCAGGCTTCGAACTTGTAGCGGCCGACGAAATCGGTCATGCCGGGCTTGTCGCCGTGGGCATCGCCTTCGGCACCCTGCTTGTACAGCGCGTACAGACGCAGCAGCGTCATGTTGTTCGGGCGTTCGGTCAGCGTCTTGACGTCGGTTTGGGCCTGGTCGAATTGGGCCTGCAGGTCGCTCATGGGGTCTCCGGTGTGGCAATGAGATAACAGGGGCGATGATAAGCGCGGCCGGTGCGCGTTTCAGTGCAAAAAAACCGAGGAAGCCTTCGGTTAGGGCGCTCGTACGGGGGACGACTGCGTGCCGTCGCCAATACTGCTTTGCCCCGGCAGCGGATACAATCGCTGCCATGTCCTGGATTCTTGCTGTCGAGACCTCCACAGAGTGGTGTTCCGTCGCACTCGGGCGCGCCACCTCCGATGGCGCCATCGAGTGTTTCTACCGTCATGAGCACACCGGCGCGCGTTCGTCGTCGCGCGTGCTGCCGGCCGCCGGCGAGGTGCTGGCCGAAGCCGGCATTCGCCTGGCCGATTGCGCTGCCATCGCTTTTGGCGCCGGCCCCGGTTCCTTCACCGGGCTGCGCACCGCCTGCGGCGTGGCGCAGGGGCTGGCTTTCGGTGCCGATCTGCCCGTCATTCCGGTCAACGTGCTGATGGCCTGCGCGGAAAGTGTACGCACCGGCACGCCGGCACTGCCGCCGGGCACACCGGTGCTGGTGGCGCTCGACGCGCGCATGGACGAAGCCTATGCCGCCACATTCCGCTGGGACGCGGCCTCGGGCGAATGGGCGACGGACGATGCAATGCACGTTGGCGCGCCTGAAGCGGTGGCCGCTCCCGCCGGCGAGTTCTGGCTGGCGGGCAATGCCGCCACGGTGTTCGGAGACCGGCTGGCCGTGGCCGCGCGCGCGGGCCGTACGATTCCGGAAGCCATGCCGGACGCGCGCGCCCTGGTGTCGATTGCCCAGCGCGCCCTGGCGCGCGGCGAGACGATTCCCGCCGCCGACGCCATGCCGATCTACGTGCGCGACAAGGTCGCCCAGACCATCGCCGAGCGCGAAGCAGTCGCCGCGGCCAAGGCCGCGGCGCTGGCCGCGCAGGGAGACGCCGCATGAGCGCCGCCTTGTTGCCCGCGGAGCGCCCCGACTGGCCGGCCGTGCCCCTGATGCCGGCGTTGCCGCAGGGCTGGGCGCTGGATCATATGAGTGCGCGCGATCTGCCCGCCGTGGCCGAGATCGAGCAACGGGCGTACAGCCACCCGTGGACGCGCGGCAACTTTGAGAATTCGCTCAAGGCGGGCCATTTCGGCCTGACCCTGCGCGATCCGTCGACGGCACTGATTGGCTACGCGATGCTGATGCCGGTGGTCGACGAGATGCATCTGCTCAATATCACGATCGATCCCGTGCACCAGCGCCAGGGCTATGGACGGCTGCTGCTGGCCATCGCGCTGGCGACGTCGCACGCGCATCATCTGCATACGATGCTGCTGGAAGTGCGGCCGTCGAACCTTGGTGCGCTTGCGCTGTATCTGGAAGCCGGGTTTGCTGAGATTGGCCGCCGCAAGGGCTATTACCCGGCGACGGCCCTGGGCCGCGAGGATGCCCTGGTGCTGCGCCGCGTCTGGCCCGCCAGCGATGACGGAGAATCCGCATGAACCGCCGTGCGATGTTCCTGGAGGCGCTGGGAATTCCCGCCGAATGGGTGCTGCGCCATGCCGCGCCCGCCGACGCCATTGCAGAGGAAACGATGGCGGAAGTGGCCGTCGTGGAAACGGTGTCCGCTGCCGAATCGGTCGGCGAATTGGTCGCCGAATCCCAGCCCGTTGCAAGGTCCGTCGAAGCGCCGGCGGCAATCGCCGCAATCGAGGCAAGGGCGGAGACCGATGCCATCGAGGCCGACCATGCTCTCGAACTCGCCGAGACGGTGGAGGCATTCGATGCGCCGAACCCGGCCCGTCCCGCCGCTCCCGCTACGCCACAACCGGTGCCGCGCCTGCCCGAGCACGCGGGCCGGGAAGCCGCCATCGCCGAAATGGCCTGGCCCGTGCTGGCCGACAGCGTATCCGGCTGCACGGCCTGCGGCCTCTGCGACTCGCGGACCAATACCGTGTTCGGCGTGGGTGACCAGCAGGCCGAATGGATGCTCGTGGGCGAAGCGCCGGGCGAGAACGAGGATCTGCAGGGCGAGCCGTTCGTCGGCCAGGCCGGCAAGCTGCTCGATAACATGCTGGCCGCGCTGGACCTGGCACGCGGGCGCAATGTCTACATCGCCAACGTGCTCAAATGCCGTCCGCCGGGCAATCGCAATCCCGAGCCGGATGAAGTGGCGCAGTGCGAACCCTATTTGAAGCGCCAGATCGCGCTGATCAAGCCGAAGGTCATCGTGGTGCTGGGCCGGTTCGCGGCGCAGTCTCTGCTGCGTTCGACCACGCCGATCGGCAAGTTGCGCGGCACCGTGCACAGCTACGAGGGAATTCCCGTGGTGGTGACCTACCATACGGCGTACCTGTTGCGTACGCTGACCGACAAGGCACGGGCCTGGGAAGACCTGTGCCTGGCACGCGAGGTACATGATCGTGCGGGAGCTCAAGCCTGATCTCGCGCAGTTGACGCCGCCGGGCGGCTGTACGCCGGCCGGCGCGGACGCTTTGCCGCTCTGGTGCCGCGCCGCTTCGCAGCGGGCGCGCGACCTGGCTTGGTGTTCGCTATCCCCCGCGCTGCTGTCCCGGCTCCCCGATGCCTATCTGGACGGGCCGGCACGTCTGGCACGATGGCCGGCAGGTACGCAGGCCGCCTGGCAGGCATGGCTGTCCCGGGCCGATCCGGCCGGGCTGCCCGAAACGATTGCCGAACTCAGCGGGCATCCCGATCCGACCGGCAGCCGCAGCCTGCGGCTGGGCCGCCACGCCGAAAGGCTGCTCCACTTCGCGCTTCAGCATATGCAGGGCGTAGACCTGCTGGCCGCCAACGTGCCCATCCGGCGCGCGAACGGTCATGGCATCCAGACGCTGGGTGAACTCGACGTGGTCTGGCGCGACCCGGCCGCCGCTTCCACGGTTCATTGGGAGATGGCCGCCAAGTTTTATCTGAACGTCGAAGGCGTGGCGGGCGACCGCGCGTTCGTCGGCCCCAACCTCGTAGACCGTCTGGGCGACAAGCTCGATCACATCGTGCGGCGCCAGCTACCGCTCGGCCGTACCGCCGAAGCGCAGGCCATCATGGGCCATCCGGTGGATCGCAGCGAGGTCTATCTGCTGGGCTGGCTGTTCTACCGCGAAGGCGTCGTACCGGCTGGGCTGGACGCCCTGGGCATCGCGCCGGACCACCTGCACGGCTGGTGGAGCACGCTCGATAGCTGGCACGCCAGGGCATCCAGTGCGGCAAGGGCGCAGGTGCGCTGGTGCAGGCTGCCAAGGACCGACTGGCTGTCCGGTGCGCGTGTGCCCGAGAGCGCCACGGAGACGTGGGGCGAACTGCGCGCCGCGCTGGCCGAAAGGTTTGCCGATCCGGTGCACGCATGGCGCCGCGAGGCCCCTGTCATGGTTTGCGAACTGGTGCAGGCGGAAGATGCGCCCGGCATCTGGCGCGAATGCTCGCGCGGCTTTGTGGTGCCGGACGACTGGGAGGCGCGCGCCGCAGCGAGGGCCGCGGCGCCTTGACGGTGCGTGGCGCCTGAAGCGCCACGAGGGAGGCGAGGCCTAGTGGTGTTTGTCCTCGCCGATCATCGCCAGCGAGTTGTAGATCTTGACGTTGTGCTTGTGCAGGCGCATGACCAGCAGCATGGTCGCCACGATGAACAGGCCAAGCGCGACGATCACAAAGCCGATCGGCACGTTCAGCTTGATCAGCAGCGCGTACAGGCACAGCATCAGCAGCACGGAAACGTTCTCGTTGAAATTCTGGACCGCGATCGAATGGCCGGCCGACAGCAGCACATGGCCACGGTGCTGAAGCAGCGCATTCATCGGTACGACGAAGTAGCCCGACATGGCTCCCACGATCATCAGGAACAGGTAGGCGATAGCCATGTGCAGCGGCATGGCCATGCCCATCAGGTCGAGCGTCACGGCCGGCATGGTGTCCTTGGTATAGAACGCCATCAGGATCACGGTGGCACCCATCGCCACGCCGAACGGCAGCACGGAAAGTGACCGGCGCAGCGGGATGCGCGCCGCGGCCATGATGGCGCCCACCGCCACCCCAACGGCCACCACGGCCTGGAGCAGCGCGCCCTGCGACAGGTTCAGCCCGAGTGACTTCTCCGCCCACTTCAGCACGATGAACTGCAGC
Organism: Cupriavidus sp.; assembly: GCA_036746135.1. Lineage (GTDB taxonomy): Bacteria > Pseudomonadota > Gammaproteobacteria > Burkholderiales > Burkholderiaceae > Cupriavidus. Next base: position 9,201 of record DAIOET010000145.1, read on the forward strand.
GTGGCGCCCACGCCCCAGAACAGCGTCGTCACGGCCAGCGAAATCTGGCCGAGCTTGTCGCGCCACAGTGCGATGAAGCAGTCGCCAAATTCGGCAATCAGCTTGACCGGGTTCTTTTCCTGCTGGGGATAGCGCGCGCCGGTGTCCGGAATGAACAGGTTGAAGATCGCGGCGATGAAGTAGAACAGCATGATCACCACCATCGCCGCTTCGGCGGGGGTGT
>DAIOET010000146.1:0-7290 GCA_036746135.1 Cupriavidus sp.
TCGCCGCGCGCCGCTTACCGCGCCGCGCATGCAACCCGATTTCATCCGGCACCGGTTGCTCCTGCCGCCGGCCTGGGAGCCTGAGCTCACCGATGAATCGCGTGTCTATGACAGATCCCGCGGACTGCGCGAAGCCGCCGTGCTGGTTCCACTGGTGGAGCGCGGTGACGGGCTGACCGTCCTGCTGACCGAGCGCAACGCCAACCTGAACGCCCACGCCGGCCAGATCAGCTTTCCCGGTGGCAGGCAGGAAACCTACGACGCGGACCGCATTGCCACGGCGCTGCGGGAGACCGAGGAAGAAATCGGTCTTCAGCGCGACTTTATCGAGGTGCTGGGATCGTTGCCCGACTACATCACTGGCACCGGTTATCACGTCAGTCCGATCGTCGGACTCGTGCATCCCGGGTTCACGCTGCAGGCCGATGCCGGTGAAGTGGCCGATATCTTCGAGGTGCCGCTGGCATTCCTGATGGACCCGTCGCGGCATGAACGCAGGCTGTTGCGCTGGGAGGGCGGGGAGCGCCAGTTCTATTCGATGCCGTATCCGCGTGAAGGCGGCGGCCATCGCTTCATCTGGGGCGCGACGGCGGGCATGCTACGCAACCTCTATCACCTGCTGGCGGCCTGAAGGTTCGGCCGCTTTTAAGACGGTCTCTCAGGCCGCGGCCGCGGCGGCGTCCGCGCAGTGCGGGCAGCTCTTGCCCACCACATACTTCGGAAGCTGCTGTTCTTCCGGCGTCACCACGGCGCGGCAGGCAAAGCACTGCACCGGTCCGGCGGGTTCCAGATTCGGATTCAGCGCGGTTCGGTAGTCGAACACGAAGCAGTCGCCGTGGTAGTGGCTGCCTCCAACTTCCTCGAAATACTTGAGGATGCCACCTTCGAGCTGGTAGACGCGCTCGATGCCCACTTCCTGCATATGGATGGCCGCCTTTTCGCAGCGGATGCCGCCCGTGCAGAACGACACCACCGTCTTGCCCTCCAGCGATGCCTTGTTTTCAGCCACGGCAGGCGGGAAGTCGCTGAACTTTGTGATGTTGTATTCGACGGCTTTGTCGAACGTGCCCACCGCCACTTCGAAATCGTTGCGCGTATCGAGCATCACTACGGGGCGGCCTTCGTCGTCGTGGCCCTGGTCCAGCCATCGCTTGAGATCCACCGGCCGCACAGACGGCGCGCGACCCGCTTCGGGGCGGATCAGCGGCATCTTCATGGTGATGATCTCCTTCTTGGCGCGCACCAGCATGCGCTTGAAGGGCTGGTGGTCCGACAGGCTTTCCTTGGGCGCGATATCGGCAAAGCGCGCATCGGCATGCAGCCAGACCATGAAGCCGTCGATTTGCTCGCGGGTACCGGCCAGGAACATGTTGATGCCTTCCGGCGCGAGCAGGATCGTGCCTTTCAGGCCCACCGCCTCGCAGCGCTCGCGCATGGCGGGGCGCAGGGTCTCGATATCCTCGAGCGTGACGAACTTGTAAGCCGAAATATTGACGATCTGCATGGAGCGACGCTGCCTGGCCGGGGTGTCTGGACGCCCCGGTAACTGCCTGATTGGAAAGGCGAAATTATAGCCGCTCATTGACGTCCCCGATACCCGTCGCGGCCGGTTTGCCAGCGGTGCGGCGCATGCCCGGCACGGCGCCATTTTGCGAAAACTCTCAGAGTGAGGGGCGAGGGGAGCCGGTACAATGGCGCCCTATGTCCGCACCCCGCTTCGTACACCTTCGCCTGCATTCCGAATATTCGGTCGTGGACGGCATCGTCCGCCTCGATGACGCCGTCAAGGCCGCCGCCAAAGATGGCATGGGCGCGCTTGCGCTGACCGACCTTGCCAACGCCTTTGGTCTGATCCGCTTCTACAAGGAAGCGCGCGGCGGCGGCGTCAAGCCGGTCGTCGGCGCCGACGTCTGGCTGACCAACGCCGATGACCGCGACAAGCCTGCACGCATGCAGCTGCTTGTGCAGGACCGCATTGGCTACCTGAATCTCTGCACGCTGCTTTCCCGCGCGTGGCTGAACAACCAGTATCGCGGCAGGGCCGAGCTGGAGCCGGCCTGGTTCGATGAGCCGGGCGAGGAAGGCCTGCCCCAGGCCACCGGCCTGATCGCGCTGTCGGGCGCGATGGGCGGTGATGTGGGCCAGGCCCTGGCAAACGGCAATCCGGAAGGCGCCCGCCGCGCCGCGGAGCACTGGGCGCGCGTGTTCCCGCAGCGCTTCTATATCGAGCTGCAGCGCGCGGGCCATGCCGGCACCGAAGCCTATATCGAGCAGGCCGTGCAACTGGCGGCATCGCTGCAACTGCCGGTGGTGGCGACGCATCCGGTGCAGTTCATGACGCCGGACGATTTCACGGCGCATGAGGCGCGTGTCTGTATTGCCGAAGGCGAGCTGCTGGCCAATCCGCGCCGTACGCGCCGGTTCACGACCGACCAGTATTTCAAGACGCAGGACGAGATGTGCGCGCTGTTTGCCGACATTCCGAGTGCGTTGCAGAACTCGGTCGAAATCGCCAAGCGCTGCAACCTGACACTGGAACTGGGCAAGCCGCGCCTGCCGCTGTTTCCAACGCCAGACGGCATGTCTCTGGACGACTACCTCGTCTTCATGGCCAAGGACGGTCTGGAGAAGCGTCTCGCCGTGCTGTTCCCGGACGAGGCCGAGCGCGAACGCAAGCGTCCCGAGTACTACGCACGACTCGAATTCGAGACCGGCACCATCATCAAGATGGGCTTTCCGGGCTACTTCCTGATCGTGGCGGACTTTATCAACTGGGCCAAGAACAACGGCGTGCCGGTCGGTCCGGGCCGTGGCTCGGGTGCCGGCTCGCTGGTGGCCTATGCGCTTGGCATTACCGATCTCGATCCGCTCAAGTATGCGTTGCTGTTCGAGCGCTTCCTGAATCCAGAGCGCGTCTCGATGCCCGACTTCGATATCGACTTCTGCCAGCACGGCCGCGATCGCGTGATCACGTACGTGAAGGAGAAGTACGGCAAGGACGCCGTGTCGCAGATCGCCACGTTTGGCACGATGGCGGCCAAGGCAGCGGTGCGTGACGTGGGCCGCGTGCTCGATCTTGGCTATGGCTTCGTCGACAGCGTGGCCAAGCTGATTCCGTTCAAGCCGGGCAAGCTGGTGACGCTCGAGGAAGCGAAGAAGGAAGAGCCGGCGCTGGCCGAGCGCGAGCGCAATGAAGAAGAAGTGCGCCAGCTGCTGGAGCTGGCGCAGCGCGTGGAGGGCATGACGCGTAACGTCGGCATGCACGCCGGCGGCGTGCTGATCGCGCCTGGACAGCTCACCGATTTTTGTCCGCTTTACACGCAGGGCACCGACGGCATGAGCGGTGTGGTGAGCCAGTACGACAAGGACGACGTGGAAGCGGCCGGCCTGGTCAAGTTCGACTTTCTGGGCCTGACCACGCTGACGATCCTGGATTGGGCGGAGCGCTATATCCGGCGCCTGGACCCGAGCAAGGCCGACTGGAATTGCAGCCAGATCCCGCTCGACGACAGCCCCGCGTTCGACATCCTCAAGAGCGCCAACACGGTAGCGGTGTTTCAGCTGGAAAGCCGCGGCATGCAGGGCATGCTCAAGGACGCCAAGCCTGACCGCTTCGAGGACATCATCGCGCTCGTGGCGCTCTATCGCCCAGGCCCGATGGACCTGATCCCGAGCTTCTGCGCCCGGAAGCACGGCCGCGAGAAGGTCGAGTATCCCGATCCGCGCGTCGAACCCGTGCTCAAGGAGACCTACGGCATCATGGTCTACCAGGAGCAGGTGATGCAGATGGCGCAGATCATCGGCGGTTACTCGCTCGGTGGCGCCGATTTGCTGCGCCGTGCAATGGGTAAGAAGAAGGCCGAGGAAATGGCGAAGCATCGCGAGCTGTTCCGCGAGGGCGCCGACAAGAACGGGCTGACCGCGCAGCAGGCCGACGATATCTTCGACCTGATGGAAAAGTTCGCGGGCTACGGTTTCAACAAGTCGCACGCGGCAGCCTATGCGCTGCTGGCGTACTACACGGCCTGGCTCAAGGCGCACCATCCGGCGGAATTCCTCGCGGCCAACATGTCGCTGGCGATGGACGACACGGACAAGGTCAAGATCCTTTACGAGGATTGCCGCCTGAACAGCATCAAGGTGCTGCCGCCGGACGTCAATGCCAGCGAATACCGTTTTGCCCCAACCGACGCCAAGACCATTCGCTATGGCCTGGGTGGCATCAAGGGCTCCGGCCAGGGTGCCATCGAAGACATCCTGCGCGCACGCGAGGAAAAGCCGTTCGAGGACCTGTTCGATTTCTGCGACCGCGTGGACCGTCGCCAGGTCAACCGCCGCACGATCGAGGCGCTGATCCGTGCCGGGGCGTTCGACAGCCTCAATGACAACCGCGCGCAGTTGCTGGCTTCGGTGTCCATCGCTATGGAGGCGGCCGAGCAGAAGGCCGAGTCGGCCAACCAGGTGTCGCTGTTCGATCTCATGGATGACGCTGGCGATTCACACCGGCCGGAACTGATCGACGAGCCGCGCTGGTCGCCCAAGCGCACGCTGCAGGAAGAAAAGCAGGCGCTCGGCTATTACTTTTCGGGCCACCTCTTCGACGCCTCACGCGACGAGGTGCGCAAGTTCGTCAAGGGCACGCTGGGCGCGCTGGAAAAGGAAGTGCAGGGCAACGGCGGCGGCTATGGCCGCGATGTCCGCGGCAAGGTGATTGCCGGCGTGATCATGGGCGTGCGCACGCAGATGACGCAGCGTGGCAAGCTGATCATCGTCATGATCGACGATGGCACGGCGCAGATCGAAATGACCGTGTTCAACGAACTGTACGATGCCAATCGCCACATGTTCCGCGAAGACGAGCTGATCATCGCCCAGGGCAATGCCCGACACGACACGTTCACGGGCGGCGTGCGCTTTACGGCCGAATCCGTCATGGATATGGCCTCGGCGCGGGCGCGCTATGCGCAGGCCGTCGAACTCAAGTTCGACCATCGCGCCAGCCTGCCGCGTCTGCGTGAACTGCTGGAGCCGATCCTGGCCAACGGCCAGGAACCTGGGGCCGGCGTGCGCGTGCGCATTTCCTATTCGAGTGCCGGTGCAAGTTGCGCGACGATGCTCGGCGAGCGGTGGCGGGTGATGCCTTCCGACGAGGCTCTGGCTGGCCTGCGCAGTGAGTTGGGTGACGAGTGCGCGCGGGTGGATTACGACTGAACGCCGATAGGGCGAACGGAGCGAAAAAAATGGCCGCCTGTGTGGGCGGCCATTTTTATGTGGCGTTGGCGATCATCGAGTGACCACGGTGGTCGTATCGCGGCGCGCCGCCGTCAGGCCAATATCGGCCGTGCACTGCTTCGAGGTCAGTCGTTCCAGCACACGCTGCTTGTTGACGTTTTCAGTGGCTCGCACGGCTTCCTTGTGCCAGAGGTGCAGGACCTCGGTCGCAAAAAAGCCCATGCGGCGCGGTATGCCAGCGTTGTGCAGCCGGGCGACGAAGTCCGCGTCTTCGTGGCCCCACCCCGTGAAGGTGCTGTCGAAGCCATCGATATGCTCGATGTCCCGCTTCCAGGCGGCCAGGTTGCAGCCCTTGATGCGCCGCCATTTGAAGGCCTCGACGTCACGTCCCGGCAGCCAGTTCCAGTGGGCGGCCAGCGGCAGCACCTTGTTGACCTGGCCGCGCAGGCGCGCAGCCAGCCAGAATCCCACGCCCTGGCGTTGCAGGGGAACCTGGCGCGCTTCCACGTCGGCGGTCAGCGCCGGTCCGAGCAGGATGCGGCTGCCAGTCATCATTGCTCCAGGCATCGCCAGGTCGCCATGCCGGCGCACAAAGTCCCGCTGCGGTACGCAATCCCCATCGATAAAGATCAGATAGTCGCCCGATGCCTCGGCGATGGCCTTGTTGCGGATTTCGGCAAGCCGGAACCCGGTATCGGGATGCCACACATGCACCACGGGCACGTTCGATGCGGCGCGCGCCTGTTCCACAACCTCGCGGGTGGCTGGCTGCGAGCCGTCGTCGGCCACGATGATCTCGACCGGCGCCGTTTCCTGGTCCAGGCAGCCGCCAAGCACCAGCGACAGGGCCGCCGGGCGGTTGTACGTACTGACGATCAGGCTGATGCGCGGGGCAGCGGTCATTTGCTGTGCATCATCCAGAGCTTCAGATAGCGGTAGTAGGTACCTTCAGCATTGGTGACCGCCAGCATGAATCCCTGCTTGCCGTCCAGGAAGCCGCGCCGGATGACGTAGGTGCGGATAAACGCCCAAAAGCCACGGAAAATGGCCTTGCCGAACGAGCTGCGCTTGCCTTGCTCGAACATCGTCAGCGCGCCGGCGCTGGAATACTGGTTGGCCTTGTCGACGGCCTCGGTGATGTCCGTGATCGCGTTGTGCACGATGGTTTCGGACAGCTTGCCGGTGGTGCCTGGCACCTCGACGTGCGTATGAGTGCGCACGTCGGTGAAATGGCCCTTGTCCCGGCGGAACAGGCGGACGATGCGGTCGGGCCACCAGCCCGAGTGGCGCATGAAGCGGCCGCAGAAAAAGGAGCTGCGCGGCGTGGAGAACGCATCGTGCGGGCTGCCTTCGTCGAGCAGGCGGCTGATGCGCTGGTAAAGCTCGGGGCTGACCCGTTCGTCGGCGTCGAGCGACAGCACCCAATCCCCCTTGGCCAGGTTCAGCGCGCGGTTCTTCTGCGGGCCGTCACCGGGCCAGTCCGTTTCCACCACGATCGCGCCAAGGTCGCGGCACAGCTGCGGCGTGCCATCGGTGCTGCCAGAGTCGAAAACGATCACTTCGGAAGCGAGTCCCTTGACCGATTCGATGCAGGGCTGGATATCGTGAGCCTCGTTCATGGCAACAATGATCGTGCTCAGTGTTGCGCGGCGAGGGGATTGCGGGGCTGTCATGTTCTGGTTGGACCCTGGTATGGCTTAAATCGAGTGGGCGGGGGTGGCGGCTTGCGTGGTAGCCACGCGGCGGCTCGCGGTGGCCGGCGCCGCGGCGCGTCGTGATTCCACTGCCCAGAAATGGGCGAACACGGCAAAGACGTAGAAGGCCACGACAACCTGGCGGTCGAACACGCAGTCCGTGAACGCAAACAACGGGAATGTAATGGCGATGGTCAGTCCCGCGCTTTCCCAAGCCAAGCTGGCACCGTTGCGGCGAGCCTGGCGCAGGCGTCTGACGAAATAGACGAGTGGTGCGCCAAACATCCACAACAATTGCGCCAGGCCGATCAGGCCGCCTGTTGCCAGCGCGCACAGGTATTCGTTGTGGGCGTGGTCGAAGATG
>DAIOET010000146.1:7390-9309 GCA_036746135.1 Cupriavidus sp.
GCGATCAGCGCGCCACGCCAGCGTTTGCCGCGTCGCGCCGGGTCCGTGAAATTAATCCAGCCAAGCACGCAGATCACCACCAGGGCTACCAGCATCGGCGCGCGGCTTTGCGTCAGCGCCGCGCATCCCAGGGTCAGCACGCTGGCCCCGATCGTCAGCGCCTTTTGCCGGCGCGCCATATTGCCGAACTTGGCAAGGGCCAGCATCAGCAGGGCAATCGCCACCATCGCCAACGAGTACTTGATCGCGCCGGAAGTCGTCGTTTCCGGGTTGAAGCCGTAGGTGCCATATGGGCGGACGATGTGCAGTACGAACCGCTGCACAAGCAGCACGGCGCTGGCTACCAGTGCCGCGGCGCCCAATCCCAGGCACCATTCCCGCATGCGCCGTGGCAGCATGATGCCGCAGACCGCCATCAGCGCGTACAGCAGGTAGTGGACGGCGTTGTCCATGCTCGATCCCTTGCTGCCCAGAAACAGGATGTGGGCGGCCGAGAACGGGATGTACGAGAGAAAGGCGGCGAACAGCCACTTGTGTTGCCACACCACCTGACGGGCCAGCGGCTGGCGCACCAGTATGTACAGGCCGGCCACTCCCAGGATGGCAAAGACGACATCCCGGAACACGCCCGGGACGATCAGCGCCAGGGGTAGTGAGGCCATGACCCACGTCAGCAGGCGCTCGTTGCGCGACGCGATGCGCGTAGACATACCAAATTCAACAGGCATCGGATAAGGCGATAGGGAAAACGGATAGAATGCTGCCTGTTTCAGGCCACGGAGCGGTTACAAATGCCGCTTCATACGTATCCAGAAAACCGGGCCGAAGCAACGTCAGGCTCACAGCAGGTGGGTCAAATGTAGGCTAAGCGGCCTACACGAACTCGGCATTATAGCGCTATTGATTCGGCGCCCCGCCCGGCGACGCGATCCCTGCGACCGTCCATCCGCCGCAATCCCAAAACGCAGAAGCGAGGAATCTTTTGACATCCAACACAGAATCGACCAAGCAGGACCGGCAGGAGGATTCGTCGTCCACGCTCATGCGCCGACTCTGGTCTTACCTGCGCCCTGAACTGAGAATCTTCATCGCGGCCATTGTGGCGATGGCGGTGGTGGCGGCCAGCGAAGGTATCATTCCGAAGGTCGTCAACGACCTGCTGGACCACGGTTTCGGCGGCGATTACGCCGGCAAGCTCTGGCACGTGCCCGCCATTCTGACCGGGGTGGCCGTGATTCGCGGTGTGGCTCAGTTTGCCTCGGGGTACCTGCTGAACCTGATCTCGAACCGGGTTCTGTTCAAGATGCGCATGCAGATGTTCGAGCGCATGCTCCAGGCGCCGGCGCAGTTCTTCTATAAGAATCCGGCCGCATCGCTGATCAACTCAGTCATCTTCGAGGTCAACCAGGTGCTGCAGATCCTGACTGGCGTGTTTATTACGCTGGTGCGCGATTCGCTGACCGTGGTGGCCCTGCTGATCTACCTGTTCTACACGAACTGGAAGCTGACGCTGGTGGTGGCGGTGATCCTGCCCGTGATCGGCTTCCTGATGTCCAAGGTCAACAAGCGCCTGCGCCGCCTCAACCGCGACCACCAGACCCTGACCAATAGCGCCGCCTATGTTGTGGAAGAGGCCGCCGGCGGTTACAAGGTGGTGAAGCTGCACGGCGGCGAGGCCTATGAGCTGTCCCGTTTCGAGACGATGGCCAACCGGCTCAAGTCCTATTCGATGCGGATGGCGGTGGCCGGTGGCCTGAACCAGCCGGTAACGGCCTTCCTGGCCGCGCTGGCGCTGTCCGTGGTGATTACGATCGCAATGGTGCAGGCGCAGGGCAACCAGACCACGGTGGGCGGCTTCACGGGCTTCGTGATGGCGATGCTGCTGCTGATCTCGCCGCTCAAGCACCTGACCGACCTGA
>DAIOET010000147.1:0-9251 GCA_036746135.1 Cupriavidus sp.
ACATGCGAGAGATCAGCCTGGACCGCCTGCGCACGCTGGTCGCCATTGCCGACCACGGCTCATTCGCCGAGGCGGCACGTGCATTGCATCTGGCGCCGCCCACGGTCAGCCTTCACATTGCTGAACTGGAACAACGCATCGGGGCGCCGCTCCTGTCGAGAAAACGCGGACAGGTAAGGCCGTCGGCAATCGGAGAGGTGCTGGTGGAGCGCGGGCGCCGGCTGCTGGCCGATGCGGAGCGGGCGCTGGACGATATCCAACGCCAGGTGGAGGGGCTAGAAGGGCGCGCCCGGCTTGGTGCGTCGACCGGCGCGATTGCGCATCTGCTGCCACAGGCGCTCGAAGTGCTGCGCGAGCAGCATCCCGCCATCGACATTCAGATTGCGGTCTTCACTTCGCAGGAAACGCTGTCCCGACTGGCGGACGGCACGCTGGATATCGGGCTGGTGGCATTGCCTCAGACGCCGGTTCCCGGACTGGTAATAAAGCCCTGGCGCCGCGACCCGGTGATGGCTTTCGTGCCGGCCCATTGGCAGTGCCCGGCCCGCGTCACGCCGGAATGGCTCGCCGCCCAGCCTTTGATTCTCAATGACGCCACCACGCGCCTTTCGCGTCAGACTGCCGAGTGGTTCGCGGCCGCGGGACATCATCCCGCACCACGTATTCAACTCAACTACAACGACGCGATCAAGAGTCTGGTCGCGGCGGGTTACGGCGCGGCGCTGTTGCCCCACGAGGCCACCACGCCATTGCCGGACAAGCGCATCGTCATGCGTCCGCTGCGCCCGGCGTTATGGCGCCGGCTCGGCATCGCGCATCGAGCGGGGTACGTCGAACGCTCCACCCAACACGTACTTGATGTGCTGTGGGATCTGCGATTGGTGTAGTCGTTGGCTGCCGTGGCTCGGTTCAGTGGGACGACACATAAGTCGCATCGGCAAATGCTGGCACGGTGAAGTTCTCGCGCATGCGCCTGGTCTCCGCTGCCGGTGTCAACCCGAAGAGACGCTTGAACTCCCGGCTGAACTGCGAAGCGCTCGTGTAGCCCACGGCGTGGCTGGCGGTGTCCGCGCTCAGGCCCTGGCGCACCATCAACAGGCGCGCCTGATGCAGGCGCGTCGACTTGACGTATTGCATGGGCGATATCTGCGTGATGGCCTTGAAGTGGCTGTGGAAACTCGGCACGCTCATGCCCGCTTCCTCGGCAAGCTGCGTGACGTCGAGCGACTGAGCATAGCGGGTATGGATAAGGCGCAGCGAGCGGGCGATCTGGCCGAACTGCCCGCGCATTGCCAGAGCCTCCCGCATGGATTGGCCTTGCGCTCCAGTCAGCACACGGAAGTACAGTTCGCGCAGCAGACCCTGGCCCAATACGGCGGCTTCAAGCGGCTGGTGCATCGCTTCGAGAAAACGCAGCACGGACGACAGCATCGCGTCATCCATCGGCGTCGACATCAAGCTCTGGGGTGTCTGCGTTGTCTCCGTGGCACCTTCGCTATCAATCTGCGCCGCCAGCTCGGCGGCCATCGTGAAATCGAGATGGAGGTACAGCGCAAGCAGTGGACGTTCCGGCGTGGCGTCGGTTTCCATCGTGAATGGTACCGGTACGGAAACCGCGAGGTAGTGATGCTCGTCGTATAGATAGAGCTGATCACCGAAGTAACCTCGCTTGCGGCCCTGACACACGATCACGATGCCGGGGTCATACAGAACCGGCGCGCGTGACAACGCCCGGTTCGAACGCAGGATGCGAACGCTCGGCAGGGCCGTCAAGTTGTATCCCTCGTCAGGCGCCAGGCCGTGCAACAGGGTAACGATGCGGCTCTGACTTTGACGGGAGCCTTCAGGCCGCGCCGCCGAGGCAGGTTTTGCGCTCATAGTTTTAGGCAAGAAAATTAGCGAAACAAGCCTTCTATGGCTGTGGTCGCAAGACTACCATGCAACCACTAGTCAACGCGATGGAGGTTGTTCTCATGCATTCCAGCAAAACTCTTCTTATCACCGGCGTGAGCAGTGGCTTTGGCCGGGCGCTCGCTCAAGAGGCGCTCGCGGCGGGCCACAGAGTGGTCGGTACGGTGAGAAGTTCAGAAGCAAAGCGCGATTTCGAGTCGCTATCCACGGGCGGCGCTTATGGACGGATTCTTGATGTGACGGATTTCGACGCCATCGACGGCGTCGTGTCGGAAATCGAGACGAGCGTCGGTCCCATCGATGTATTGATCAACAATGCCGGCTATGGGCACGAAGGGGTGATGGAAGAATCGCCCCTGTCGGAGATGCGTCGGCAGTTCGATGTGAATGTCTTTGGCGCCGTCGCCATGATGAAGGCGGTATTGCCGTTTATGCGCGCACGCCGACGCGGCCACATTTTGAACATTACGTCGATGGGCGGCTTCATCACGATGCCCGGAATCACGTACTACTGCGGCAGCAAGTTTGCGCTTGAAGGCATCTCCGAAGCCCTTTCCAAAGAGGTCAAGCCTTTCGGTATCGCCGTCACAGCCGTGGCGCCCGGCTCTTTCCGGACCGACTGGGCAGGCCGCTCAATGACGCGAACGCCCCGTAGCATCCCCGACTATGACGAAGTGTTTGACCCCATCCGCAAAGCGCGCGAAGAGAAGAGCGGCAAGCAACTGGGCGATCCTCGCAAAGCGGCACGCGCAATGCTGTCCGCCATTGCTGCGGACAACCCGCCCGTTCATCTTCTGCTCGGCAGCGATGCACTCAGCCTGGTGCGAGGCAAATTGTCGGCCCTCGAAGACGAGCTTCGGACGTGGGAGACCGTAACGGTTTCGACGGATGGTTGAGTCGCGCGGAAGGCCGTCGCCTTGCGGAAATGCGTCGACGGCCCTTCACGACCATTCGTCGACCATTCGTCGACCCTCCGTCGGCCACTAACGTGTGATCCACTTCACGGTTCTATCGATAACGGTTTGCGAATCGTCGGGTGATTCTCCGCGACCCATCCTTCGAGGCCGCCGACAAGATACGTCGCGTCGAAGCCGGCTGCCTGGAGTAGCGCCGCGCAGTCCTGACCGACCTGATGGCCGCGGACGCAATAGACGGTGACAGGGCGGTTCGCGTCGAGCGTAGCGATCCATTTGCCAAGTTCGTCAGGATTGCGCCAGATGGCCCCTGCAATCATTTGCTCACTTGCATCGAACGCTGGCTTGCGCCGGACGTCGATCAACTGCGGCGCGTCAACCGATTGCAGGGCTGCCGCGAGTTCCAGTGGGGAGGTGGTGTTTGGCATGGGATTACCTTCTTCGGTGAGTTCCGTACTGCGGTAGCGGGCATCTCAGTGATGCAACAACGGATAGGCGATCAGACCGATCAAGGCCGCTCCGGCAACGATCACGGGTTCGGACAGCTTCTTGAACTTCAGCAGCAGTGCGACGGTGACAAGCGCCAGCAACGCCGTCGGGATATCAACGATCGACCGCTTCGCAAGCACGATCACCGCGCCGGTAATCGCGCCGATGGCCGCCGCCGTGACACCGTCCACAAACGCCAGGATGGCAGGTAGCTTTCCGTACTTCTTGAAATAGGGTGCTGGCAGGACCGTGAACAGATAGCACGGGAGGAACGTTGCAGCCGCCGCAACGCAGGCGCCAGGCAAGCCCGCCACGAGGTAGCCGATGAAGCCAACCGTGATGACAACCGGCCCCGGGGTGATCATGGCGACCGCGACGGCATCAACAAACTGCTTGTCGTTCAGCCAGTGGTGCTCCGTCACCACGCCGCCGTACAGGAACGGCACGATGGCAAGGCCCGACCCGAAAACGAAGGCGCCTGCCTTGGCAAAGAACACGCCTATCTGCGAGAGAAGGGGCCAGTCCAGCGTACTCATCAATCCGCCTGCCATTGGTAACGGGGTTGCCGCCAACGCATTGAGCTTGCCTTGGCGCAGCCACTTTGGCGGGGCACGCCAGAACCAGACCAGGACGCCGGCCGCAAGAAACAGCCACGCCACTTCCGATTCGGTGATGACCGTGACGGCAACGAGCACCAGATAGATAAACCACAGCAATTTGTCCTTGCCGACGCTCTTCTTGGTCAGCTTGTACGCACTGATTGCGATGATGCCGATCACTGCCGCACCCACGCCGTAGAAGACCGACTGCATCCAGGTCAAACCGCCAAAGCGCACGTATGCCCAGCCCAGTGCCAGCACCATCAGGAAAGACGGCAGTACGAAGGCGATGCCAACGAGCGTCGCGCCAACGACGCGGTAGTGGACGTACCCGAGGTATATCGCCAGTTGAGCGGCCAGGGGTCCCGGCGCAAGTTGCGCCAGGGCAAGCCCTTCCTTGTAGTCGGCATCGGTGATCCACTGCCGGACATCGACGAGGTCGCGGTGCATATAGCCGGCCAGCGCCACGGGGCCGCCGAAGCCAAAGGTGCCAAGCCGCAGGAAGTACATCACCAGTTGCCGGAGCGTATAGGCGACGTCGCCGTGTACCGGCCCGGCTGCATTGGTATCAGGTGGTTGGGGCGAGTTCATCTTGTCGGTTGAGTGATCCGTATCTTTGTGGATGGCGGCGACTAGCGTTTGCGCACGCCTGAGAAATGCGTGTATAGCGAGTCAAGGACGTAGCGCATTTCGTCCAACAGTTCGTCGTCATTGGGAAGGCGCTCCCGCGCGCCAGCCAGCACGGCCTCAAACCCACTGGCTTCTGCAACGGGCGTGCCGCCGATATCCAGCACATGGATCATCTGGCCGAGGCGGGTCAGTCCTTTGTCCTCGTCTAGTCCGAAGCTGGCGAGTAGCACCTCGAACGAAACGCGGTCGGCAATGTGGGTGAACGTCGCGCCATCGAAGTCGAATCCAAGTGCGTCGCCCGGGCACTGACGGATATCTTCGAGCCAGACAAACGTGGCATGAGGATCGATAAAGCGCCGGATCAGCCAGGCGCAGGCAATACGGTCCACCCATAGATGCTGGCGGGTTGCCCACCGGCGCCCCTGATACTGGGTGGGGTCGCGCCGCGGAATGCTGCCGGCCACGCCGCGCGGCTCTCCGGGCGAAAGCAGGATGTCGATCGCCGCATTGAAGTCGCGCCACTGTGCTTCGGCACGCGCGGACGCCTCGTTGGGGAAGAAATCGATCTTGCGGATGGCGTCGATCCCACGACCATGCCGGCGTGCCACGCGCAGCAGCTCAGCCTCATCCGCATCGGACAACGTGGAACGGGCGCTGGAGAGTTCGGCCATCCATTCCGCGTATTCGGTGGTTCGGTCGAACAATGCGCGATATTCCGCCTCCTGCTTTTCATCCGCGGCCTGTACGGACAGCATCCAGACCTTGCCATCTTCACTCGCCGCATCGGTGGCCAGTGCCTGCAACGGTGCGCGCAGTCCTGGCAGATTGGGAAGCAGATAGGCGCCGTCGCGCAGTGCCGTGGCGCCTAGCGTCTTGGTGCCACGCCAGAAACGCATGCGGGCCGTGGAGGCGGATGTTGGCAGGCTGACAACGAGCAGCAGCCACGCAGTCTCGGGGGGCGATGGAATAGCGTTCATGCAGCCAGCTTAGCGGGCTGTATGGGCTACTTCAATGTTGTAGAGATCTCTACAAAGCAGGTGGAAGGTAGCTTTATCGATCCCATTAAGTGCTTCACGCGCTGCACTGGGAGTGCAGCATGGCCGTCTTCGGGGCGGAATGACTGATGCGATGGGGACGGGCCCACTGCGCATGCCCGCCCCCGGCGATACCGCTACGGTCGAAAGCGTTCGACGGTCGGCACGTCGCCAGTGCCGCCGAAGCCGCTGATCACGAGCACGCTGCCGTCGGTAAGTAGCACGGCCTGGGCCGAGCCCCGGGCAGAGGACATCGGGGTGCCGACGATCCACGTATTGGTATCGGGGCTATAGATTTCGGTCGATGTCGTGTGGGTGGCACCGACCGCGCCGCCCGCAACCAGCACTCGCCCGTCCGCAAGCGTCGTCATTGTCGGCATGGTGCGCAGCACGGCCATCGTGCTGGCGGTCCAGGTGGATGCCGACGGGGTGTAGCGCGGCGCATCGGTCGAGCCGTCGGCCAGCGCAAGGATGGTGCCATCGGCGAGTCGGGCCGAGATGGTCATGTTGCCGGAAATGGGAAACGCCTCGGTTGTCGTACCGCTATCGTTGACAGCGATTCGCTCGGCGCTGGTGACAAAGCCAAACTGGTTCACTCCGCCCATCACCAGTACGTTGCCATCTGGCAGGACGTCCGCCGCATGCTGGGCACGGGGGGCCGCCAACGTCGTGGTCATCCGCGTCCACGCATTGGCGACTGGATCGAAGAGCTCAATGCTGTTCCGAAACGTGGTTGTACCGTTGGTGTCATAGCCACCGGTGACCAGGACCTTGCCGTTTTGCAGCAGCGTTGCGGTGTGGTTCGCGCGTGTCTCACTCATGTTGCCGGCGGGCGTCCAGACGCCCGTGGCCGGATCGTAGACCTCGGCGCTATCGACGGCCATCCGAAAAACGACTTCACCACCAGCAACGAGCACGCGGCCGTCCGGCAGCAGCGTGGCAGTGTGCCCGCTGCGCGCGGAGTTCATTGCGCCGGTCAGTTGCCACGTATTGGTTGCGGGATCATAAAACTCGGCCCGCGCGGTATAGCCACCGGCTCCAGTCCCGCCCGCGACCAGCACGCGGCCGTCGTTCAGACGGGTGGCCGTGAAGTAATGCACCGGCACAAGCAGTGGCGCGGCGGCGGTCCAGGTGCCACGCGAAGTCACCGTGATCCGTACCTGTGCCTGCACGCTGCCGACAGCGTTCGTCCCGGTAATGGTGTAGACACCCAACGACTGGACCGCCGCGGGCGTACCGCTGATGACGCCCGTCGCGGCATTGAGACTCAGCCCGGTGGGGAGCGGGGGCGAGACGCTGAATGTATCGATGGGGCCGCCGGTGGTCACGGGCGCGTTCGGCGTAATCGGTTCGGTCGTGACATAAAGGGCGGACGTCGCGCTGAAAGTCAGGCTTGCGGGCGCGACGACGGCCGCCTGTACCGTGATCCGTAGCGTTGCGGTGGTGCTACCGGCCGCGTTGCTTCCCGTCACGATGTAGGTTGCGGCGGCCGTGACGGCGGTTGGTGTTCCGGTGATGAAACCGGTCTGCCCGTCGAGCGAGAGACCGGCCGGCAGGGCCGGCGTGACGCTGTAGCTCGTGATGGGGCCGCCGCTGCTCGTCGGCGTGTTGGCGGTGATGGCGACGCCGGTCGGGTAGGTGATCGTGGCCTCGCGATAGGTCAGCGTTGCCGGAGCGGCGGCAACGCCGCGCACCTCGATCTGCACGCGTGCGGTGGCGATGCCGCTAGCGTTTTGTGCCGCGACCGTATAGATAGTAGAGAGGCTCGCCGTCGTCGGTGTGCCGCTGATGATGCCCGTGGCAGCATCGATCGAGAGACCGGCCGGCAGTGCGGGGGTGATCGTATAGCGGTCGACGGTGCCACCGCTCGCGGTTGGGCGGTTTGCCACAATCGCCGTGCCTACCTGATAGGTAGCCGACGTCATGCCGTAGGTCAGGCCAGCCGGGGCCTGCGGCGCCGCATCATCATTGCCGCAGCCCGACAGCAGGTACGCGAGCATCAACGACAACAGCAGCCAGATGATCGTTTGCCGCTTTGGCGGCTTGGGAGACAACAGGCGTACACGGCAGGTGGCAGGAAGTGAGGCGAGGTTGCGAGCGCGCGCACCTGCAGCAAAGTGGCAAGACATGGACCGTACCCGAGTTTATAGATATGTACCGTCCCGTCGCCTGTCGGCAAGGGCGGCGGCCCCCAATCCTGGCGGCTTCTGCGCGATTCTAGCGGTGTGATGGGGATCTCCGCGTCCCCAGTTTGAGGGACACGCTGCCACTGACGGTCCCCGATCCGAGCGGTCCTCTGCAATGTGCGAAAGGGGACAGTCAAGACGCGAAGATCGTCCGGATACTGTCCGCTGGCACCTATGTATGACAACCGACCACTAAATCGCACAGGACCACGGGCCGCAAGACCAGTGGTATGAGTCCGGCGAACGCATTCGCCTTCCAGGACAGGAAGTGCTCAAAAGAGGATTCGGAGGCCCCATGAAAAAGTCTATTGCGTTGATCGCGGCCGCCACCCTGACCGGCACCGCATACGCCCAGTCCAGCGTCACGCTGTATGGGATCGTCGATGCCGGCGTCGAATTCAATACGAACGCAGGGCGCAATGGCAACACGCTCACTCGGCTGACTTCCGGGAATCTGTCCGGCTCGCGCTGGGGGTTGCGCGGGGGCGAGGAGCTGGGCGGCGGCTTGAAGGCCGTATTCGTCCTGGAAAGCGGATTCGACCTCGATACCGGCAATTCCGCCCAGGGTGGGCGCCTGTTCGGGCGCAATGCCTACGTCGGGCTGAATAGCACCTACGGGTCGTTGCTGCTAGGCCGCCAGCAGACGGCCATGCGCGAGTTCGGCAATGTCTATGACCCGGCACAACTGGCCGACCGCTACGGCATCCTGTCGATCGCGCCCGAGTTTGGCGCGCGGGCAGATAACTCAATCAAGTACGTTGGTCAGTTTGGGGGACTGACCGCAATAGCCTTCTATTCGTTCCAGGCCAACGGAAACGAGGTGCCCGGCGCCTATGCGTTTGGCCGTGATTTCGGTGCCTTCTTCAACTACACGATGGGCCCATTTGCACTGGGCGTGTCCTACGATGACGCCCGTGCCGGCACGCCCGCAAACCAGGCGCCGGTCTTCCGGCGCTATTCGGTGGGGGGGACGTACGCAACGGGTCCGGCGAAGGTATTCGCCGGGTACCGGCTCGCCAAGGCGCTCGATGGCGCCATGCTGCCGGGAGCCCAGGCCGCGAATACCGGATCGAACCTCTACTGGCTCGCGCTCTCGTACCAACTGACGCCAGCGTTCACGGTAACCAGCTCAGCCTACTACCAGGATTTCCGTCAGACCGGCTCGGATCCGTGGCTGTTTTCGGTGATGGGCGACTATACGTTGAGCAAGCGAACCGATGTCTATGCGTCGGTATCGTATGCACTCAACAAGGACAAGTCGCAACTGGGCGTCAATGGCTTCAACAGCGGAACGGGGTCAAGCGCTGTGTTCAATGTGGAGCCAGGCGCGAACCAGTTCGGTGCGGTGGTGGGTATTCGTCACCGGTTCTGAGGACCACTATTGGCTTGCCGATATTGAAAACGGGGGCATGAAGCCCCCGTTGCAAGCGATACCGCGCGAGGCATCAGCGCGCCGCGAGTTCTGGCGCTTCGCTGAGCGCTTTCTGC
>DAIOET010000148.1:0-9231 GCA_036746135.1 Cupriavidus sp.
CGATGTTCAGGCCGACGCTGGCGGACTTGCCCGCGTGCGCGCCCTTGTTGGCCGCTTCCATGATGCCGGGGCCGCCACCCGAGATCACCGCAAAGCCGGCGTCCGAGAACAGCCGCGCGATTTCGATGGTCTTCTGGTAGTACGGCGAGTCTTCGCGCAGCCGCGCGCTGCCATAGATCGAAACGGCCGGGCGGATCTCGGAGAGGTACTCGGTCGCCTCGATGAACTCTGCCATAATCGTGAACATTTGCCACGACGCGCGCGCCTTCTTGGCCGTGGCACGGTCTTCATCGGCCAGCGCACGCAGGCTTGGAATCATCTTGCGCGGATTCGCGCGTGCTGCCGCCGCACGGGCGGCAGCTTCCTGTTCTTCGGGGCTTTTGCCGGCTGCTGCGGCATCGGCCTTTGCGGCAATGGCGGCGGCGTGAGCCGACGCCTGTTCGGGCGGGGGATTTACCGCGTTACCGGAAATGTCGGAAACGTCCGTGTCGGCGAGAGGCGCGGCGTCTGCGCCGCCAACGGGGGCACCAGTCAATTTAGAGTCCATGGGAATGTCGGATAGTCCAAAAACACTCTTGCTCGTCGATGGATCGAGCTATCTGTATCGCGCGTATCACGCGCTGCCGGACCTGAGGAATGGCGAAGGTCTGCCCACAGGGGCAATCTACGGCATGATCAACATGTTGCGCAAGCTGCGCAACGATTACCCGGCACAGTATATCGCCTGCGTATTCGACGCCAAGGGCAAGACGTTCCGGGATGAGCTATACCCCGCATATAAGGAACACCGCCCGTCGATGCCGGAAGATCTGGCAAGGCAGATCGAGCCGATCCATGAAGCGGTGCGCGCGCTGGGCTGGCCGATCGTGGTGATCGAGGGCGTGGAAGCCGATGACGTGATCGGCACGCTGGCCTGCCAGGCCACGCAGCAGGGCGTGCGTACCGTGGTGTCCACGGGCGACAAGGACCTCGCGCAACTGGTCAATGGCAGCGTCACGCTGGTCAACACGATGAGCGGCGAAATTCTGGACCCGCCGGGCGTGCAGGCCAAGTTCGGCGTGCCGCCCGAGCGCATCGTCGACTATCTCTCTCTGATCGGCGACGCCGTCGATAACGTGCCCGGCGTGCCGAAGGTCGGGCCGAAGACCGCGGTCAAGTGGCTGACCGAATACGGCACGCTCGACAACATCATGGCGGGCGCCGACGGCATCAAGGGCGTGGTCGGCGAGAACCTGCGCAACACGCTGGACTGGCTGCCGCGTGCGCGCGAACTGGTCACGGTCAAGACCGACTGCGACCTCAGCAATGCCGTGGCCGACTTCCACGCGCTGCACGACCTCGGCGAGGACAAGGACAAGCTGATCGCGTTCTTCCAGCGCTACGGCTTCAAGACGTGGCTGCGAGAAGCCACCGGCGAAGCGCTGCCGAATGCGCGCGCCGCCGCAACCCGCGCCGCGCCCCCGCCCGCGCAGGGCGGACTGTTCGATGCCGAACCGGCGTCGGGCCAGGACCAGCCGGCCGAGGATCTGCCGCCGGCCGAAATCCGCTATGAAACGGTGACCACTGAAGCCGCGCTGGACGCATGGCTGCGGAAGCTCGTGGATGCGCCGATCGTCGCCGTCGACACGGAAACCACCTCGCTCGATCCGATGCTGGCCGAGCTGGTCGGGATTTCGGTGTCGGTGGAAGCTGGCGAGGCGGCCTACATCCCGGTCGCGCATCGCGGCCCCGATGTGGCGGGCCTGGAGAACCACGGCCAGCTCTCGCGCGAACTCGTGCTCGGCAAGTTGCGTGCATGGCTGGAGGACCCGTCGCGCCTGAAGCTCGGCCAGCATCTGAAGTACGACTCGCACGTGTTCATGAATCACGGCATCACGCTGCGCGGCATCGCGCATGACACGATGCTGGAGAGCTATGTGCTGGCGTCGTACCGCAATCACGGTATGGACAGCCTGGCCGAGCGCCTGCTGAACCTGAAGACGATCACGTACGAAGAGGTCTGCGGCAAGGGCGCCAGCCAGATTGGCTTTGATCAGATCGATCTGCAGCGCGCCACGGAGTACGCCGCCGAAGACGCCGATGTGACCCTGCGCCTGCATCGCAAGATGCTGCCCCAACTGGAGCGCACCGAGGGCCTGAAGTACGTCTACGAACAGATCGAGATTCCGGTGTCGGTGGTGCTGCAGAAGATCGAGCGCAATGGCGTGCTGATCGATGCCGACAAGCTTGCCGCGCAAAGCGCCGATCTGGGTCAGCGCATGATGGAAGCCGAGCGGGCCGCGCATGAGGCCGCCGGCCAGCCGTTCAATCTCGGGTCGCCGAAGCAGATCGGCGAGATCCTGTTCAATCAGATGCAGCTGCCGGTGGTGAAGAAGACGGCCAGCGGCGCGCCATCCACCGACGAGGAAGTGCTTCAGAAGCTGGCGGAAGATTATCCGTTGCCGAAGCTGCTGCTCGACTACCGGGGTCTGTCGAAGCTCAAGTCGACGTACACGGACAAGTTGCCGAAGATGGTCAATCCGCGGACCGGGCGCGTGCACACGAGCTACGGCCAGGCCACGGCGGTGACGGGCCGGCTGGCATCCACCGATCCGAACCTGCAGAACATTCCGGTGCGCACCGAAGAGGGCCGTCGTATCCGCGAAGCGTTTATCGCGGGGCCGGGCAATGTGATCGTGTCGGCCGACTATTCGCAGATCGAGTTGCGCATCATGGCCCATATTTCGGGCGACGATAACCTGCTGCGCGCATTTGCCAATGGCGAGGATATCCACCGCGCCACGGCCAGCGAGATCTTTGCCGTCGAGCGTGAAGCGGTGACGAGCGAGCAGCGCCGCTACGCCAAGGTGATCAACTTCGGCCTGATCTATGGCATGAGCGCGTTCGGCCTGGCCAGCAACCTCGGCATCGAGCGCGACGCGGCCAAGCACTATATCGACCGCTACTTCATGCGCTATCCGGGCGTGGCCAACTACATGGAGGAAACGCGCCAGAAGGCGCGCGATCAGGGCTATGTGGAAACCGTGTTCGGCCGCCGGCTCTGGCTGCCCGATATCCGCGGCGGCAATGGCCCGCGTCGCCAGGCCGCCGAGCGTGCCGCCATCAACGCGCCGATGCAGGGCACGGC
Source organism: Cupriavidus sp. (assembly GCA_036746135.1). GTDB lineage: Bacteria > Pseudomonadota > Gammaproteobacteria > Burkholderiales > Burkholderiaceae > Cupriavidus. The sequence continues at coordinate 3,128 of DAIOET010000148.1, forward strand.
CGCGGACCTGATCAAGCTGTCGATGATCGCCGTGCAGGACTGGCTGGAGACGGACAAGCTCGGCTCGCGCCAGATCATGCAGGTGCACGATGAACTGGTGCTGGAAGTGCCACAGGCCGAGTTTGATGTCGTGAAGGTCAAGCTGCCCGAGCTGATGTGCGCGGTAGCGCAACTGAATGTGCCGCTGGTGGCTGAGGTGGGCAGCGGCGCGAACTGGGAAGAAGCGCACTAGGTCGCCTTTGCCAGCACAAACGGCGGTGATCGGGCAGAGCACAGATCACCGCGTTGCCGCTGTCTCCCGCGTGATGCCGATGTATGCAAAGAAGTACTGTCTGAATCGACCGTGGAAGGCTTGCCAGCCGTGCTGCTCTGCAGCACACTGGCAGCGAACCAGCCGTTTTTTGCAGTACGAGCAGTACACAGAACATCGGCCTCGCGGTGCGAGACCACAATAGAAAGACGCCGCAGGGGCCTGCTCCGGTTTTCAAATTGAAAACATCGGGTAGACCATGAGCAACGCACAAGGCAGAGAGGAAAGCGCCCCCACTCCTATCGAGACCACTCCAGGCGATACGCGTATCAGCGCGGCACCGCAGTCGGCAAATCAACCTCACCGGATCATCGTGGTCGGTGGCGGGGCCGGCGGGCTTGAACTCGTCACGCGCCTCGGCGACAAGCTAGGCAAGTCGCGCAGGGCGCAGGTGACGCTGGTCGATCGCATGCCCACGCACATCTGGAAGCCGCTGCTGCACGAGGTGGCGGCTGGCAGCATGGATCCGAATACTCACCAGCTCGAATATGCCGCGCAGGCGCGCTGGCACCATTTCGACTTCCAGCAGGGTGAGCTGACCGGTATCGATCGCGCACGCAAGATCATCGACGTGTCCGCTTGCCTGGATCAGGACGGCACCGAACTGCTGCCGGCACGCGAACTGCCGTACGACACACTGGTGCTTGCCATCGGCTGTATCACACACTTTTTCAACGTACCGGGCGCGGCCGAACATGCGATTGCGCTGGATACGGTCGACCAGGCCGAACGCTTCCGCCGCAAGCTGATTGCGGCCTGCGTGCGCGCGCAGAACGGCAAGGGTCGTATCGGTGCGGATGGCCGCCCGCAGGTGGATGTGGCGATCATCGGTGCCGGTGCCACGGGCGTGGAGCTGTCCGCCGAGCTGCGTAACACCGCGCATGTGCTTAACGCATATGGACTGCATCAGCTCGATCCGCGCCGCGATGTGCGTATCCATGTGATCGAGGCCGGCCCACGCATCCTGCCGGCGCTGTCCGAGCGCGTCTCGGCCGAGACCACCAAGCTGCTGCGCAAGCTCGACGTCGATGTGTTCACATCGGAGCGAGTGACCGAGGTCAGGAACGACGCGGTGCTGACGGCCAGCGGCAAGCACATCGATGCCGACCTGACCGTGTGGGCCGCGGGCATCACGGCGCCGGGCGTGTTGCGCACGCTGGGCCTGCCGGTCAGCAAGATGGGGCAGCTCGTTGTAGGGCCGACGTTGCAGACGGAGACCGATCCCGACATTTTTGCCTTCGGCGATTGCGCCGCCGCCCCGTGGCCCGAGAAGCAGACCACGGTGCCGCCGCGTGCCCAGGCCGCGCACCAGCAGGCCACGTTCCTGTACGACGCGCTGCGGGCGAGACTCGACGGCAAGCCGCTGCCGAAGTTCGGCTTCAAGGACTTTGGCTCGCTGGTGTCGCTGGGGCACTTCAGCGCGGTGGGCAGCCTGATGGGTGGCCTGATCGGCGGCTCGATGTTCATCGAGGGGCTGATGGCGCGCTTCATGTACACGTCGCTGTACCGGATGCACGTGCTGGCCCTGCATGGTGCCATCGGCATGGGGCTGGATACGGTGACGCACTGGCTGCGCAGCAAGACCAGCCCGCGCGTGAAGCTGCACTGAAAAGGCCCACATGCGGGCGATGGCTGGCGATGCGTGCGTTGCCGGCCATGTTTGCTTAGAATCGACGGCGCCGCGCTCACGTCACTTGGCTAACGCGGCGCCCCTCGATGCCAAGGAGACCCGCATGCTGAAGCCAGAAGTCGAAAGCCTCGTTCCCGGTCAATCGTTCGACCGCCGCAGTTTCGTCAAGACCGCGCTGGGTTCCGCCTTTGCGGCGGCGGTGCTGCCTGTGACGGCGCAAACCATCAAGACAGATTTCAAGGGCCTGACCGCCGGTGAAGTGACGGTGCCGTCGAACGGCTTCAACATGCCCGTGTATCGCGCCCAGCCCGAAGGCAAGAAGAACCTGCCGGTGGTGCTGGTGATCAGCGAGATCTTCGGTGTGCACGAGCATATTGCCGATGTCTGCCGCCGCTTTGCCAAGCTCGGTTACCTGGCCATCGCCCCGGAACTGTTTGCACGACAGGGGGACCCCGCGAGCTACGGCACGATTCAGGAACTGCAGGCCAACATCATCCAGAAGGTGCCTGACGCCCAGGTGATGGGCGACCTCGACGCCGCCGTGGCGTGGGCGGCGGCCAATGGCGGAGACGTGGACCGGCTTGCCATCACGGGCTTCTGCTGGGGTGGACGCATCACGTGGCTGTACTCGGCTCACAACAAGCGCGTGAAGGCGGGCGTGGCGTGGTACGGCCAACTCGTCGGCCAGCCGAATGCGCTGAAGCCGAAGAATCCGGTGGATATCGTCGGCGACCTGCACGCGCCGGTGCTGGGCCTCTATGGCGGCAAGGACACCGGCATTACGCAAGAGCACGTGGCGCAGATGAAGGCGGCACTGGCCGAATCGGCGAACGCGAACGCCAAGGCGTCGACCTTCGTGGTCTATCCCGAGGCCGGCCATGCCTTCCACGCCGACTACCGGCCCAGCTATGTGGAAGCGGCGGCCAAGGACGGTTGGCAACGCTGCCTGGCGTGGTTGAAGCAGCATCACGTTGCCTGATCGGCCCCTGGATTCACCGCTGGATTAGCCCCTATGTCCGCGCGGGTGATTGCAAAGAGGGCGCGGACGTACGTACAATGCGGACTTTCGCGTTTTTGCAACCATGTTGCGTTACTGCGCTGGCGTATAGCGTAGTCAGTCGGCGACGACTGCCCGGCTGTCGGGCAGGGGCCGGTCCGGGAGTTCATCATCCATTCCACGCTTTTGTACATTCTGCTGGCGGCGACGATTTCAGGCGTCGGCAGCATTCTTGGCGCGGCGGTGCTTTCGCTGACCGTTGCCTCGCGCGTGGTGGAGCGCATGGTGAGCTTCTCGGTTGGCGTGCTGCTGGCTACCGCGCTGCTGCATTCGTTGCCCGAGGCGTTTGAATCGGGCGCCGATCCGCGCGCGCTGTTCGGCACGCTGCTGGCGGGTCTGCTGGGCTTCTTCCTGCTCGAAAAAATCTCGCTGCTGCGCCATTCGCATCACCATGAGGGCGATGGGCATCACCATCATCACGGCCACGACCGCGAAGAAGCCGGTCGGAGCGGCCTGACGATCCTGGTGGGCGACACGTTCCACAACTTTGCCGATGGCATCGTGATTGCCGCCGCATTCCTGGCCGATCCGCATATCGGCCTGGTTACCGCGCTGGCCATCGCGGCGCACGAGATTCCGCAGGAAGTGGGCGATTTCATCGTGCTGCTGAATGCGGGTTTCTCGAAGGCGCGAGCGTTCGCGTTCAACCTGCTGTCGAGCCTGGCCGCCATCGTGGGCGGCATCGTCGGCTACTTCCTGCTGGATCAACTGACTGGCTGGATTCCGTATGTGCTGGTGATCGCGTCGAGCAGCTTCGTCTATATCGCCGTGAGCGACCTGATGCCGCAGATGCAGCGCAAGCCACGGCTCAAGGAGTCCGCGGTGCAGGTGGTGCTGGTGGCGGCGGGCATTGCGGCGATCGTCTTCATCACCAATGGCGTGCACGAGCAGCACGCGCATCGCCACTCGAAGGCGAATACGGAAGCGGCGTCAAACTGACGCCGCTTTTTTTCTTCCCACGGTTTTATCGTTACGTGCCGCTACCGGTTGCCACCGGGCGCTTCGGGTCGGCGCACCATTCGCTCCACGATCCCGGATACAGTGCCGCGTCGGTCAGACCGGCAACTTCCAGCGCCAGAAGATTGTGGCAGGCCGTCACGCCCGAGCCGCATTGCATGACCGTGTCGGCCGGAGGCTTGCCGTTGAACACCTGGGCAAACTCGGTGCGTAGCTGATCGGCAGGCTTGAAGCGGCCGTCCGCGGTCAGGTTGTCCTTGAAGAAGCGATTGGCCGCGCCCGGGATGTGGCCGCCGACCGGGTCGAGCGTTTCGTTCTCACCGCGGAAGCGGTCAGCCGCGCGGGCATCGACCACCAGCAGCGAGCGCTGATCGAGGTTATCCACCAGCGCGGCCGCGTCGACGGTGCGGACCAGCGAGGCCCGGCGCGTCAGGTTGCCGCCGGATTCCGGATCGGGCGTCGTGCCTGGTTCCAGCTGCAGGCCGGCTGCCACCCACGCGGCTTTGCCGCCATCGAGCACGGCCACTGCGCCGTGGCCGACCCAACGCATCAGCCACCAGAGACGGGCAGCGTACATGCTGCCCTGGGCGTCGTACGCGACTACAAAGGCATCGTCGTTGGTGCCGAGCGCGCGCAACCGTGTCACGAACAGGTCGGGGTCGGGCAGCGGGTGCCGGCCGTTGACGCCGGTCTTCGGCCCCGACAGCTCGTTGTCCAGATGCAGGTAGCTGGCGCCAGGAATATGGCCCTGCTGGTACATCTCCCGGCCAGCGGCTGGGTTGGTCAGGTCGAACGAGCAGTCGATGACGATGACCTGCTTGCCCTGGTTGCGCAACGCATTGAGTTCGGTGGCGGTGATCAGCGGTGATGGCATGAAGAACCTGTCTCGGGTGAGTGGGAGTCGGTCGCCAATGCTACACCGCAACGGAAGCGGGCTTTGCTTCAGACTTCGGGATGCACTTCCGCTTCGGGCGATTTCACCGGCGTGGCCGGCGTCGGGTGCTTGTCGGTATCGCGGGCGCGCGTCAGCGTGGTGGCGATGCCGCTGGCCACGATCAGCGCCATGCCCAGCCATGAGATCCAGTTGAGCTTGTCATTCCACACCAGGATGCCCCACAGGCTGGAAAACACGATCCCCGCGTACTGCAGGTTGGCGGTCAGCAGCGTATTGCCACGCTTGTAGGCGCGCGTCATCGACGTCTGCCCCAAGGTGGCCAGGATGCCGATTGCCAGCAGCAGCCCCGCGCCGTACCAGGTGTGTGTGCTGACACCGGTAATGAGCATCCAGACCAGGCCGCAGACCAGGCCCACACCCGAGAAATAGAACACGATGCGGCCTTCCGGTTCGCCAAGCTGGCCGAGTTGGCGCACTTCCACATAGGCCAGCGCCGTGAACACGCCGGAGACCAGGCCGATCATGCCGCCTGCGAGCTGGTCTTTGCCCACTGACGGTTGCAGCAGGCAGATCACGCCCGCGAACGACAGCAGAATCGCGCCGATGAGTTTCTTGTCAGCCGCGCCCGCGGTGCCCGCCAGCGCCGCGCCGGCTCCCAGGATCAGCGCGATCCAGACCGGCGACATGTAGTTGAGCGTCATGGCCGTGGCCAGCGGCAGCAGCGTGATCGACGTGAACCAGAGCAGCAGCGCGGTCACGCCGAAGATGCTGCGCTTGATATGGGTGACCATGTGCGGCGTGCGCACCGAAACCCCGTGCGACCGCAGCAGAATCCACATGATCGTCACGCCGATCAGGCTGCGGTAGAAGACGATTTCGCCCGTGGTGTACAGCTCGGACGCCAGTTTGACTCCCACCCCCATCAACGAAAATGCGAAGGCGGCAAACAACATCCAGAGCGATTGCATGGCGAAAGCGGGTGAGGGCGGGTGAAAGGGAGGCGGGACTGAAGAAAAACCGTTGATGATGCAACGATTAAGTCGGTGATTCTATCAGTGCACCGGGCGTCGCTCCAATGCAAAACGGACCGTTTTCACGGTCCGTTTCGTCTTGTCCACAGATGGCGGGCGATCACCGCACGGGGCGGCCCCGGTATTGCGAACGTTCAGCGCTTGTTGTAGCCCATCGCCTGCCGGTACCACTCGTGGAAGTGCTGCATGCCGTCTTCCATCGGCGATTGGTACGGGCCGGTCTC
>DAIOET010000149.1:0-2792 GCA_036746135.1 Cupriavidus sp.
GTGGGCCTGGCCGATCACCTCAGCGTGATGCTGCAGGAACTGCTGAGCCATATGCAGAAGGAAGAACAGGTGCTGTTCCCGATGCTTTCGCGCGGCATGGGCGGCATGGCCACCGCGCCGATCACCGTCATGCGCATGGAGCACGACGATCACGGTGCCGCGCTGGAGCGCCTGTCCGAGCTGACCCACGACATCACGCTGCCGCAAGCCGCCTGCAACACCTGGCGCGCGCTGTACCTGGGCCTGCGCACGTTCCGTGAAGACCTGATGGAACACATCCACCTGGAAAACAACGTGCTGTTCGAGAACGCCGTGCGACCCGCGGCGGACCGTGCGCACTAATCCCAGCCGCCTGCACGCGCGCCGCAACCGGCCGCACCCTTACAACCCATAACGCGAATCCCGCGCATCCCATCATGGGCCCCTACAAGAAACTATGGTTCACGCTGATCGCCGTACTGGCGATCACGTTTGCTCTCCTTGGCTACTACGGTTCCGAGGTCTACCGGCAGCAGCCGCCCATCCCGACACAAGTCGTCACCGCCGACGGCACGAAGCTGTTCACCTCCGAGGACATCCTCGACGGCCAGACCGCCTGGCAATCCGTCGGCGGCATGCAGCTTGGCTCGATCTGGGGCCACGGCGCCTACCAGGCGCCGGACTGGACCGCCGATTGGCTGCACCGCGAACTGACGGCCTGGCTGGAACTCGCCGCCCGTGAGCGCCACGGCAAGGACTTCGCCGCGCTCGACGTCGGCGAGCAGGCCGTGCTGCGCGCGCATCTGAAGGCCGAGTACCGTGGCAACCAGACCGATGCCAGCAACGTGCTGACCGTGTCGCCGCGCCGCGCCAAGGCCATCGAGATGACGGCCGACTACTATCGGCGCCTGTTCTCCGATGCTCCGGAACTGCACAAGAGCCGCGAGAGCTTCGCCATGAAGGAGAACACGCTGCCCTCGCCCGAACGGCGCGCGCAGCTGACGCACTTCTTCTTCTGGACGGCATGGGCGGCCGCCACGGATCGTCCGGGCCATACCGCCACCTACACCAACAACTGGCCGCATGAGCCGCTGATCGACAACCGTCCGACCGCCGAGAACGTGGTCTGGTCGGTGGCCAGCGTGGTGGTGCTGCTGGCCGGCGTGGGGCTGCTGATCTGGGCGTGGGCGTTCCTGCGCGGCAAGGAAGAGCCGCTGCCGCCCGCACCGGCCCGCGATCCGCTCTCGACGTTCGCGCTGACGCCGTCGCAACGCGCGCTCGGCAAGTACGTATTCCTGGTGGTGGCGCTGTTCGCGTTCCAGGTGCTGATCGGCGGTTTCACCGCGCACTACACGGTCGAAGGACAGAAGTTCTACGGCATCGACATGTCGCAGTGGTTCCCGTATTCGCTGGTACGCACCTGGCACATTCAGAGCGCGCTGTTCTGGATCGCCACGGGCTTCCTGGCGGCCGGCCTGTTCCTGGCACCGCTGATTAATGGCGGCAAGGACCCGAAGTACCAGCGGCTGGGCGTCGACGTCCTGTTCTGGGCGCTGGTAGTGGTCGTGGTCGGCTCGTTCGTGGGCAACTACCTCGCCATCGCGCAGAAGATGCCTGCTCACCTGAACTTCTGGCTGGGTCACCAAGGCTATGAGTATGTGGACCTGGGCCGCCTGTGGCAGATCGGCAAGCTGACCGGCATCGTGATCTGGCTGATTCTGATGTTGCGCGGCATTGCCCCGGCCTTCAAGGCACGTGGCGGCGGCGACAAGAATCTGCTGGCGCTGCTGACGTCGTCGGTGGTGGCCATCGGCCTGTTCTACGGCGCGGGTCTGTTCTACGGCGAGCGCACCAGCCTGACGGTGATGGAGTACTGGCGCTGGTGGGTGGTCCACCTGTGGGTGGAAGGCTTCTTCGAAGTGTTTGCCACCACGGCACTCGCCTTCATCTTCTCCACGCTGGGTCTCGTGTCGCGCCCGATGGCCACCGCTGCCAGCCTGGCTTCGGCATCGCTGTTCATGCTCGGCGGCATTCCCGGCACGTTCCACCATCTGTACTTCGCCGGCACGACGACCCCGGTGATGGCGATCGGCGCGACGTTCTCTGCCCTGGAAGTGATGCCGCTGATCGTGCTCGGCCACGAAGCCTGGGAAAACTGGCGCCTCAAGGAACGCGCACCGTGGATGGAAAACCTGCGCTGGCCGATGATGTGCTTCACGGCCGTCGCGTTCTGGAACATGCTCGGTGCCGGCGTCTTCGGCTTCATGATCAATCCGCCGATCTCGCTGTACTACGTACAGGGTCTCAACACCACACCGGTCCACGCACATGCTGCGCTGTTCGGCGTCTACGGCTTCCTGGCACTTGGCTTCACGCTGCTCGTGCTGCGCTATGTGCGTCCGGCCTACAAGCTCAGCCCGCGCATGATGTCGATCGCGTTCTGGGGTCTCAATGGCGGCCTGGTGCTGATGATCGGTACCAGCCTGCTGCCGGTGGGCATCATCCAGGCGCTGGCCAGCATCAGCCAAGGCCTGTGGTACGCACGCAGCGAAGCCTTCGTCCAGCAACCGATCCTGCAAACGCTGCGCTGGGTACGGACCTTCGGCGACGTGGTCTTCCTGGTGGGTGCGCTGACATTCGCGCTGCAAGTTGTGCTGGGATTGCTTGGGCGCGGTCCGGCCCGGGAAATTCCCGAAGGCAAGCTCGCACAGCAGTGATCCACTGAACGGTTGATATGAAAAAACCCCACGCCCGGAAACGGGCGTGGGGTTTTGTTTTATGCGCGGCGAAGAATCAGCGGATCAAACAGGATC
>DAIOET010000149.1:2892-9190 GCA_036746135.1 Cupriavidus sp.
CGGACGGCGCATGCAATGCCGTCGCCACGACCTCTCCCACAAGGATGATCGACGGACTGGCAAGGCCGGCGTTGACGGCTTCGGTCAGTGTTCCCAAGGTACCCGTCCAGCTACGCTCATCGGCACAGCTCGCATGCATCACCACGCCGGCAGGCATATCGGCACGCATGCCGGCCTGCAGCAGCGATTCACGAATCGCCGCGATGCGATGCATGCCCATATAGATCACCAGCGTGGTACCGCTGGCCGCCAGCGCGCGCCAGTCCGGTTCGCCGTCGCCGCGTGTGTGTGCCGTTACGAAAGTCACGCCATGACAATGCGCGCGATGCGTCAGCGCGATGCCCAACGCCTGCGCCGCCGCCAGGCCGCTACTGATGCCGTTGACCACCTCGACTTCGATACCGTGTCCACGCAGGAACGCCGCCTCCTCTCCGCCGCGCCCAAACATCAACGGATCGCCACCCTTTACCCGCGCCACGCAGCGCCCTGCCAGCGCGTGCGCCAGCGTCTGCGCCTGGATGCTCGCCTGGCTGACCGAACAACGCCCACCGCGCTTGCCCACCGAAATGATTTCAGTGCCGGGGCTTGCATAGCAAGCCATCATTTCCGGCACCAGATCGTCGATCAACCATACCTGTGCGTCGGACAGTGCCCGTGCCGCCTTGACCGTCACCAGATCGGGGTCACCGGGACCTACACCCACCAACCAGACCTTTCCTGCATGTCGCGGATTCATCATCATGTCATCTCTCAATTCAATGGCTCGTGCCCGAGGAGCGCGTGGTCTTGTTGAATACGTTGTACTTGCCGATCGGCTTATCCATCGGCAAACGCTTGATCTCTTTCAGCGTGGCCGCGTCGTACACCACGATGGCCCCGTCGGATTCCATCAGGCTGACCAGCGCATAGCGGCCGTCGCGCGTGAACTCCACGTGCGCCGCGGTACGCCCCGGCGCCGGGGTCACGCTGCCCACCACCGCCAGCGACTGCTTGTCGATGACCTGAAGGGTGTCGCGGCGCGGACTCATCATCGCGTCGGTCCATGCATAGGGAGTGGACTCATGGCTGCGCAGGAAAAAGCCGGGGCCATTCGTCGGAATCGTGGCAACGGTCTTCCACGTCTCCATGTCGATCACACTCAGCGCGCCCTGCTTCAGGTTCGGAGACGCCATCACGTCGCGCCCATTGCGCTGCCAGGTGATGCCGCTGCCCAGATGCGGCATACCCGTCAGCGACAGGTCCGCCACCTTGCGACCGGCATCGAGATCGATCACCTGACCGGCTCCCGTGCGCGACGCGCCGAGGATGTGGCGATACGGCTGATCGAAGAAGAAGTCGTCGAGCACATCGTCGAGCGCGATGACGCGCGGCTCCAGCGTGGCGTAAGGAATTTCCCAGACTTCGGGGATATCGCGCAGCGCGGCGATAAACGATGCGCGCGGCGCGGCGTCGTAGACCGCCGATACCCGCGACGGTTTGCCATTGGCGCCGGTCACCGGATACACGCGCTCCAGCGACAGATCATCGGCACGCAGCAGCACCATCGTCTGCGGCAGCGTGTTGCCGGCCATCACCCACTTGCCATCATCGCTGACCGCAACATTGCGCGTGTTCAGACCCGCACGTACCTCCGCCACCAGCGTCAGGTTCCACAGGTCGAACTTGCTGATCCAGCCATCGCGGCTGGCCACAAAGACATAGCGGCCATCGCGGCTGAACTTCGGTCCGCCATGCAAGGCGAAGCGTGTCTCAAAGCGATGGATCGGCTCCAGCTTGTCGCCATCGAGCACGCTCAGATGGTGGGTGCCCGATTCCACCACCAGGAACAGATTGGCCGGATCGGCCTTGAAAGCCGGCCGGTCCGGCAGGCTGCCGGGCGCGTGATAGACGACGCGCGACTTGCGGATGTCGGCCGGCTCCCAGTGCGGTGCCACCGCGGGCGCCGTGCGCAGCCATGTGGCGATCTGATCCAGCGTTGCTTCGGGCAATTGATCGGCAAAGCCGGGCATCTGCGTGGCGGCGCGGCCATTACGCAGGACGTCGCGCAATGCATCCGGCTTGAGCCGCTCCAGGCTTTCGGGCAGCAGCGCCGGCCCCATGCCGCCGAGCCGGTCCGCGCCGTGGCACGCCGCGCAGTGCTGCGCGAACACCGAGGCCGTATCGGTTTGCGTGGCCGGCTGGGGCTGCGCGGCCGCGTGCGCGCCCATCCATGCGGCGCCCATCAGGGCCAGTCCTGCAATCCGGCGCTTCATGCGATGGCCTCCCTGCCGAGCGGCTCGGCAATCTCGTCATCGGATAGATAGCAACCTGGGTCCTCGGCCCACGGATTGCCGCTGACCGCATAGGCGCGCACGCGCGTATTGCCATTGCAGATATCGCGATGCGCGCAGGTGGCGCAGCGGCCTTGCAGCGGCCGGGGACTCGACTTCAGCCCATGCATCAACGGATGGCTGCGGTCAGCCCAGATATCGCCGAACGCTCGTTCACGCACGTTGCCGATCGACACGTGCCACCACATCGTATCCGGATGGACGTTACCGAGATTGTCGATATTGGCCACGCTCACACCGGTGGCATTGCCGCCCCAGTTGACCAGGCGCTGCCGCATGTCCGCCAGGCGCTCCGGCTGCCGGCGCGCGATCCAGTGCAACAGGCTCACGCCATCGGCATCATTGTTGCCCGTCACAAAATCACCGGCGCGTCCCTGCTGCGCCCGTTCCCACACGTGGTCGAAGAGCCAGTCCACCGCCACGCGCGTATGAGCGTGATGCGCATCGTCGCGCCGGTGGCTGCTGCCGCGCCCGGCATAGTTGAAGTGCGACAGGTAGAACTTGTCGATACCTTCGGCCTCGGTCAGGGCGACGACGTCCGGCAGTTCATCGGCATTGGCTTCGGTCAGCGTCATGCGCACGCCCACGCGCAGCCCGCCTTGCCTGGCGATACGCAGCCCTTCGAGCGCTTGCCGGAATGCGCCCGGGCAGCGCCGAAAGCGATCGTGCGTGCTTTCCATGCCATCGAGGCTGACGCCCACATAGTCGAAGCCCGCCACCAGCAGTTTGGCGGCGTGCCGGGCGTCCAGCAGCGTACCGTTCGAAGACAGCGACAGATGGAAGCCAAGCCGCTTGGCGTGCGCGGCAATTTCGTAGAGATCGGGACGCAGCAGCGGCTCGCCGCCGGACAGGATCAGCGCCGGCACCCTGGCCGCCTTGAGCTGTTCGAGCACCGCGATGGCTTCCTCGGTAGACAGCTCGCCCTTGAAATCGGTATCGGCCGAAGTGGAATAGCAGTGCTTGCAGTTGAGATTGCAGCGCCGCACCAGATTCCAGATCACCACCGGGCCACCGGCGCGGCGTGGCGCCGGCACGGGGCCGCCATCGCGCAATGCTTCCATGAAGCGGGAAACTCTGAACATAAGTCAATCTCCGGAAGCCTGCAGTCGCAGACCGGTCTTCTTGAGGATGCGTGTGGACCAGAGCACGTCATGCGCCCGACATGCCGCGCCCAGCAAGGCCTGTATCCGCGCGATCTGCGGCGCCGCTTCGTCGCGTGTGCGCGCGTGCACCATCGCAAACAGGTTGTATGGCCAGTCCGGCAGGCGGCGCGGCCGCTGATAACAATGGCTGACCCACGGCAACGCGCCGACGCGCTCGCCGAGTTCGTGGATGTGCGCGTCATCGACGTCCCACACCGTCATACCGTTGGCGCGCCACCCCAGCACATAGTGGTTAGGTACCGCCCCCACCCGGCGCACGACGCCGCGATCGCGCATCGCGGCAAACCGGGCCAGCACCTCGTCTTCTCCGATGCCAAGTGCGTCGCCCAGCGCCTGCCACGGCGCCGGCACCAGCGGCAGGCCAGCCTGCGTGGCCCTTATCAGCGCCCGGTCGATCGAATCGGTCTGGTGTGAGGAAAGTGGAGAAGCATTGGGGGCGTTGGGCATGGTCGCTACACCGGTAGGTACAGGTTGACGAAGAACTCTCGCATCTTCGGGAAAGGCAGAATCTCGACGCCGGCGCTAGCGGCAATGCGGGCCAGAACGCCGGGCACGTCGCCTGCGTCGGACACCGCGATCACGAACCAGAGATTCAGGTGATGCGTACGTTCGTAGTGATGCGCCACTTCACGAAACGCATTGATGGCCGCCACCACGGCGTCCAGCCGCTCGGCCGGCGCATGGCAAGCGCATAGCACGAACTGACCACCGACCCGCTCTATCTGGAACAACGGACCAAAGCGAGTCAGCGCGCCGCGTGCCAGCAAGGCACGCAGACGGTCCAGCAGCGTCGCTTCATCGATCTCCAGCGCGGCGGCCGCATCGGCATATGGCCGCGGCGTCAGTGGCAGGCCGCGCTGCAATGCATTGACGATGCGCCGGTCGAGAGGGTCCAGGTCATTCGATGTCGCCTGGGTTGCTTCATGTTCCGTCATGACGGCGGTGCCTCCCAGCTATAGCGGGTGCCACATTGCTTGAAGCAGGTGCCGCTGCGCAGCACCACGCCCGGCATTGCCGCCATGCCGGCCTGCTGCGCGAAATGATCCAGTGCGGTATTCAGTTCGCTCTCGCTACGCGCATGGACCATCGCAAACAGGTTGTACGGCCAGGCAGGAAGCCGGCGCGTACGCCGGTAGCAGAGCGAAACCGGCGCCACGCGCGCCAGCCGCGTGCCAATGGCATCGACGCGGTTGTCTGGCACATCCCATACGCACATGGCGTTATGGCGATAGCCGAAGCGGCGATGGTGCAGGATCACGCCAAAGCGGCGGATCACGCCGCTGGCATGCCATTGCGCGATCCGCGCCAGCACCCGGTGCAGCGGCATGCCACTGCGCCTTGCCAGCGCGTGAAAAGGTTGCGGTGTCAGCGGCAGCCCGGTCTCCAGTGCGGCCACCAGGCGCCAGTCGTCCTCGTCCAGATGGGTCGACGCGGGTGCCGGGCTACGCGGGCCGCGCCGCGCATCCTGCAGGCCGGACATCGGGAAACCCAGGTCGATGTGGTACTCGCGCTCCATCGGCAAGTCCAGCGGATACTGGCCCACGTCTGCCGCGATGCTGTCCAGCACCAGACTCAACGCGGCGCGGTTGCGCGCCCCGGCAACGAACCAGAGGTTGTACTGGTGCCCGTGGCGCGCATAGTTGTGACTCACGGCGCCATACGCATTGACGCGCGCCGCCACGTGGGCCAGCGCGTCGGGCGGCACGGCCAGGGCGGCCAACGTGCTGGCACCGATGACGTTGGGCGCGAACACGGCGCCGATGCGGCTGACGCGCCCGGCGCCAACATCGCGCGCCAGCAGGCTCAATACCGCGTGTTCGTTCATATCCAGCGCCGCGCCCGCGCTCTGGTAGGGGCGGGCCACGATCGGGAAATCGCGCTGGATGCAGTCGTAGAAGCGTTGCTCGTCGAACATGGCGATTACATGCCAATGCGCTGCGCGCGCACTGTGAAGAAGATGCCGCTCGGCTGGTCGGCGCTGAGCGTGGCGATGCGCTGGAACGTCGTGGTGTCGTAGACCTCCACCCGGTTGTCGTCGCGGCAAGACAGCCAGAGCGATTCACCCTTTGGCGTGAACTCCATGTGCAGCACGCCGTGGCACGGTGTCAGCGTCTTCACCACCTGCCGCGTCGCGGTATCGATGACCTGGACGGTGTCGTTCCTCGGGAAGGCGAAGTTGACCCACACTTGCCGGCCGTCGGGGCGCGCCATCGCAAACACCGGCTGGCCGGCCACCGCCACGCGGCCCTGTTCCTGCCAGTTGCGGGCGGGATCGGCGACCAGCAGCTCATGGCGTCCGATAGCCGGCAACCAGGCCTGCCCTTGCGCCACGGCCCAGCCGCGCAAGTGCGGCATCTTGTAGACCGGCAGGGGCGCCTCGCCCCGACCGTAGCCGGACAGCACCTTGCGCGCGGTTGGCGGCGTTTGCCACAGGTCCACCAGCGACAGGCCGTCTTCGCCAAACAGGCCGGCCAGATACCAGCGGCCGTCGGGGGTCACCAGGCCATCGTATGGCTCGCGGCCGGCTTCGAGGCGTGTGACATTCGGGCGGCGCGGATCGGCTGCATCGATGATCCAGATCTCGCCGGATTCAAACAGGCTGGCGGCAAGGCGTTGGCCAGGCAGATCGGCCAGGCCCACCACCTTCGACCGACGTCCATCGCGGCCGATCGCCGGAATGTCCGCCAGCAGCTCCAGTGTTTCCGCGTCGAACAGCTTGATGCCGCCGGGCGCGTAGTTCTGCGCGGCCACCACCTTGCCGTTTTGCAGGATGGCGCCGCCGATGCTGTTGCCGGCCTGCTTCAC
>DAIOET010000150.1:0-9153 GCA_036746135.1 Cupriavidus sp.
GTGCGGCAGATGGAGGATGGCCAGGCCCGCACGATGGTGGCGCCCAGCCAGGGCGTGCACCTGACTCTTCCGCGCAGCTTCCTGCCCGGCGACCGCGCCATCCTGATCCCGAAAACCGACGACGGGCGCGTGCTGTTTCTGGTGCCCTGGAACGGCCATGTCATCGTTGGCACCACGGACACCCCGCGCAAGGACCTGCCGCTGGAGCCGCGCGCCACAGGCGACGACGTCGACTTCATCCTGGAAACGGCGGCGCGCTACCTGGCCCGCGATCCGTCGCGCGCCGATGTCACCAGCGTCTGGGCCGGATTGCGTCCGCTGGTGAAGGCCACCGGGGAGGCGTCGACGGCCTCGCTGTCGCGCGAGCACACCATCCTGGTGTCGAAGGCGGGCCTGATCACCGTCACCGGCGGCAAGTGGACCACGTACCGGAAGATGGCGGAGGACGTGATCGAAACCGCGATCCAGCGCCAGATGCTGCGTGCCGCACCGTGCCGCACCGCCGAGCTGCCGCTGCACGGCGCCATCGGCATGCCGACGGACCTGCCGCCGGCCAATTCGGGATCGCCCGACCGCTATTACGGCGCGGACCTGCCCCTGGTGCGTGCGCTGCCGGGAGCCGACACCATGATCGTGCCGGCGTCGGGCCTGACCGAGGCGCATGTCCGCTTCGCGGCCCGGCACGAACTGGCCCGCCGCGTGGAAGACGTGCTGGGAAGGCGCAACCGCGCGCTGTTCCTCGACGCCCGGGCCGCGCTGGCCGGCGCCCCGCGCGTGGCGCAGATCCTGGCCGAGGAACTGGGCCAGGATGCCGCCTGGCAGGCGCGCGAACTGGAGGACTTTGGCGCGCTGGCCCGTGGATATATGCTCGATTAGGACAGACAGGCTCCCGTGGCGCGAGACTTCGGCGATAATGCCGGCTATCGCATCAGGGAGAACACCACATGGACGAGATTGACGATCTGTCCGATCTGCCGATGCCCCGGTTCATCTGGGGCTTCGCCATTACCGCCAGCAAGGGCGGCGAAGTCACGCACGACGAATTCGAGTACCTGACCCACACACGCAGCCCGCGCTTCACCTGCCGGGTCGTGGAACTCGAAGACATGCCCGCCGACAGCGAGGAGTCCGGCATCGACGGACGCATCGTCCACTACGACGAACCGGACCGTCTGTTCTACATCACCGATGCGGGCATGGCGCTGGTGAACTTCCAGATGTTCGACAAGCTGCCCGAAAAGGGCAAGCTCAAGAACGTCTGCGACGAAGCCATTGCCAACTGGATGTTGCGGCGCGAATTCCTCGACGACGAGGAAGACGAAGGCTGAAAAAAAACGCACCCTCGGGTGCGTTTTTTCTTTCTGCGGCTTTGGCTTTGGCTTGGGCCGAAGCACCAAACCTTTACCGATCCTTAACTTCGATCAGTCCGGACGCGACGCGCTCGATCTCGCAGTAGACCGGCATGGCGTCCAGCGGACCGGTGCAGCCTACGCCCGACGCCTGGTCGGCATTCGCGCCTGGCGGCAGGAATACGAAGGCCATGCCCGGCTGAAAGCCGGGATGACGCCGCAGGCTGTCGTTAAGGATGTCGAGATACTGCGAGCGCGAGAACACCTGCTTGGGCATGTCGGGACTCCGGATAGTCGGCTGTGCCCGGAAATCCTAGCATGGCCTCACGCCGGCACGGCACCGCGTCGTGAGACCGCGCCGCCTGATACGCGCCTCAGCACTCGCCCTTCTTTGCGTGTCCCGGCGGGCAGTGGTAGCCCTTGGGACCTTTTCCATGATGGTCGTCATGGTCATAGTGGCCTTGATAGCGGTCGTAGTCCGGACCGCGATTCCAGCGCTCGGGCGTCATCACCCAGCCATTGCTGCCCTGCACCCAGCGCGGCGCCTCGTAGACGTAGCCCGGACGCCCGGTCACCCAGTGTCCCTTCTTCCAGGCGTGCTTGCGATAGTGGTCATCCCACGACCAGTAGCCCGGTGCCCAGACGTACCCGGCACGCGGCGCCGGCACGACCTCGTAGATGGGCGCCGGAGGCGGCGTGCCAATACCAATGCTGATATTGACCTGCGCCATCGCGGCGGGCGCGAAAGCCGCCGCGGACCAGAGCAGTGCGGCACCGGCAGCGGCGCGCAGGAAGACTTGACGATTCAAGGTTGACCCCTTTCTCTTGTTGGATGGAATACGTCGACTAACGGGCAGCAGTGTACCCACCGGCCAAGCGGTGTGATGTAAGAAAGGGTATCGGAGCGTTACGGCCGGGCCGGTGGTCAGCGGTCAGTGGTCAGCCGCCATCGCTTTCAGTTCGGCGTCGCCGGCCACGCGCGCGGCGTCGGCGGTGGTGAAGGTGTCATCGGACACCATCGTGCGGCGGATCTGCTGCGCACTGAAATCCACCAGTGAGATGACCCACACATAGCGCCCAGCCTGGGGCGCGGTTTGCACAAAAGCCTTCAATTGCGGCCTGGATTCACTCGTCATGATGCTTCTCCGGTCAATATGACAACAAAGAGGACAAACAGGACAGACACGGGACAGCCTGGACAAGGCGCTGGCAGGTACGCACTGCCAAAAACTCTAGCACATCCGTCCGGCGCCCTCCCGCCGGCCTAGGGCATTTGGCCCGGATGCGGGCGCAGGCGTTTGTGACTACAGTTTTTTCAAATCCTGCCGACACTTTCATGGAGTCATTCACCCGCCATTTTCGCCGGCCCGACCTTTCCTTCGCCCGCTGCCCAATTGCCGCGCCTCGCGTCCCGCCCCTCTTCCCTCCTCCCTGCCATTCGCCGCCGTGCGCGCCTGGCGCTGCTGGTGCTGCTGGCTGCCGTGCTGCCTCCGGTGCCCGCGTGGGCGACCCCGGCCCCCTCCGCGCCCGTGCCTGCGTCCGCACCCGCCGTTGCCCCGGCATCGCGGCCCGATGCCGTCGCGCGCGTGGTGTTGAGTCTGCTCAGCTATGCGCGCTGGCCCAGCGAACGCGAAACGCTGCGTTTGTGCGTGGACAGTTCCGCCCGCTATGCCGGCAAGCTGATGGAAGGTGGCACGTTGTCCACCGGGCGGCTCGTTGAAGCCCGCAGGGTCGACACCCTGTCAGAGGGGCTGGTGCCCGAGTGCGACGCCCTGTACCTCGGCACGATCAACGAGGCCCGCCGCCGCACGCTGACCACGTATTTCGTGGGCAAGCCGGTGCTGGTGATGGCGGAAGAGGATTTCGAGTGTGAGGGCGGCAGCATGTTCTGCCTGAATATCCGCGAGCACCAGGTGTCGTTCCGCATCAACCTCGATGCCATCGCACGCAGCGGCATCCACATTCACCCCGGTGTGCTGCAACTGGGACGCCGCAAGGCGCCGGCGCCATGAACCTGCCCCGCCGCCGCGCCGCCCCTTCCTCCGCACAGCCCACCCGGCCCACGCTATATAGCGCGCTGCGCCGCATCCATCTGGGCGTAGCGCTGATCGCGGTGCTCACGGTAGGCATTTCGCTGACATTCCTGGGCCTGACCGCGCTGCGGGCCTACGCCGACCACAACCTGCGGCTGGTGGCGCGCTCCATTGCCTATACGGTCGAGGCCCCGGTCGTGTTCCGGGACGACGCCGCCACCGCCGACACCCTGGCGGCCATCGCCAGTGCCGAGGACGTGACCGCCGTCACCGTGTTCGACCGCGAGCATCAGCTGCTGGCGTCGTGGCAGCGGCGTAGCCAGGGCCGCTTTCCGGCCCTGCGCGCGCTGGCTGGCGAACTGCTGACCTCGGGGCCGGTGGAGCAGCCGGTCATCCACGAGTCGCAGCAGGTGGGTAGCGTGCGTGTGTCCGGCGACCCCATCACCCTGCTGCACTTCCTGCTGAAAGGGGCGCTGGGACTGGTGGCGTGCCTGTTGCTGACGGCGGTGGGGGCGCACTACATGTCCAGCCGGATGCTGGCCAATATCGTCGATCCGCTGCGCAACCTGATGCGCGTGGCCCACGCGGTGCGCTCCGAGCGCGCCTTCGGCCAGCGCATGCCGCCAGCCAGGATCGAGGAACTCAACGACCTGTCCGAAGACTTCAATGTGCTGCTGGATGAACTGGAGGCATGGCAAAAGCAGCTACAGCACGAGAACCGTTCGCTGGCGCACCGCGCCACGCATGACAGCCTGACAGGATTGCTGAACCGTGCCGCGTTCACCGAAGCGCTCGACATTGCCGTGCGCTCGGCAGCGACCAGCAACTGCCATGCCGCCGTGCTCTATCTCGACAGTGACGACTTCAAAGGTATCAACGACCGCCACGGACACGCGGCTGGGGACGCCGTGCTGATCGGCATCGCCCAGCGCATCCGGGAGCGCCTGCGCGAAGCCGATTGCGTGGCGCGCCTGGGCGGTGACGAATTTGCCGTGCTGATCGCCGGGCTGCGCCGCCCCGAAGACGCGGTACATATCGCCGAAGACATTCTCGATGCGATGACCGAACCGATGGCCCTGCCCGACGGCACCGCCATCATGGCCCCGCTCAGCATCGGCCTGGCGGTATATCCCATCCACGCCAGAAATGGCACCGCCCTGCTGCACGCCGCGGACGCCGCGATGTATGGCGCCAAGCGCCAATCCGGCGCCACCTGGCGCAGCGCCGAGACCGCCCCGCCCGAACCCCACGCCTGACCGTCACCATGCCGAGGGTCGACACCGTCCGCCGCCTGCGCCTGCGCCACGCTGGCAAGGTGTTGAGTACGGTACTGGTGGCCTGGCTGATCGCGGCACTGGCCGGTTGCGCCGCCGCACCTCAAGGCCGGCTCACCCCGGCCCAGATCACCGTGCTCAAGAGCCAGGGCTTTGCGCTGACCGACAACGGCTGGGAACTGGGGTTGCCGGACAAGGTGCTGTTCGGCTTTGACGACGATACGATCGCGCCGGAGCGCCAGGCCTCGCTGACGCGCATGGGGCGCGTGCTCGTCGAAGCGGGCATCGAATCGCT
The DNA here is from genome assembly GCA_036746135.1 of Cupriavidus sp. GTDB lineage: Bacteria > Pseudomonadota > Gammaproteobacteria > Burkholderiales > Burkholderiaceae > Cupriavidus. The sequence continues at coordinate 4,952 of DAIOET010000150.1, forward strand.
GCGCATCGACGGCCACACTGACAACGCGGGTCCTATCGAGTACAACCGGCTGCTGTCGCTGCGCCGGGCCGAGGCCGTGGCTCGCGTGCTGGCCAGTTGCGGCTTTCCGCCCGACCACCTGGAAGTGCGCGGGCTGGGAAAGACCCGACCGGTGGCTGACAATCGCACCGCCGCCGGCCGCGCCGAAAATCGGCGCGTCTCCATCATCGTCTCGGTCGATTAGCCCTGGCTGCCCGATACCGAAGAAACCCTCTAATTTCTGGCATACGCAGGTAGCGAACAGCGCCGGATATGACGCGGACGGCAGCCGCGCTCCGGAAGTGGGGTTGACGCCGTTGCAATTCCTGCACAAAGACCGGGCAAACCCTGCCCGTCGGCGGTAGGGATCGGGCTTACACTCGCGGGGGCGTGTGGTTGGACGGCTTTCGAGGGAGACTGCCGGGCGCACGCAACGAATTCCCAAAAATAAAGAGAAAGTCAGAAAGCATGCGTACCCAGGCGCTTGAGCAGGCGATCGATGCCGTGGTCGCGGTCAACGCACGCAACCAGGTCACCCTGTTCAACGGCGCCGCCGAAGCGCTGTGGGGAGTCCGACGATCGGCAGTGCTGGGGCAATGCGCCAGCACGCTGTCGCTCGGCGCGCTGAACACGCCAGGTGCCGGCAGCAAGGCCGAGGCCGCCCGCGCGATCGCCATCGCGCGATCCGACGGCACGGTGCGCAATGTATGGCTCCATGCCACCGCCTTTTCGCCGCTCGATGGCGACACCGGCTCGGCCATGCAGTTTGCCGCCTTCCTGTGCGACCACCCGGATGGGCGTGGCGAAGCGCTAAGCCCGGCAGGGTTGCACATGTTGTCACTCTGCCTGGACCACGCCGAAAACCCGGTCATGATCACCGATGGCCGCGGCATCATCTGCCACGTGAACGGCGGCTTTGCCCGCCTGGTCGGCTACGCCAGGCATCAGGCGGTAGGCCGCCCGTGGCACGAATTGCTGAAACCGCTCAATGCCCGCGCCGATGTGATCGACGCCCTGCTGGCGCCGCTGGCACAGGGCAAGCCCCTGCAGCATGAAACGCTGGTTGCCGACAAGGCGGGCCAGCCGCGCTGGCTGTCCATTGCCGTCAGTCCGATCATGACGACGGCACCATCGGCCGGCGTGGTCAATACGGTGAGCGTGCTGACCGACATCACCGCCACCAAGGTGCGCGAATCGATCCAGCACCGCACGCTCGAAGCGCTGGCGCGCGACCTGCCGACCAGCAAGATCATGGCCGACCTGTGCCGCAGCGTGGAACGCATGGCGCCCGGCGCCATTGCCTCCGTGATGCGCGTGGCCGACGGCCGCCTCAGGCATGTGGCGATGCCATCGGCCGACCCAGGCGCCGTGGCCATCTTCGACGACATGCCGATCGGCCTGCAATCGGGTTCCTGTGGCGCTGCCGCCTTCCTGGGCAAGCCGGTGGCGGTCGGAGACATTTCCCGCGACCCCCGCTGGGAACCGCTGCGCGACGTGGCGCTGGCCGCCGGCCTGGCCGCCAGTTGGTCCACACCGGTGCGTGCCGCCGATGGCCGCGTGCTGGGGACGTTCGGCCTGTGCTTCACCGAACCCCGGCTGCCCGATGCGTTTCACGAAAACATCGTGGCCGTGGCGGCCGACCTCTGCGCGCTGGCGCTGACGCGCGACCAGACGCAGGAGCGCATTCATCGCCTGGCCTACTACGATGCACTGACCGGCCTGCCGAACCGGCAGTTGCTGCTGGCACGTGCCGACGATGCCGTGGCCCGCGCCAACGCCGATGGCCGGCCCCTGGCACTGCTGTTCATCGATCTCAACGATTTCAAGCGCGTCAACGACGTGCAGGGACATGGCGCGGGAGACCGCTTCCTGATTGAAGTGGCCACCCGTCTGCAGCACGTGGCGCAAGCCCGCCACGGGGACGCCACGGTGGGCCGCCTGTCCGGCGACGAATTCGCCGTGCTGCTGCCCGGCCACGCGCGCGATGCCGCCATCGCCGCCGCGCAAGACCTGTTGCAGGCGCTGACCGAGCCGGTCAACGTCGCGCGCGGATTCAGTCTGTCGCCATCGGCCAGCATCGGCATCAGCCTGCTGAGCGAGCAGGCGCGCGACCGCGAGACCCTGTTGCACCACGCCGATCTGGCCGTCTACCAGGCCAAGCGCCAGCGGGTGGGCGAGCGCAGCAATCAGGTGTGCCTCTACGACTCCGCCCTGGCGCGCCGCCTTGGCGACCGCCGCACGCTCGAAGGCGAACTGCGCGAAGCCATCGCCGAGGGCAAGCTGCGCATGCACTACCAGCCACAGATCCACCTTGCCAGCGGCAATCTCTGGGCCGTGGAAGCGCTGGCGCGCTGGCCGCATCCGCGCCGCGGCGATGTGTCGCCGTCCGTATTCGTGCCGCTGGCCGAAGAATCGGGCCTGATCATCGCGCTGGGTTACTGGGCCGTGCGCGAAGCCTGCGCGCAACAGGCGCTATGGCGCAAGGCGGGCGCCGCCGTTCCGGCCATTTCGGTCAATCTGTCGCCGATCTGCATCCGCGACCCCGGGCTGCCCGACGTCGTGGCCCAGGCGCTGCACGCGCACGGCCTGCCGCCCGGCAGTCTGACCATCGAGATCACCGAAGGGGTCTTCCTGGAACACACGGCCGATGCGGAAACCACGATTGGCGCGCTGCGCAAGCTCGGCGTGCGCCTGTCGATCGACGACTTCGGAACGGGATTCTCAAGCCTGAGCCAACTCACGCGCCTGCCGGTGGAGGAAATCAAGCTCGATCGGAGTTTTCTGCTGGATCTGGAAACCAGCGAGGCAACGCGCACGCTAGTGGAGGCCGTGATCCGCATCGGCCGCGCGCGCAATCTCAATGTGGTGGCCGAGGGGGTGACCAGCGCGTACCAGCGCCAGTTCCTGCAGGACCAGGGGTGCCACGTGGGGCAGGGATTCCTGTTTGCCCAGCCGTTGCCGGCCAAGGCCATCGAAGGCTGGCAACCTCAACCTGTCTGGCCGGGGTTGCCGTCCTGAGCCGCCGCCGGCGCGGCCATCAGTCGCCGAACGGGTTCGGCGCCTTGCTCATGGGATCGTCGACGAGATCGAATTCGTCGCGCACTTCGTCCACCACCGCGCGGATGGCGGCCTCGTAGCCGCGCGCGTTGCCAAAGCGAGCCATGTCCCAGTTGCGGCCGCGTGCGTCCCGCTCATGAGGCATCGGGTCAGGCACCCGAACCCTTGCACCGTCGTCCGCGATCTCGTCGATGTTCTGAATCCGCCGGCTGACCTCTTCCTTGATCACACGCCGGCTGCGCTCGCGCTTGGACATGAGCAGCCTCCTATCGGTGGATTACCGCAGCGGCCATCCTAGCATGCACCCAAGGCACCCGAGCGGTGTGATTACAGCGCCGCCTTGGCTGCCTGGTATGCCGCGTAGAGCCGCTGGAACACCGGCCCCGGCTTGCCGTTGCCTACCGCCTTGCCGTCGATCGTCACCACCGGCAGCAGCTCCTTGCTGGCCGACGAAATCAGTACCTCGTCGGCACCGAACACTTCGTCCCGGGTGATGCGGCGTGCCTCGAACGAGATTTCCATCGCGGCGCACAGCTCTTCCATCAGCCCGTAGCGGATGCCTTCGAGGATCAGGTTGTCCTTGGGCGGCGCAGCCACGCGCCCCTGCTTGACCACCCACACGTTCGATGCCGACGCCTCGGTCAGAAAGCCGTCGCGGAACTGGATGGCCTCGGTCACACCGGCTTCCGCCGCCACCTGCGCCGCCAGCACGTTGCCCAGCAGCGACGTGGACTTGATCTGGCAATTGAGCCAGCGGCGGTCTTCCATCGTCACGCAGGCCACGCCCTGCTCCACGGACGCCGCGGGCGGCAGCGCCATCGGATTGGTCATGATCAGCACCGTCGGCGTGACTTCCTTCGGGAAGGCGTGCGCACGCTTGGCCACGCCGCGCGTGACCTGCATGTAGACCATCTGGTCAGCCATGCCATTGGCCTTGACCACGCGATCGATCTGCGCCAGCCATTCCGTTTCGGTATGAGGATTGGGAATGCCGATGGCCGCCAGGCTGCGCGCCAGGCGGGCCAGGTGCTGCGCGCCGCGGAACGGCTTGCCGTTGTAGAGCGGAATCACCTCGTAGATGCCGTCGCCAAAGATAAACCCGCGATCGAGAACGGGAATGCGGGCTT
>DAIOET010000151.1:0-9054 GCA_036746135.1 Cupriavidus sp.
TGCTGCACTGGATGGCGCCGTTCCTGTCGTTCACGGCCGAGGAAGCGTGGCAGATTTTCGCTCACGGCACCGAGCACACCGACACCATCTTCACGAGCACGTACTACGAGGTGCCGTCGGTCGACGACGCCGACGACCTGCTGCAAAAGTGGCACGAAATTCGCGCCGTGCGCGCCGAAGTGACGCGCCAGCTGGAAGCGGTCCGCGTGGAAGGCGACATCGGTTCGTCGCTGCAGGCCGAAGTCACGATCGCGGCCGGCGGCCCGGTGCTGGCCGCGCTGCAGAGCCTGGCCGATGACCTGCGCTTCGTGCTGCTGACGTCGGCGGCCAAGGTGACGGCGGCCCCCGAGGGCGGCGACCTGCTGGTGACGGTGACGCCGTCGCAGCACGCCAAGTGCGAACGCTGCTGGCACTACCGCGCCGACGTTGGCCACAACCCCGAGCATCCCACCATTTGCGGCCGCTGTGACAGCAACCTGTTCGGCGCCGGTGAGCACAGGAGCCACGCCTGATGGCATCGTCCTCGACCCGTTCCTCGCGTTCACCCTCCACGCGCGGCAAGAGCAAGCCCAGCGCCAACGTCACCCCCTGGCTGTGGATGGCGTTTGCGCTGCTGGTGGTGATGATCGACCAGTTCTTCAAGGTCGTGATCACGCGCTCGTTCCAGTACGCGGAGTCGCGCCCGGTCACCAGCTTTTTCAACCTGGTGCTGGTCTACAACAAGGGCGCGGCATTCAGCTTCCTGGCTGATGCTGGCGGCTGGCAGCGGTGGTTCTTCACGCTGCTGGGCGTGGTGGTCGGTGGCTTCATCGTCTGGCTGCTGTACCGCCACACGGGCCAGAAGATGTTCTGCCTGGCCGTCTCGCTGATCCTGGGCGGCGCCGTGGGCAACGTGGTGGACCGCGTTATCCACGGCCATGTGATCGACTTCCTGGATTTCCACTGGCGTAACACGCATTTCCCGGCCTTCAACGTGGCCGACTGCGCGATCACGCTGGGGGCGATCCTGCTGATCGTGGACGAACTGAGGCGGGTGCGCCGGCATTGACGCGATGCTTCCACGCCCTGCTCCCGCAAGTGGGAGTGGGGCGCGGCGCTTCCAGCGTATCCCCGTCACCGGCGGTATGATGCGGAACTCTGATCTCTGATCTCGGAAGAGCATCCTCATGGATTTGCGCGGCAAGCACATCGTTCTCGGCCTGACTGGCGGCATCGCCTGCTACAAGTCCGCCGAGCTGGTTCGGCTGCTGACCAAGGCCGGCGCCACCGTGCAGGTGGCCATGACCGAGGCGGCAACGCACTTCATTACACCGGTCACGATGCAGGCCCTGTCCGGGCGCCCGGTTTTCCTGTCGCAATGGGATGCGCGCATCGGCAACAACATGGCCCATATCGACCTCTCGCGTGAGGCCGATGCCATCCTGATCGCCCCTGCTTCCACCGACTTCCTGGCCAAGCTGGCCAACGGACTCTGCGACGACCTGCTGACCACGCTGTGCATCGCGCGCGAATGTCCGCTGCTGGTGGCGCCGGCGATGAATCGTCAGATGTGGGCCGCCGCCCCGACGCAACGAAATGCCGCGCAGCTGCGCGCCGATGGCGTGACGATCCTTGGTCCCGGCACGGGCGATCAAGCCTGCGGCGAGATCGGCGATGGCCGGATGCTGGAGCCGGAGGAACTGGTCGAGGATCTGATCGCGTTCTTCCAGCCCAAGCCACTGCAGGGCAAGCGCGTGCTCATTACCGCCGGCCCGACCTTCGAGGCCATTGACCCGGTACGCGGCATCACCAACCTGTCGTCGGGCAAGATGGGATTTTCGATTGCGCGTGCCGCGCGCGAGGCCGGTGCCGATGTGCTGCTGGTGGCCGGCCCCACGGCCTTGCCGACGCCGCGCGGCGTGGCGCGCACCGATATCCGCAGTGCTCAGCAGATGCATGACGCCGTGATGGCGCAGCTACGCGACGTCGATGTGTTCATCGCCGTGGCGGCCGTGGCCGACTGGCGCCCCGCCGAGGTGGCCCGGCAGAAGCTCAAGAAGGCCAACGATACCGACACTCCGACGCTGGAGTTCGTGCAGAACCCCGACATCCTGGCCGCCGTGGCCGCGCGCACCGATGCGCCCTACTGCGTCGGCTTCGCGGCCGAGAGCGAAAACCTCGAACAGTACGGCGAACAGAAGCGCCAGCGCAAAGGCGTGCCGTTGCTGGTGGGAAATATCGGCCACCATACGTTCGGCCTCGATGACAACGAGATCGTGCTGTTCGATGCCAAAGGCATGACGCGCCTGCCACGCGCCGACAAGCTGTCGCTGGCGCGCGAGCTGGTCGCGGCGATTGGCCAGCGCCTGCCGCGCAAGTCCGTGTAACACCGCCGTACCCAATGTCCATGAGTGATACCCGTCCCAAGCTGCGCCTGTCGGTGCTGGATCAGAGCCCGGTCATCCACGGCCATACCGCGCGCGACGCCTTGGCCGCCACGGTCGACCTGGCCCAGATGGCCGACGAACTTGGCTATACGCGCTACTGGTGCGCCGAACATCACGGCCTGCACGGCGTCTGCAACCCCGCGCCGGAAGTCATGCTGGCGCGGCTGGGCAGTGTGACCAAGCGAATTCGCCTGGGGTCGGGCGGCGTCATGCTGCCCTACTACAGTCCGTTCAAGGTGGCCGAGCAGTTCCGCATGCTAGAGGGCCTGTTCCCGAACCGTATCGACCTGGGGGTCGGGCGCGCTCCTGGCGGAGACATGCGCACGGCCCAAGCCGTGGCGATGGGTCAGTACAACCGTGGCGACCAGTTTCCGCAGCAGGTGCAGGACCTGTCCTTCCTGCTGCGCGGCGAGGTGCCCCCCGACCATCTGGCCGAGGGCGTGCTGCTGCAGCCGGCCATCGACACCCGGCCGGAGATCTGGGTGCTCGGCTCCAGCGATTTCGGCGGCGCGCTGGCCGCGCGGCTCGGCCTGCGTTTCGCCTTCGCGCATTTCATCAACGCCCATAGCGGCGAACTCGTGGCACAGCAGTATCGCGATGACTTCGAGCCGGGCTATGAGGACGCGCCATATAGCGCGGCAGCCGTGTTCGTGATCTGCGCCGATACCGAAGCCGAGGCACTGGCTCTGGAACGCGCGGTCGATATCCGCCGGTTGCAGATGGCCTATGGCGTCAACGCGCCAATCCCGTCGCTGGCGCAGGCGGCCGACTTCACGCCTACGGAGCGCGATCGCCTGATCATCGAGCGCGAACGTCCGCGCACGATCTGCGGCACGCCGGAACAGGTGGCCGAGCGCATGCTGGCGCTGAAGGATCGCTTTGCCGCCGACGAGCTGGTCGTGCTGAGCGTCACCGCGTCGTACCAGGCGCGCACGCGCACCTACGAACTGCTGGCCGAAGCCTTCGACCTGCAAACCTGAAGTGCCGGATCGGCCGGAGCGGCGCGGTATCATGCCGCCTTTGTCCGATTAACGCCTTAGTTGCGCCCTGGCGCAGGAAAACGAATCCATGACCGTAGCCGCGAACCCGACCGTCGAAATCAAGGTGCTCGACGCCCGTCTGAATGACTGGGGCCTGCCCGCTTACCAAAGCGACATGGCTGCCGCCATCGATCTGCACGCCTGCGTCGACGGCCCGGTGACGATCGCTCCCGGCACGCCCGCGCAATTGGTTCCGGCCGGCATCGCGGTGCACATGGGCAATCCGTTCATGTGCGCGACGATCGTGCCGCGCTCGGGCCTGGGCCACAAGAAGGGTCTGGTGCTGGGCAATTCGATCGGCGTGATCGATGCCGATTACCAGGGCCAGATCATGGTCAGCGTGTGGAATCGCAACGCGCCCGGCAGCGAGCCGATCGTGATTCAGCCGGGCGAGCGCATCGCCCAGATGATGTTCGTGCCGGTGCTGCGCCCGGTGTTCACGACGGTGGAAGAATTTTCGGAAGACTCCGCCCGTGGCGCGGGCGGTTTTGGATCGACCGGCGTGGCTCACGCAAAGGCGTAACAGCCGGCTTGTTGGTTTCCCCCCTCTGCCATGCAATGGGAGAGGGGAATGCAGGCCGAGCTCAGCGCTGTTCGAAGATCAGCGCCACGCCGTTGGCCTGCGCGGCCGGGATCAGCGAAACCGCCGGCGAGAGGTCGGTAGCCTGCACCCCATTGGCCCGCCAGTGAGCGCGGGCGCGCTCCAGATCGTTTGTCGCAAGCCGGATCGCGGCGTAACCCGTCTTGCCGTGCTGCAACCCCGGCACCTCGGCAGCGTCGGCCAGCGCCTGGGGCGCCGTGATCACGAATGACGCACCGTCGATGTCGAGCATCGCCGCGTCACCCGTTGACCGGACCATCGGGGCGCCGGTCATCACGGCATAGGCATCGGCCGTCTCGGCTACCTGACCGGCCTCCACCATCAGATACGTCGCGGCAATCGCCTGTGCGCCGTTGGCATGCGTCTGCCATTCCGGCCGCCACAACAGTTCGGGCGTCCGGTGTTCGCAAACGAAATAGCGGGCGCCAGGCGCATTGTCCAGCGCGGTGACGCGGAACGTGGCCGGATGCTCGCTGCCATCGTCAAGCCGCACCGGGCGCGAGAACTCGATCGGGTCCGACGGCTGGAATCCCGCCGCACGCAGCCGGTCCGCCGTGGCAAATGCATCGCTGCTCTTGCACGACATGGCCGCGCAACCACCACCGCGCTGCTGGGCATCCCAGTAGTACTGGCGGCTCGGGCTTGGCGCCGTGACGTGCAGCAGCTCCAGGTAGTCGCGCGCCAGCATGATGCAGTGATTCTGCGATCCCAGCGTGTGATAACCGCGCGGCGTCAGCGTGAAACCCAGTTCGCGCCAGCGCGCGGCGGCGGCATCGAGGTCGCCGCAGACAATGACGGCATGGTCGAACGGTTCAGGCAGCGTTTGCATCGATCAGTCGAACTGGATATTGGCTTTGCGGGCCACGGCCTGCCATTTGTCGTGTTCGTGGCGGACCAGGTTGCCCAGGTCGGCCGGCGATCCGATGGCAATCTCGAAACCCTGCGCGGTCAGCGCTTCCACGACCTTCGGCTGCCTGATCGACGCAGCGAGTGCGTCATGCAGGCGCGAAACCGTTTCCGACTGCATATGGGCCGGACCGAAAACACCAATCCACGAATACGCCTCGAAGCCCTTGTAGCCTTGCTCGGCCACAGTCGGCACCTGCGGCAGCTGCTTGATGCGGCTGGTGCCGGTAACGCCCAGCACCTTGATCGTCTTGGCCGCGATATGTGCCTGCACCGCTGCGTAGCTGCTGAAGAACAGATCCACCTCGCCCGCCAGCACGGCCTGCACCGCCGGGCCACCGCCCTTGTACGGCACATGCAGGAAATGCACGCCTGCCTCCGTTGCCAGCGCCTCGGCGGCCAGCTGGTTCAGGCTGCCGATACCCGACGAGGCGTAGCGCACAGCGTTGGGATTCGACTTGGCCAGATCGATCAACTCGCGCACGTTCGACGCGGATAGGGCCGGGTTCGCCGCGATAACGAGCGGAAAGCGAACCAGTTGCGTGATCGGCGTGAAGTCCTTGAACGTGTCGTACGGCAGGTTCTTGTACGCAAACGGGTTGATGGCATGCGTGTCGAACGCCATCAGCAGCGTATTGCCATCCGGCTTGGCGCGCGCCACGGTACTGCTGGCAATCAGACCACCGGCACCCGGCTTGTTGTCGACCACTACCGTCTGACCCAGGCTCGTCTTCAAACCCGGCTGCAATTGCCTTGCCACGATATCCACGCTGCCACCAGGCGGGAACGGTAGCACCATCGAGATCGGCCGGCCGGTCGAGGCAGGCTCCGCGGCATGTGCAACCTGGGCGAGGCCGGCGAGTGACGCCACAGGCATGGCGGCGCTCATCGGCAGAGACTTGAGCAGCAAGCGGCGTAGCCGCATGCGGTCGGGAGAGGACATCAGGGACTCGGGGCTAGGCGGCCACACGGCCGCGGAATCTGTAAAAGGCGGCTTGCCGCCGCCGCGTATTTTGCCCGATGATCGCGCAACTTGCAGGGATTGCCGTCGCTGATCGCCCGGAAACTGGAACAATCAGGCAACTCAGGACAAAAAAATGGCCGGGACAGGCCCGGCCATTGCATGACGGTGCAGCAGAACCGTGCGCTCAGACTTCGGCGCGCTGTTCGCTTTCCGGTGCCTCTGGCGGCTCCGGGTCGGCTTCCGAGAAGGTCAGCTTGATCTGATCTTCGCCATCCAGATCCACCGCCACCTTGCCGCCGCTCACCAGCTTGCCGAACAGCAGCTCGTCCGCCAGCGCCTTGCGGATCATGTCCTGAATCAGGCGTTGCATCGGACGGGCACCCATGAGCGGATCGAAACCCTTGTGCGCCAGATACTTGCGCAGCTTCTCCGAGAAACTGGCTTCGACCTTCTTCTCGTGCAACTGCTCTTCCAGCTGCATCAGGAACTTGTCCACCACACGCAGGATGATTTCCTCGTCCAGCGAACGGAAGCTGATGGTCGCGTCCAGCCGGTTGCGGAACTCGGGCGTGAACATCCGCTTGATGTCGGCCATCTCGTCGCCCTGCTCGCGCGCCGTGGTGAAGCCGATGGTGGCACGGTTCATCGTCTCGGCGCCCGCGTTGGTCGTCATGATGATGATGACGTTGCGGAAGTCAGCGCGACGGCCGTTGTTATCGGTCAGCGAGCCGTGATCCATCACCTGCAGCAGGATATTGAAAATATCCGGATGTGCCTTCTCGATCTCGTCGAGCAGCAGCACGCAGTGCGGCTTCTTGGTGACGGCCTCGGTCAGCAGGCCGCCCTGGTCGAACCCGACATAGCCCGGCGGCGCGCCGATCAGCCGGCTCACCGCATGGCGTTCCATGTATTCGGACATGTCGAAGCGCAGCAGCTCGATGCCCATGATGAACGCGAGCTGCTTGGCCACTTCGGTCTTACCCACGCCGGTGGGACCCGAGAACAGGAACGAGCCAATCGGCTTATCGGTCTTGCCCAGCCCGGCACGCGACATCTTGATCGCCGATGCCAGCGCCTCGATGGCCGGGTCCTGGCCGAACACGACCGACTTCAGATCGCGCTCCAGGGTCTGCAGCTTGCTGCGGTCATCCTGGTTCACGCTCTGCGGCGGGATGCGGGCGATGCGCGAGACGATGTCCTCGATCTCGCCCTTGCCGATGGTCTTCTTCTGCTTCGACTTCGGCAGGATGCGCTGGGCGGCGCCTGCCTCATCAATCACGTCGATGGCCTTGTCCGGCAGATGACGATCGGTGATGAAGCGCGCGGACAGCTCCGCCGCGGCCGTCAGCGCCGAGGCCGCGTACTTCACGCCGTGGTGTTCTTCGAAGCGCGACTTCAGGCCGCGCAGGATCTGCACGGTCTGGTCCACCGACGGTTCGACCACGTCGATCTTCTGGAACCGGCGCGACAACGCCGCATCCTTCTCGAAGATGCCGCGATATTCGGTGAACGTGGTGGCACCCACGCACTTGAGCTGGCCCGACGACAATGCCGGCTTGAGCAGGTTGCTGGCGTCCAGCGTGCCGCCCGAAGCGGCGCCCGCGCCGATCAGCGTGTGGATTTCGTCGATGAACAGAATCGCGTGCGGATTGTCCTTGAGCGACTTCAGCACGCCCTTCAGGCGCTGCTCGAAGTCCCCGCGATACTTGGTGCCGGCCAGCAACGCGCCCATATCGAGCGAGTACACCGTGGCCTTTTCCAGGATATCGGGCACTTCATTCTTGGTGATGCGCCATGCCAGGCCCTCCGCAATGGCGGTCTTGCCCACGCCGGCCTCGCCAACCAGCAGCGGGTTGTTCTTGCGCCGACGGCACAGCACCTGCACCACGCGCTCCACCTCGCTGTCACGACCGATCAGCGGATCGATCTTGCCAGCCTTGGCCAGTGCGTTCAGGTTCTGGGTGTATTGCTCGAGCGGACTTTCCTTGCCATCGCCGCCCTCGCCCTCCGGATTGCCTTCGCCGTGCTTGGCCGGCTCGGCCTGATCCTTGCGGATGCCGTGGCTGATGAAGTTGACCACGTCCAGACGGGTCACGCCCTGCTGTTGCAGGTAGTACACCGCATGGGAATCCTTCTCGCCGAAGATGGCCACGAGCACGTTGGCGCCGGTGACCTCCTTCTTGCCATTCGACGTCGACTGCACGTGCATGATGGCGCGCTGGATCACCCGCTGGAAGCCCAGCGTAGGCTGAGTGTCCACTTCATCGGTGCCGGGCACGACAGGCGTGTTATCGGCGATGAAGTTCTTCAGACTCGTGCGCAAGTCCTCGATATTGGCCGCGCACGCGCGCAGCACTTCAGCTGCAGTGGGGTTGTCGAGCAACGCCTGCAACAGGTGTTCCACGGTAATGAACTCGTGGCGCGCCTGGCGAGCCTCGACAAAGGCCATGTGCAGACTTACTTCCAATTCTTGCGCAATCATGCTTCCTCCATCACGCACTGCAGGGGGTGGCCCGCCTGCCGCGCATGGGTTGATACAAGCTCGACCTTGGTCGCCGCAATATCCCGCGTGTAGATACCACAAACGCCTTTACCTTCCCGGTGGACGGTGAGCATGATCTGCGTCGCCGTTTCCCGGTCCCTGCTGAAATACTGCTGCAGGATCATCACGACAAACTCCATCGGAGTGTAGTCGTCATTGAGCAGGAGCACCTTGTACATCGCTGGCGGCTTGAGCTGCTGCTCTTTCCGCTCGATGACTGTGCCTGCTTCGCGTTGGGGGGTGTTCGCCAGCCGTGTCGCCATGGCTTTTATTCTAACCCTTACTCACAAGTCTGCAATTTGGGGAACTGGCCTGGTATTCAAGGGCAGCCCTTCGGAAATTTCCTAGCGTGGGCCACCGCACAAAGGGCGCCCCGCGCACGTTTGCGGTGCATGCCCCGCGCCGATCGACCCTGACTTGGGGCGCCGCCGCGGAGGCTGGGCATGCGTTTCGAAAAACGCTGCACCACTGCGGTAAAGGTACCATTCCTGGCCGTTTCAATCCCGCCACACCCCACGCCGAGTGGGGAATCTGCCAGCTTGACAGTATGTAGGTTTGCCAGAAAAATCGTTTGC